>NZ_AOSQ01000038.1:0-55623 GCF_000349605.1 Kocuria sp. UCD-OTCP
GATGGGCGACGCCGGCCACCGTGTTCGCGGCCAAGATGTCATGCTGAAACAACGTCGGTGTTGCGACGAGCTGTTGAATCCGCCCGGCGCCCGAGGGTCAGTATTCAGACGGCATCGACACTGAGCGCCACCCAGCGGGATCCGTGCCGGCGGGAACCACAGATCGCACTGGACCTGGTCCCCGGGCCGGTAGGACAACCGATCCGCCGGATCGACCGGGGCATACTCGCTGCGGATGGCTCGAAGATTGTCCCGGAACCAGGTGACGGACCCCGACCACCCCACCCGCTCGGCCAGCACCGTGGCCGGCATCATCGGGTGCTCGGCCAGCAGCGCCCGCACGGCCGGCTCGACATCGCGGAAGGCGTTGGGCCCGGTGGACCTTTCATAGCGCGGTGGTCGCGAGGCGGTCACGGCCTTGGCGACCGTGTTCCGCGAGATCCCCAGCCGCGACGCGATCTGGGACTTCGGCACCCCCTCGGCATGCAGCCGACGGATCAACGCCCAATCTTCCACAGTGATCACACTCCAATCATCGAGTGCTCACTTTTCGACCGGGTGCTTTCTCGTCATGGTCGCAACACCTGACCGAAAGTTAGGCCATGACAGCACCACTGAGAGGACATGATCGCCGCGTCGGGCGGCGGCCGATGTCGGCCAAACGGGAACAGTTCCTGAAGATGATCGGGCAGGGCTGGACCGTGGCCGCCGCGGCCCGTGAACTGGGGATCAACCGCAGCTCGGCGAACAACTGGAAGAACGGCTATCGGGTGGCCTGCCCCGACGGCACCGTGGTCGTCTTCGAGGCGCTCACCCCGACTCCACAGCCGATTTCTGCCCGGTTCCTCTCGCAAGAGGAGCGGCTGATGATCGCCGACGAGCTCCGGGCCGGCACCAGCCTGCGTGGAATCGCCGCGCTGCTGGGCCGAGCTCCCTCGACGATCTCCCGCGAGGTGCGCCGCAACCGCGGCGGGCTGACCACCTACCGACCCTTCACCGCCGAACAGCTCGCACGCCACCGCCGGCAGCGCCACCACCGGCTCAAGGTCGAGGCCGACACCCAGCTGGGAGGCTGGGTCGCCGCGCGGCTGGCCGAGTACTGGAGCCCCTCTCAGATCGCCCGTGCCCTGCCGGCTACCTTTCCGGGCCAGGAAGAACGCCATCTGGCGCACGAGACGATCTACCGCGCCGTCTACCGCCACCAGCTCCCGCCACTGGCCCGGGGGCAGCGGTCCTGCCTGCGGACCGGACGCACGTACCGGAAGGCCCATCGCCACCCGTCGGGACTGTAAGAAGAACGGTGTGTGAGGGTCCGGCCTGATCCGAAAGGAGACGGCCGTGTCAGAGTTCACGACCGAGATGACAGGCCCGATGATCGATCCTGTGACGGGAGAGATCATCGATCAAAAGGAACTTGCCGAACAGCTCCTCGCCCAGGCCAAGGAGCAGGGTGTGAGTCTGGTCGGGCCCGGCGGCCTGCTGAACCAGCTCACGAAGAACGTCCTCGAGACCGCCCTGGAAGCCGAGCTGACCGAGCACCTCGGTCACGACCACGGGCAGACACCGATTGCGGCGAACATGCGCAACGGCACGAGGCCGAAGACCGTGTTGACAGAGATCGGCCCCGTCGAGATCGAGGTGCCCCGGGACCGGGACGGGTCCTTCGAGCCGGTGATCGTGCCCAAGCGCAAGCGGCGTCTGGATGGGATCGACCAGATCGTGCTCTCACTGTCGGCCCGCGGGTTGACCACCGGTGAGATCGCTGCGCACTTCGAGGAGGTCTACGGGGCCAAGGTCTCCAAGGACACCATCTCGAAGATCACCGAGAAGGTCACCGGCGAGCTGAGCGAGTGGTCCTCCCGCCCGCTGGACCCGCTCTATCCCGTGCTCTTCATCGACGCAATCGTGGTGAAAGTCCGCGACGGGCAGGTGCGCAACACCCCGTTCTACGTCGTCATGGGCGTCACCACGAGCGGGGAGCGGGAGATCTTGGGCATCTGGGCCGGTGACGGCGCCGAGGGCGCCCGGTTCTGGCTGCAGGTCTTCTCCGAGCTCAAAAACCGGGGCGTCGAGGACGTGCTCATCGCCGTCTGTGACGGGCTCAAGGGCCTGCCGGAGGCGATCACGACTACCTGGGATCGCACGGTGGTCCAGCAGTGCATCGTGCACCTGATCCGCAACAGCTTCCGCTACGCCGGTCGGCAGCACCGTGACGGGATCGTCAAGGCGCTCAAGCCGGTCTACACCGCCCCGTCCGAGGCCGCGGCGAAGGACCGGTTCGCCGAGTTCGCCCAGCAGTGGGGCCAGCGGTATCCGGCGATCGTGCAACTGTGGGAGAACTCCTGGGCGGAGTTCGTGCCGTTCCTGGAGTACGACGTGGAGATCCGCCGGGTGATCTGCACGACGAACGCGATCGAGTCGATCAACGCCCGCTACCGGCGGGCGGTGCGGGCCCGAGGGCACTTCCCGAACGAGCAGGCCGCGCTGAAGTGCCTGTATCTGGTCACTCGGTCCCTTGACCCCACCGGCGGCGGTGGAGCACGCTGGGTGATGAGGCGGAAGCCGGCGCTGAACGCGTTCGCGATCACCTTCGCCGGACGGTTCGAGAGAACCACTCACTGATGAATACCGCCGGACCCCACACACCGTTTATCGGACAGTCCCCACGCAGGCATTCTTCGCCGCCCACAGCATCAAACGGCTACATCGGGTGGTCACCGACAACGGCGCCAACTATAGGGCCAAGAACTTCACCCACACCGTCGAGGTCCTCGCGAGCCAGTAACAGCGGATCAGGGCGTACACGCTGAGGCAAAACGGGAAGGTGGAGCGGTGCAACCGCCTGCTCGTCGACGAGGTACTGGACACGCGTAGCTACGTTGGCGAGCTGGCACTCCGGTCAGCGATCGGAACCTGGGACATCACTACAAGCACCACCGCCCCGCACACCGCCTGCGGCGACAAGCCCTCGGCCTCAGGAGTTCCTGCCCGAGTCAATTAGGCCGTGCCCTCATACAGCTAATCATCGTGGAAGTCTGGCTCGAGATCAGCGCGCCACAGGCCATGCCTCGGGCCGACGTAGCCTTCTGCTTGAACTCAACGCCAGGATCCGCTCCCTCGACAGCGCCTGGAACGACCGCTGTCACCCGTTGATGTGGAACGTGACTAGCACCGAAAGCTTCAACAAAGCCAATTGCTCAAGGACTTCAAAGACGGGCCACTAGCTGAACCGCATCCAAAACAGCCCCAACAGTCACCCGCGCAACACACTCGAAAATCTGAAACCATTGGGAAATTGCTCAGATTCGTTGCGCCCACCAGTTGAATCCGCCATTATTCACTACCCGGCATCCTACGTTAATCAAACGCCAGTGTTGTGCGAATCATCGCCTAGTAGTCTGTTTTCGATTATCTGCTGCACCATTCAGAATATCAAGCGCCGCACGCAACGTCGTTGACGACGTGTGCAATGTGTATGGGAAGTACATTACCTGTACGCCCACTTCGGCGAACATTTTTTCGCGCAAGATTCCTCGGGGTGTATTTCTCCAGTCATCGCCCTTAAATACAATATCGAATTGTAACTGGCGCCATGTGTCGAGCGTATCCGGCGCATAGTCAATGTGCACCTGGTCAACATAGTCGATATGTCGCACAATTTCGGCTCGCTCATTCTCAGGAATTAGCGGTCCTCTTCCTTTTGCCATCTCCAACACCTCATCGGAGGCAACCCCGACAATCAGATAGTCGCAATGGCGCTTTGCTTGCGACAGTATATTCAGGTGCCCAATATGGAACAAATCGAAAGCACCAGATGCGTGTCCGACGACTGGACGCCCTGTAGATTTTTCTCTTTTTAACACTTTCCCCCATTTCGTAGCGGCTGCCATTACTGCGATCCTCCGCCCTGACCTACATGTTACGTATTACAATGGTGAAATTAGAATTAGGTTCCGACTGTTGATTTCCTGAATTTCTGTTAATCTCGCAAGAAGCCATTCTGGGGCACCCATTCAGACCCCGACTTCCAGGTGCCGCATGTCGTGGAACCACTTGGTCAGCGCCAACACGGTACGTCCGATAGTGGCCAAGGCGAGGACAGTATAGATGGCCATGAACAAAGCGGGCCACCCCAAGGCCAAGAATGCCAAGCACAGAACTCCGTAATCCGTCGGGAGAAGAAGAATGGATTTCGACCACCGAAAGCTATCTGGCTGGTGCGCAGGGGCGCCCGCGGCCTGTTTCAGACCCTCTTTCAGCATGATGGCAAAAAAAGTGACGTTGTCCGCGATGAGATATGCCAAGGGGATGAGGCACCACAGGAGGCTGTTCAGTTCAAAATGCCGTACTGCGGTTATCAGGACCACGATGTGGAGAGTTGAAATCTTGATACAGTCCAATACGTGATCAAGCCACTCCCCTGAAGCTGTGCCCCCACCCTGCAATCGAGCGACTTGCCCGTCGGCGGAATCGAAGGCATATCCAAGGAACAGGGATAGCCACACCGCAAGTCCCACCCAGACGAGGGGTGGGCTCAGGGCGACCACCGCTAACCCCGTGAATGTGAAGAACGCACTTATTATTGTGACTTGATTCGGCTCTAGGCCAGCACGGTATGCCCATGCGGCCAAAAGGCGACCAATTGGGCGATTGACTAGTAGCGTAAACGCTGGAGCACCAGCGGTGCGGCGCTTTTGGGCCGTTGCCAGTCGTGCCACAGTTTGACGGTAATCTTCCAGAGGTCTGTCGACACGACCTTCTCTCACATTGGCTCCCTCTCTCCGCAGCCACTGGTTCGTATACCGCGGCGCTTTACGTTTGCTTCTGAATCCGGTCCGGCTCTCCAGCTAATAAGCGAATTGAGCTTGTCATGGATAAATGTGCTCGTCCTCAGTGGTTCACCCTTGTGTGCCTCCTGGAAATCATGCGTTCACAGAAGACCGGTGTGGACCTCGGCGGCGCGATTTGGGGCCCTCTCACTTGAGCTAGACGATACAGTTATTGCTTTTTCTGCCTATGTCGCTTCAGCAGTGTTTTCCATGCGAATCGGCATGAGCTGCTTGTCAACTGGATGCCGTGGCCATGATGTCTAGCAACGATCCCTGCCGGCGGGTGATACGGCGCTTTGGCGGTTCTCACCGGGTGGCCCCAAGTTACCATCGTGGCCCTGACCTGCATACGAGATTTGCGGAAGCGAACAACTGTGTTTCTGCATGTCCTTCGCTTGCTTTGAATTATTGTGAGTCGTGAGGTTATTGGCACGGGTGGGGCGACAAGGTGAGCAACGGGCTCCTGGCCCAGGATGGAAGTCCCTACACCATCCGCCCGTATGAGAGAGCCCGTTCGTGACTCAAGTTAACGCACGCCTGACCCCGACCGCCCGGATGCGCGCGGTCGCCCGCCACCTCTGCGACGGCATACCGAAGGCCCACGTAGTCGGGGAGGACGGCTTGAGCAGTCCGCGAATGACCACCTGGGTGTGGCTCGATACTGCGACGAGGGTGAGGAGGGGTTCGCGACCGGCCCTCGGTCCCGTCCTCGCCCTCGGACCAGACCGCTCCGGAGGTGGCGGAGGGCACCGCTGACTTGCGCCGGGCCCGAAGTGGTTGGCCCGGTTGATTCGGCGCCCCTAACCACAGGGGGCTGTCGCGATGAGAATGGATACGGACCCTGGCGCCCACTGGTGCCATCGCCCTGCGCACGGTCTGGCGGTGGCTGCACGGGCTGGGAATCTCCCGGCGGCAAGACCTGACCCCAGACGGTGAGGACTGGTGGCCCGTATTTGATGTGGTTGATCGGTTGGCTTTCTTGAGGATCTCGGTGCTGGTCTTTGTCCACACGAACGGGTGACAGCGGTCGTTCCATCCGGTGACGAAGGCCCGGATCTTCTTGTTGAGCTCGGCCACGGAGGCGACGTCGGCCCGGTGCAGGGCCTGGCGTTCGACGATCCCGAACCACACCTCGACCAGGTTCGTCCACGAGGCCGAGGTCGGCGTGAAGTGCACCTTGAACCTGGGGTTCTCCGCCGGCCAGGCTCTGACCTCGGGGGTCTTGTGCACGGCGTAGTTGTCCATCACCAGGTGCAGCTCCCCCTGGGGGTAGGCCCGGGCGACCTGCTTCAGGAACGCCAGGAACTCCTGGCGCCGGTGCCGGGGCTTGCAGGCTGCGGTCACATGGCCGGTGGCGATCTCCAACGCCGCGAACAGTGTGGAGGTCCCGTGCCGGACGTAGTCATGGGTCCGGACCGCCGGCTTTCCCGGCTGCATCGGCAGCCCCGGCGCCGTGCGCTCGAGGGCTTGGATCTGGGACTTCTCGTCCACGCAGAGCACGATCGCGTTCTCCGGCGGGGCCAGGTAGAGCCCCACCACGTCGAGGTCCTTCGCCACGAGCTCTGGGTCTGTGGAGAACTTGAAAGAGCCCTCCCGCCACGGGGCGACCCCGTACTCCCGCCAGGCCTTCGCCACGGTGCTGTGGTCGATCCCCAGCCGGGACGCCAGCAGCCGCGAGGACCAGTGAGTGACCCCGAGCTTCTTCGGCGGCGGTCTGAGCGTGGCGGTGACGATTGCCCGGTGGTCGATCTGCCGGGGCCGGCCTGACCGGTCGTGGTCGGCCAGCCCGGCGATGCCGGCCTGCCCGTAGCGGGCCCGCCAGGCGATCACGGTGGTGCAGGTGGCCCCGACCTTCTCGGCGATCTCGGTGTTGGATACCCCGTCGGCGGCGAGCAGCACGATTCTTGCCCGCTGCGCCAGCCCGGCACGCACCGAGGTGGAGTGGACGAGTTGGGTCAACTTCTCCCTATCGCCTTCCCGCAATAGCAACGCGGCCGCAGGATGGTTTGCCATAACCTATGGTCCCACCGCTTGATGCGTTTAGTTAGTTCGACCACGGGCCACTAGCGGCACCCACCGTGACGGAACACTGCGTACTGGCCCGGGCCCATGACCCTTCTCGACGTCAAGAAGGTCGCGTAGATTCCGGACGGCACCGTTTGGCGCGCCCATGGCCGCGGGTTCACGGCGGCAAAGAAGTCCAAGCGCGATACTGGGGTCAGGTTCGGCTACACCTACCTGCACCCGGCCATCGAAATGCGTTCTCCTCGCTGGTCTACACCGAGGCGCCCGAGGATGAGCGGGACCGTCACCACGATAGTATTTTTTGCCCGCACGAGGGCTTTCTTCGCCGCCCACGGCATCATGCGGTTACACGGGGTGATCCTCGTCAATGGCGCCAACCAACGGGCCACAAATTTTACCCGCACAGCTGAGGCCTTGGCCTCGAAGCACCAGCGGATCAGGGTGTACACGCCGCGCCAGAACGGGAAGGTCGAGAGATTCGACCGACTACTCGTCGACGAGGTCTTCTGCACTCGGAGTTACGCCGGCAAGCTGGCACGCCGGACCGCAGTCGGAGTATCGGTCAATTAGTCTAGTTACTACCGCACGCATACCGCCTACGGCGAGAAGCTCCGACCCGAGTCGCTGATGAAATGCCCTCTTGCATTTCGTCGTCGGAAAATCAGTGATCAGTCGACTATCGGGCTCTGGCCGCTCTGGTCATTAGGCCGGGAGCGGCGCGCGAAGGCACAGACGAGAAGGATCTCAGACCCTCCGGGAGTCAGCGCCCGGCCAGCCAGGCCTCGGCCTCCTGGGACTGCAAGGACAGGGCCTTGCCGATGAACGGCTCGGCCGCTTCGGCGACCATCTTGCCCACGAACGGGATGTTGGCCTTGACCACGCAGTGCACGTGCACGTCGGTGGTCTCGCCCTGCGGGGTGAGGGTCTGGGTGGCGGAGCCCGACACCGGCAGCGCACCCACGGAGATCTCGGTGCGCACGATCCGGATCCCGTCCGCGTCCGGGGTGTGGTAGGTGTCCACCTGGGTGAGCTGCACCGAGGAGCCCACGAACTTCCGGGCCATCTCCGGCAGCCGGTCCGTTGCCATGGTCCGCACCGTGGTCACGGCGAACTGCGCCTCCACGTCCCCGGCGACCTCCACCGAGTCCAGGGTGGCCCCGGCGCGATGGGTCACGTGCCGGATGAACTCCTCGTCGGTGAAGGTCACCACGACCTGGTCGAGGGGAGCGGGGACGGTGGTGGAGGCGGTGACGGCCATGGAGGACTCCTCGGTAGCGGCGGATCGGCAGCGGCGGTTGCGTGCTCCCATGGTAGGCGGGCCTTCGACCCCCGGGCCGTGGGTTCCGGGAGGGTCCCTGTCGGGGCCCGGGAGTAAGCTGGGACCCGCGAACGTTGGCTCCGACAGCCTCTGTGCTCCACCAGCACCCCACTCAGCGTCCCAGGAGACTGCCACCCCATGACCTTGTCCGGACTGCTCGCCGCCCTCGGGGCGGAGCGCTCCTTCGCCAATCTCCGCACCCAGGCCGGCCTGCCGCCGGGGGAGCGCAGCGCCGAGACCGTGATCAGCGCCCCGGACGGGATGCGCGCGGTCCTCACGGCCCAGCTGCGCGGCGCCCTCGACGACGCCCCGGCCCCGGCCGGATCCCGCCCCCCGGTGGTGCTGGCCGTGACCGCGACCGGCCGCGAGTCCGAGGACCTCGCCGCGGCCCTGGGCGCTTACCTGCCGGCCGGGGAGGTCGCGGAGTTCCCGGCCTGGGAGACCCTGCCGCACGAGCGGCTCTCGCCCCGCTCCGACACCGTGGGCCGCCGCCTGGACGTGCTGCGCCGGCTGGCCGGCAAGGACGCCGAGCGCCCGCTGCGGGTGGTCACGGCCCCGGTCCGCTCCGTGCTCCAGCCCGTCGTCGAAGGCCTGGGGGACATGGCCCCGGTGCGCTTCGCCCGGGGAGAGGAGCTCGACTTCGACGCCGCCGTGACCTCGCTCGCCGAGGCAGCCTACGCCCGGGTGGACATGGTCACCCGGCGCGGGGAGTTCGCCGTGCGCGGCGGGATCATCGACGTCTTCTCGCCGGTCGAGGACCACCCGGTGCGCATCGAGTTCTTCGGGGACGAGGTCGACGAGCTGCGCTGGTTCGCCGTGGCCGACCAGCGCACCCTGACCACCGGGGACCACCCGGAGCGGCTCGTGGCCCCGCCGTGCCGCGAGGTGCTCATCACCCCGTCCGTGATGTCCCGGGCCGCGAAGCTCAAGAACTCCCTGCCCGGCGCGGAGTCCATGCTCGAGCGGATCGCCGGCGGCATCTACGTGGAGGGCATGGAGTCCCTCGCACCGCTGCTGGTGGACGGCCTGGTGCCCATGCTGTCCCTGCTCCCGCCCGGCTCGCTCGTGGTGGTCATGGAGCCGGAGAAGGTCCGCACCCGAGCCCACGACCTCGTGGCCACCAACGAGGAGTTCCTCCTCGCCGCGTGGGAGTCCGCCTCGGACGGGCAGTCCGCGCCCATCGACATCACCTCCGCCGAGCACATCGTCCGGAACGACGACGGCGAGGGCCGCACCCTGGCCTCCGGGTCCTTCCAGACCCTCGCCGAGGCCCGGGCCACCGCGCTGGAAACCGGCCTCGGCTGGTGGGCCGTCACCGCCCTCAACGTCAACGCGGTGGCCGGCCAGGACGTGGACGCGGACACCGCCGCGGAGGACATCGCGCTGATCGACTCGGACGCCGACACCCTCACCGTGGCCGCCCGGGACCCGCTGGGCTTCCACGGGGACGTCGAGGCGATGCTCGAGTTCCTGCAGGGGCGGGTGGCGGACGGCTGGCGCGTCGTCGCCGTCACGGAAGGGCCCGGTCCGCTGACCCGCATCGCGGAGCTGCTGCACGAGGCCGGGATCCCCGCCGCCCGCCGCGAAACCCTCGCCGAGCAGCCGCAGCCCGGGATCGTGGAGCTCACCACCGCCGTGGCCGGCAAGGGCTTCGCCCTGGACGGGCCGCGGATCGTGCTGCTCACCGAGGCAGACCTGCTGGGCAAGGCCAGCCCCTACACCACCAAGGACATGCGCAAGCTCCCGGTGCGGCGCAAGCGCAACGCCGTGGACCCCCTGGCGCTGAGCCAGGGCGACTTCGTGGTGCACGAGCAGCACGGCATCGGCCAGTTCGTGGAACTCATCCAGCGGCCCATCGCCGGGGCGATGATCAAGCCCGGCCAGCCCAAGCCCGTGCGCGAGTACTTGGTGCTCGAGTACGCGCCCTCCAAGCGCAACGGCCCGCGGGACCGCCTGTTCGTGCCCACCGACCAGCTGGACCAGGTCACCAACTACGTGGGCGGCGAGACCCCCACCCTGTCCAAGATGGGCGGGACGGACTGGAACAAGACCAAGCGCGCCGCCAAGAAGGCCGTCCGGGACATCGCCAACGAGCTGATCCGCCTGTACTCGGCGCGGATGGCCTCCCGCGGGCACGCCTTCGCGGAGGACACCCCGTGGCAGCGCGAGCTCGAGGAGGCGTTCCCCTACATCGAGACGCCGGACCAGCTGACCACCATCGACGAGGTCAAGGCGGACATGGAGCGGGAGGTCCCCATGGACCGGCTGATCTCCGGGGACGTGGGCTACGGCAAGACCGAGGTGGCGGTGCGCGCGGCGTTCAAGGCCGTGCAGGACGGCAAGCAGGTCGCCGTGCTCGTGCCCACCACGCTGCTGGCCCAGCAGCACGCCGAAACGTTCACCGAGCGCTTCTCCGGCTTCCCCGTGCGCCTGGCCGCGCTCTCCCGGTTCCAGACCGCCAAGGAGACCAAGGAGACGCTCGCCGGGCTGAAGGACGGGACCGTGGACGTGGTGATCGGCACCCACCGGCTGCTGTCCAAGGAGGTCCAGTTCAAGGACCTCGGCCTCGTGGTCATCGACGAGGAGCAGCGCTTCGGCGTGGAGCACAAGGAGAAGCTCAAGGCGATGCGGACCAACGTGGACGTCCTGGCGATGTCCGCGACGCCCATCCCGCGCACCCTGGAGATGTCGCTGACCGGCATCCGCGAGACCTCCACCCTGGCCACCCCGCCGGAGGAGCGCCACCCCGTGCTCACCTACGTGGGCGCCTACACCGACAAGCAGGTCTCCGCCGCCGTCCGGCGCGAGCTCATGCGCGAGGGCCAGGTCTTCTACATCCACAACCGGGTCTCCTCGATCGAGCGCAAGGCCAAGGAGCTCGCCGAGCTCGTGCCCGAGGCGCGGATCGCCGTGGCGCACGGGCAGATGTCCGAGTCCCGGCTCGAGCAGATCATCGTGGACTTCTGGGAGAAGAAGTTCGATGTCCTGGTGTGCACCACCATCGTGGAGACCGGCCTGGACATCGCCAACGCCAACACCCTGATCGTCGACGGCGCGGACCGCTACGGCCTCTCACAGCTCCACCAGCTGCGCGGGCGCGTGGGCCGCGGCCGGGAGCGGGCCTACGCCTACTTCCTGTACCAGGCCGAGAAGCCGCTCTCCGAGACGGCGCTGGAGCGGCTCAAGGCCGTCGCCGCCCACAACGAGCTCGGCGCCGGCATGCAGCTGGCCGTCAAGGACCTCGAGATCCGCGGCGCCGGCAACCTGCTGGGCGGGGAGCAGTCCGGGCACATCGCCGGGGTGGGCTTCGACATGTACCTGCGCCTGGTCGGCGAGGCCGTCGCCGAGTACCGCGGCGAGGAGGACGAGCGGCCCACCGAGATGAAGATCGAGCTGCCCGTCAACGCCTACCTGCCGCACGACTACGTCCCGGGGGAGCGGCTGCGCCTGGAGGCCTACCGCAACCTCGCCAACGCCGCCACGGAGGAGGCGATCCAGGAGGTCGCCGACGAGCTCGTGGACCGCTACGGCGAGGTGCCCGAACCCGTGCAGAACCTGCTCGAGGTCGCCCGCTTCCGGGTGACCGCCCGCGCCGCCGGCCTCACCGACGTCGCGGCGCAGGGCAACATGGTCCGCTTCGCCCCGGCCGACCTCCCCGAGTCCCGGCAGATGCGGCTCACCCGCCTCTACCCTGGCGCGCAGGTCAAGGCGGTGCCCGGCACCGACACCTTCCAGGTGCTCATCCCCAAGCCCAAGACCGAGCGGATCGGCGGCAAGGACCTCGTGGACGGCGCCGTGCTCGCCTGGGCCCGCGGCGTGGTCGAGGCCGTCTTCGCGAAGGAGCCGGCCACGGCCTGATCCGTCAGCCCAGCCTCCGCAGTCCGGTCCACCGGGCACGGAAAAGGTCCCCTCCCGCGGTGGGAGGGGACCTTTGCGGTGCGAGCGGTCGTCGGGTCGTCGTCGTCGGACCCGGCGCGGCCCTACTCGACGTTCTTGCCGTACTTGTCGCCGTGGTGGACGGCCGCGGTCTTGGCGTCGCGCTCGCGGGCGTCGCGGGGGCCGTCGTCGAACGCGGCGGCGGTGCGGCCGCGGCCCATCTCGGGGACCTCGGTGGTCGACGGGACGTCCATGAGGACCGTGCGCCCGCCGAAGGCCTTCTTGGCGGTGCTGTTCTGCAGGATGCCCACCGGGATGAGCAGTGCCAGAGCGTAGAGGCCCAGGCCGAGGATCCAGATCAGCGGGCTGTTCGGGTAGCTGGCGAAGGCGATGAAGCTGCCGATCATGATGGCCATGCACAGCGCGAGGAACACGAAGTTGTTGACCGTGCGTCCCTGACCGGAGTGCGAGCGCACGGTGGCGCCGCCGCTGCGGCCGGTCGACGCGTCCGCCGAGGCGCTGGTGGAGGACTGGGCTCTGTTGGCCATGGATCTAACCCTTCTGGCGGTGGGAGGCGGCCGGTCACGGGCGGCCGCGAAGCATTCCCGGCCAGTCTAGTCGCACCGACCGACGCCCGGATGCTCCTCGCGACCGCCCCCTCCGGAACGACGACGGCCCCCTGCCGCGGATGCGGGAGGGGGCCGTCGGTCGTGGTGCGGGACGGGCTACTGGGTCGCCTTGCCCAGGGTGTCGTCTTTGTGCTCGGCGCGGACCTCGGCGTCCCGGGTGCCGATGTTGCGGGGCGGGTCCGGGAAGGCCGCCGCGGTGGTCGGCTCGCCGGCGACCTCCGTGCTCGGCGGGACGTGCATGAGGATGGTGCGCCCGCCCTCGGCCTTCTTCGCGGTGCTGTTCTGCAGGAGGCTCACGGGGATCAGCAGTGCCAGGGCGTAGAGGCCCAGGCCGACGAACCAGATCAGCGGGCTGTTGGGGTAGCTGGCGAAGGCGATGAAGCTGCCGATCATGATCGCCATGCACAGGACGAGGAACACGAAGTTGTTGACCGTGCGTCCCTGGCCCGAGTGGGAGCGGACGGTGGCGCCGCCGCTGCGACCGCTGGGCGTCGCGTCCGCCGCGGTGCTGGTGGACGACTGGGCTCGGTTGGCCATGGATCCAATCCTTCTGACTATGGGAGCGGCCGGCCACGGCGGCCGCGGGGCGTTCGGGGCCAGTCTAGTCGCTCGGGCGCGGCCCGCGGCGGTGCCCGGCGGAGGGCGCGGCGGGCCCCGATGAGGGCGCGGTGAAGCCCGGTCGCTGCGGCCGGCCGGGCGGGGCCCGGAGCGCTCCGCGGGGCTGGACCCGATGCGCGGCCGCCCGGCGGGCGCGTCGGACTCAGCCGAGGAGGGCGGGACCGCTGCTGGCGCCGATCCGGGAGGCGCCGGCCTCGATCATCGCCAGGGCGTCCTCGCGGGTGCGGATCCCGCCGGAGGCCTTGACGCCGATGTCCGGGCCCACGGTGGCGCGCATCAGCCGGACGTCCGCCACGGTGGCCCCGGCGGTCGAGAAGCCCGTGGAGGTCTTCACGTAGTCCGCGCCGGCGGCCACGGCGGCCTCGCAGGCCAGGACCTTCTGCTCGTCGGTCAGCAGGCACGTCTCGATGATCACCTTGAGCCGGGCCCCGCCCCGGTGGGCGGCCTCGGCCACGGCGCGCACATCGGCCTCGACCCGCTCGCGCTCGCCGGCGCGGGCGGCGGCGATGTCGATGACCATGTCGATCTCGTCGGCCCCGGCGGCCACGGCCGTGGCGGTTTCGAACGCCTTGACCTCCGTGGCGGACGCGCCCAGCGGGAAGCCGACCACGGCACAGGTCAGCACGTCGCTGCCCGCGAGCTGCTTCCGCACGAACGGCGTCCACAGCGGGTTGGTGCACACCGAGGCGAAGCCGTACTGCCTGGCCTCCGCGCACAGGGTGGCGATCTGCTCGCGGGACGCCTCCGGCTTGAGCAGCGTGTGGTCGACGTAGGAGGCGAGCTGAGGGGTGGTCACGGGCGGCCTTTCGACAGGACGGGCGGGTCGCGCCCAGCCTACCGGCCGCCGCCGGGAGACCCCGATGATGCCCCCTCGGCGGACCCGGCTCACGGCCCGGCGGAAGACCCTGCGGAGAGGCGGCGGCACCGTCGGACCGGGGGCCGTGACCATTCCGACACAATTACATCAGGAAAGTGTTCGCTAATCCGGTGTGATCTGCTACATTCGGTGCACGGCGAACAAAATGTCCGCCTGACCTGCGGCCTTGGCGGTTGCCGAGCGGTCGCAGGGGTGCGTCGGGATACCCCCGGTTCCCCTGACCCCCGTCCTGGCGCGCCCCCGCAATCGTCCCGCGCTCGCCCAGGGGCGGGGTGGGCCCGCGGTCGGTGGCGCCTACCGCCCGTCGTCGTCGGGCTGTCCGCCGGAGAGGGCGTCGGTGAGCTGCTTGAGCATCGCGCCCATCCGGAAGCGCTCCGGCACGAGCGGCTCGATCCCGAGCTCCAGCAGCGGCGCGGCCGTCACGGGCCCCACGGTCGCGGCGAGCATCCCGCCGCGGAACGCCGCCAGCAGCTCTTCGTGCAGGCCCAGCTCCTCGGCCGTGCTGAACAGCGCGTCCACGGCCGGGGCGGCGGTGAACGTCACGGCGTCCACCCGCCCGGCCGCGGCCTCGCGCACGAGCACCGGCACCTGCCCGGCGTCGTCGGCGGAGGCCCACCGGTAGGGCGTCACGGTGAGCACGCGGGCCCCGGCGTCGGTGAGCCGGCGGCGCTGGACCACGTCGGCGATCCCGTGCAGCTGCAGGCCGATGGTGCGCCCGGTGAGGTCTCCGTCGTGCTCGGCCAGGACGAGGTCCACGAGCCCGGCGGTGGTCTCGTCCGCGGACATCCCGGCGTCCTCCAGGCCCAGGCCGCGCACCGCGCCCCGGCCCTTGGGCCCGCGCACGTAGACGGCGGCCTCGCGCAGGCACAGCAGCAGGTCCGCGTCGAAGCCCTGGGCCACGGCGGCGTCGTGCCAGCGGCGCAGGCCGTAGCCGGTGGTCAGCAGCACGAGGTCCGGGCGGGCCTCGAACATCGCCCGGGAGGCGGCCGCGAGCCCGGCGTCCTCGCCGACCGGCTCCACGCGCAGGGCGGGGGCGTGCAGCACGCGGGCGCCGCGGCGCTCGAGGGCGGCGATCTGGTCCTCGGAGCGGCGGTGCGCGGTCACGCCCACCACCCGGCCGGCCAGCGGCAGGTCCTCAGCAGCCATGGGCGGTGACCTCCGCGAGGAACGCGTCCCGCTCGGCGGTCGCCAGGCGGACCACGGGACCGACGACGACGACGGCGGGCGAGCCGCAGCCCGCCGCCGCGGTATCCGCGACCGCGGTGGCGAGCGTGCTGATCGTGGAGCGCTGCCGGTCGGTGAAGCCACGCTCCACCACCGCCAGCGGGGTCTTCGGATCGGCGCCGTTGCGGACCAGGCCGGCCACGAGGTGGGGGAGGGTGGCCACGCCCATGAGCACCACGAGCGTGCCCCCGCCGGCGCCGAGGCCGGCGAAGTGGGCGAGCTCCGCCTCGGAGAACGGCACGTGCCCGGAGGCGACCGTGAACATCCGGGAGACCTCGCGGAAGGTCACCGGGATCCCGGCCGCGCCCGGCACCGAGACCGCGCTGGTGATGCCCGGGACCACGTCCACGGGGATGCCGTGGGCGGCGCACGCGGCGAGCTCCTCGGCGCCGCGGCCGAAGACGTAGGGGTCCCCGCCCTTGAGCCGCACCACCGAGCGCCCCGCCAGGGCGTGCTCCACCATGAGGTCCTGGATCTGCGACTGCGGGACCGGGTGGTGGCCGGGGGTCTTGCCGACCGGGACGATCTCGGCGCCGGGGGCCGCGGCGGCCACCGCGCCCGCGGGGGCGAGGCGGTCGACGAACACCACGTCGGCGTCCTGCAGGGCGGTCACGGCGCGCACGGTGAGCAGGTCGTCCGCGCCGGGGCCGCCGCCGACCAGGGTCACCCGGCCGCCGGTGCGGGCCGCGGGCTCCTGCACCACGGGCACGCTGGCGCCGGCCGCGGCCAGGGCCTCGCGCCAGCGCTGCGCCGCCGGGCCCACGACCACGGCGAGCGCGACGCCCGCGAGGTCCGCCGGGCCGAGCAGCGCGGGCTCGGCCACGGAGCGCACGGCGGCGCCGGCCGCCTCGTAGCGGCGCCTGGCGCGGCGGGCGTCGTCCGGGGCGCCGAGGACGAGCACCGGGACTCCGGTGAGGTCGGCGGTCAACAGCATGCGGTCCTCCAGGGGGAGAGCGGGGGTCGTGGCGGGCCGGCCGCCACTACCAGGATGCGGCACGCGTGTTACAGCACGGTTGCCCCCGTGACGTCGCGTGACGCCGGCGGCCGCCGCGGGCCGTCTTTCGTAGGCTGGGATCCATGACGACCTCCGACGCCCCCGTCCTGCTCGCCTGCGCCCACGGCACCAGCTCCCCGTCCGGGCGCACCGCCGTGCAGCGCCTCGTGGACGCCGTGGCCGCCGAGCTGCCGGGCGTCGAGGTGGTGCCCACCTGGGTGGACGTGCAGACCCCCGACCTGGCTGAGCGCACCGAGCAGTACGCCGGACGCCCCGCGGTGGTGGTGCCGCTGCTGCTCTCCGCCGGCTACCACGTCTACGTGGACGTGGCCGAGGCGGTCGCCGCCGACGACCTCCACCGGGTCTCGGCCGCCCTGGGACCGGACCGCGCGCTCGCCCGGCTGCTCGCCCGGCGGGTGCACGAGGCGTGCACGGCCGCCGGGGCCCCGCTGGCGGAGCACGACGCCGTGGTGCTGGCCACCGCCGGGTCCTCCGACCGCCGCGCGGTGGTGGACTGCGCCACGGTCGCGGAGCTGCTGGCCGAGGAACTGGGCCGACCCGTGACCGTGTCCTACCTGGCCGCCGCCCGTCCGCGCGTGGCCGAGGCGGTGTCCTCCGCCCGGGCCGGCCTGGTGGACGGGGGGCGCGTCGTCGTCGCCAACTACCTGCTGGCGCCCGGCTACTTCCTGGACCTCTCCCGGAAGGCCGGCGCGGACGTGGACACCGACCCGCTGGCCGTGCCAGAAGGAGAGGTCCCCGCCGAACTGGTGGACGTGGTCGTCACTCGCTACCGCTCGGTGGCCTGAGCGCTCAGCTCGCCCTCCCGAAACGCCGAGTCCCCCATGAGGTCGCAGTTCCCCTCGATCGAGCGGGGGGAATCGCGACGCCATGGGGGACTCGGCGGATATGGGGCCGGGGGTCAGTCGCGGGGGCGGGTGAGGTCGGCGTCCTCGTAGCGGACCATCGTCGAGCCGGTGACCAGCTTGTGGCCGAACCACAGGGCCAGGAACAGTGGCAGGCCGATGTAGGCGGTCAGGGCGGCCATGAGGTCCATGTCGCCGATGAAGGCCTGGTAGTTCTGCCCGAGGATCACCACGGCGCACAGCACGAGCGCCACCAGGGGCCCCAGCGGGAAGAACCGTGCCCGGTAGGGCAGGTCGGCGAGGTCGTGGCCCTGGACGGTGTACGCCTTGCGGAAGCGGTAGTGGCTCCAGGCGATGCCCATCCACACGATGAACCCGGCCAGCCCCGAGGCGCTGACCAGCCACACGTACGCGGCGCCGTCCCCGATGAAGGTGGTGAGGAAGCAGGCGGCTCCCACGCCGGTCGTGGCGAGCAGGGCGTTCATGGGCACGCCGCGGCGGTTGACCTTCGCGAGGAACTTGGGAGCCTTGCCGCTGTCGGCCAGCGCCCAGAGCATGCGGGTGGAGGCGTAGAGCCCGGAGTTGCCGGCGGAGAGGATCGCGGTGAGGATCACCGCGTTCATCACCGAGGCCGCCGCCAGGACGCCCGCGTTCTGGAAGACCAGGGTGAACGGGGAGATCGAGATGTCCTCGACGCCGTTGGTGAGCAGGTTGGGGCTGGTGTAGGGGATGAGGAAGCCGATCACGGTGATCGCGCCCACGTAGAAGAGCAGGATCCGCACGAACACGGTGCGGATGGCGCGCGGGACGTTCTTCTCGGGGTTCTCCGCCTCGCCGGCGGCCACGCCCACGAGCTCGGTGCCCTGGAAGGAGAAGCCGGCCACCATGAAGATCGCCAGGATGCCGAGGCCGCCGCCCACGAAGGGCGCCTCCCCGGTGGTCCAGTTCTCGAAGCCGGGCGACTCGCCGCCCAGGATGCCGACGATCATGAGGATGCCGAGCCCCAGGAAGAGCACGATCGTGACGACCTTGACGAGGGAGAACCAGAACTCGCTCTCGCCGTAGGCCCGGGCGCTGAGCGCGTTGAGGGCGAACAGGATGGCCAGGAAGGCCCCGGACCAGATCCAGGAGGGCGAGTCGGGGAACCAGTAGCGCATGATCAGCGCGGCGGCCACGAGCTCGGCGGCCACGGTGATCGCCCAGTTGTACCAGTAGTTCCAGCCGATGGCGAAGCNCGCATGATCAGCGCGGCGGCCACGAGCTCGGCGGCCACGGTGATCGCCCAGTTGTACCAGTAGTTCCAGCCGATGGCGAAGCCGAAGGACGGGCTCACGAAGCGGGTCGAGTACTCCTCGAAGGCGCCCGAGACCGGCAGGTAGGTGGCCATCTCGCCGAGGCTCTGCATCAGCAGGAAGACCATGAAGCCGATGACCACGTAGGCCAGGAGCGCCCCTCCCGGGCCGGCGGTGGCGATGGTGTTGCCGGAGGCCACGAACAGGCCGGTGCCGATGGCCCCGCCCATCGCGATCATGGTCAGGTGGCGGGGCTTGAGGCTGCGGCGCAGCCTCTCCTGGGCCGGCGGCTGCTCCTGGATCTCAGGAGCGCTCTGCTCGGCCTGCGAGCGTGCGGTGATGGTCACGCGGAATCTTCTCCTCTGCTGCGGTGGACGGACCACGGAAGGAGGAAGTGGGGGGCGCCGTCCCCCCGAACGGTCCTGGCCGATTATGGGGGAACGATTGCGAAACCGAAATTCGGCGGGAAGCCGCCGGTCGTGCTTCCGCCTAGGATGGACGGGTGAAAACGCATGCGGATCCGGGCGAGGCCGCGCCGCGCCGCGGATCCCGCTGGGTCGTGGATGTGGCCATTCTCACCGGCGCCCTCCTGGTCCTGGTCGCCGCGACGCTCGCCGCCCGGTGGGCGTGGACGCCGGCCCCGGGGCCGGAGGAGCAGGTCTCCTGCGCCCCCTACGGCCTCGAGGACGTGAGCACCACCCCGCGCGGCGGAGCCCGCCCGCTCAGCACCGGCCCGGTGCTCTCCGGCGGACTGCGCTGGGCGGAGGGGACCTCGGACCGGCTCGACGTGACCTTCGAGCACGAGGGCACGACCAGCAGCTACCACGTCTTCGCCGACGGCATCGACTGGAGCGAACCGGTCGGCGTGGTCTTCCGCCTGCACGGGGACGGGGCCTACGAGTACGAGCACCCGGGGCACAAGGTGTCCTGCCTCGCGGAGGTGGCGCGCTCGCACAACGCCGTGCTCGTGGCCCCCCGCACCCCGGACCGGCAGGGCGAGCCCACCTGGTGGGAGGACCTCGACGGCAACGCCGAGTGGTTCCTGGCCCTGGCCGAGCAGCGGATCTTCGCCGAGTACGACCTCGACCGCTCCCGCACGTGGCTGCACGGCTACTCCGGGGGCGCCGAGTTCATCAGCTACGAGCTGCTGGCCGACCGTGCGGACTTCCTGCAGGGCGGCGGCGCGGTGCTCTCCGGCGGCGGCGGGGCGCCGTCCACCGGGACCTCGGAGCCGACTCAGGAGCAGCTCGAGCAGCTGGTCCTGCACTGGGACGTGGGTCTCGAGGACGACGGCACCGACCCCTACGCCCCGTTCGACGCGCTCTCCGCGGCCGCCGCCGGGCACGCCTGGTACGAGGACGCCGGCTGGGCGCGGACCAGCGTGCGCTACCGCGAGGGCGTGGACCACTTCGAGCTGCCCGAGGCCCGGGTGCTCGACGCCGCAATGACCGCCGGGGAGTCCCCGGGGGAGCGCTCGGCGGAGCTCTCGGGGGAACCCTCGACAGAGCCCCCCAAGAGGGGACGTGACTGATCTCTCGTCGTCGTCGCAGGTCAGGATCGGATCCGCGGAACGGCGGGGCGCAGCGGGGGGAGGCTCCGCTCGGGGGACGGACCACGACTGCCTTCTCGGCTTGCATATGCAATAGCACCGACCGTACGGTGCAGTAAGCAAAGCTGGCAGGGGAGCCGGCTCAGGGGGAAGGCCGATGCGGGGGCATCACGGCCGAACACACACTCTCGGCACCGCGCTGATCCGGCGCGCGTGCCCCCGGGGTGCCTTCCGTCCGGTCCGTCCGGTCCCTGGGCCCGTCCTTCCTGTCGGCACCGGCCGCTGTGCAGATCCGCAGCGGCAGAGAAGTCGATGGGGGATTCAATGACAGTGCGCCCAACCACGCGCAGCGGCTCGACCCGCCAGGGAGGCGGTCGGCACCTGCTCGAGGACCGCTACCCGGAGCAGGACCCGATGGAGGACGGCGAGGTCCTCGACCGCGCCCTGCACACGCAGCCCATGCCGCAGGTCCCGGGCCGCGCCGTCTTCCCCGTCTCGCCGGCGCCGGCCCCGCGCACGCTCGTGGACATCGTCATGGACACCGTCTCGCGCCACCCGGACGCAGTGGCCCTCGACGACGGGACCACGGTGCTCAGCTACGCCGAGTTCCTCGAGCGCGTCGAGGCCCAGGCCCAGCGCCTGTGGGACCTCGACATCGGCCGCGGGGACCGCGTGGGCATCCGCGTCCCCTCCGGGACCGTGGACCTCTACGTGGCCGTCCTCGGCACGATCTTCGCCGGCGCCGCCTACGTCCCGGTCGACTTCGACGACCCGGACGAGCGGGCGAACACGGTCTGGGAGGAGGCCTCGGTGTGCGCCGTCTACGGCGCGGACCTGTCCCTCCGGCCCCGCACCGGCGTCCGCGCGGGAGCGGACTGCCAGCAGCCCGGCACGGGCGACGACGCCTGGATCATCTTCACCTCCGGCTCCACCGGCAAGCCCAAGGGCGTGGCGATCAGCCACCTCTCGGCCGCCGCCCTCGTGGACGCCGAGGCCGAGCTCTACCTGCCCCGGCGCCCCCTGGGCCCCGGCGACCGCGTGATGGCGGGGCTCTCCGTGGCCTTCGACGCCTCGTGCGAGGAGATGTGGCTGGCCTGGCGCTCCGGCGCCGCCCTGGTCCCCGCCCCCCGCGCCGTGGTGCGCTCGGGCACCGACCTCGGCCCGTGGCTCGTCGAGCGGGACATCACCGCCGTCTCCACCGTGCCGACGCTCGCGTCGATGTGGCCGGCCGAGGCGCTGAGCCGCATCCGCCTGCTCATCTTCGGCGGGGAGGCGTGCCCCAACGAGCTCGCCGCCCGCCTGGTGCACCCCGGCCGCGAGGTCTGGAACACCTACGGCCCCACCGAGGCCACGGTCATCGCGACCGGCGCCGTGCTCACCGGCGAGCCGCCGGTGCGCATCGGCCTGCCGCTGCCCGGGTGGGAGCTGGCGATCGTCGACACCTCCGGCAACCCCGTGCGCTGGGGCGAGGAGGGCGAGCTGATCATCGGCGGCGTGGGCCTGGGCCGCTACCTGGACCCCGCCAAGGACGCCGAGAAGTTCGCGCCCATGGACACCCTGGGCTGGGAGCGGGCCTACCGCTCCGGGGACCTCGTGCGCGCCGATCCCGAGGGCATCGTCTTCGTGGGCCGCGCCGACGACCAGGTCAAGATCTCCGGCCGGCGCGTGGAGATGGGCGAGATCGACGAGCAGATGTCGCGGCTGCCCGGCGTGCAGGCCGGCGCCGCCGCCGTGCACACCACCCCGGCCGGCAACCAGGTCCTCGTGGGCTACCTCGTGGCCGAGGCCCCCGGCTCGGTGGACCTCGCCGACGCCCGCCGCCTGCTCGCCGACCGGCTGCCGGGCCAGATGGTGCCCGCGCTGACCCTCATGGACGAGCTGCCCCTGAAGACCTCCGGCAAGGTGGACCGCAAGGCCCTGCCCTGGCCGCTGCCCTCCGCCGGCGCCGCCGCGGAGGCCTCGCAGATCGACGCCGAGCTCGAGTGGCTCGCCGCCCTGTGGGCGGACCAGCTCGGCCCCCTGCCCATCGACGAGGACAGCGACTTCTTCGTCCTCGGCGGCACGTCCGTGGCGGTGGCCAAGCTCGTCTCCGAGATCCGCCGCACCTACCCGGACGCCGCGATCGCCGAGATCTACCGGCACCCCACGCTCGCCGGGATGCACGAGTACCTGACCACGCTGGCGCCCGTCGACGTCGTCGCCCAGGACGCCGCGCGCGAGCGCCGGGTGGCGGACGTCCCCCGCTGGAACGGCCTCGTCCAGGTTCCCTTCCTCACGGCCCTCTACGCCGTCTCGGGGCTGCGCTACGTCCTGGGCGCCACGATCGTCGTGTGGCTGCTCTTCAACGTGCTCGGCGCGGGCTGGGTCCCGAACCCGCCGCTGCTGCCCCTGGTCCTCGGCTGGCTCGTGCTCTTCGCCCTGCCCGGCCGGCTGGTGCTCACCGCGCTGTTCATCCGGCTGCTGACCTTCCGGCTGCGCCCCGGCGCCCACGCCCGCGGCTCCTGGACCCACCTGCGGGTCTGGATGGCCGAGCGGGTCCTGATCTTCAACAAGTTCGAGCCCCTCATGGGCGCCCCCGTGATGGTGCTGTTCTTCCGGCTGCTCGGCAACCGGGTGGGCCGCCACGCCCACCTCGACACGATGCCCCCCGTCAGCGGCATGGCCCGCATCGGCGACGGCGCCGCCATCGAGCACGAGGTGGACCTCTCCGGCTACTGGCTCGAGGGCGACGTCTTCCACCTCGGCGGCGTGACCGTGGGCGAGAACGCCCGGGTCGGCACCCGCACGCTCCTGAGCCCGGGCGCGGTGGTCGAGGCCGGCGCGGAGGTCGACCCCGGCTCCCACGTCACCGGCACCGTCCCCGCCGGCCGCCTGCAGGGCGGCTCCCCGCTCGTGGACCTCGGCCCCGCCGGGGAGTCCTGGCTCGAGTGGGCCCCCGGCCGCAGCAACCGGTTCCTGACCGGGCTGCTGTACGTCCTGGGTCTCGGCACGGTCGGCATCCTGCCCGTGCTGGCCGTGGTCCCGGGCGCGCTGATCGTCTTCACCCAGGTGCGCGGGCTCGAGCTCTACGAGCTGGTCTTCCCCGTCATGGCCCTGTGGGTGCCCGTCTTCGCCGTGCTCACGGTCCTCGTCTATCTCGCCCTGCTCGTGCTGGTCGTGCGCGCGCTCGCCCTGCTGATCCGCCCGGGCCACCACCCCGCCGACGGCACCGTGGGCTGGGCCGTGTGGCTCACGGGCGTGCTGCTGCAGAAGAGCCTCGTCTCCACCTACCCGATCTACGCCTCCATCGCCACGCCGTTCTTCCTGCGGCTGCTGGGCGCCCGGGTGGGCAGCCAGGTGGAGATCTCCACCGTGGAGACCCTGCCGCACCTCACTACCTTCGAGTCCGGCTCCTTCATGGCCGACCACTCGATGGTCAGCTCCGCCCGGACCGGCTTCGGCTGGATCCACGTGGGCCCCTCGACCGTGGGGGAACGCTCCTTCGTGGGCAACTCCGCGATCGTGGGCCCGGACCGGGACGTCCCCGACGACTCCCTGGTCGCCGTGCTCTCCTCCGCCCCGGCCGACGCCGAGCGCGGCACCTCCTGGCTGGGCCGGCTCCCCGAGCCGATCAGCCGCGTCACCGACACTGCGGATGAGGCTGTCACCTACCGGCCACGCCGGCGCCTGGTCGTGGCCCGCACGCTCGTCGAGTCCCTGCGCGCTGTGCCCTTCATGGTCACCGCGTGGATCGACCTCGCGATCGTCTTCGTCCTCACCACCGTGTACATGCGGGCCGGGGGAGGCCTCGACGGCATCCTCTCGGCGCTGCTGTGGGCCACGCCCGTGGTGCTCGCCGCCGGCGTGGTGGCCGCCCTCATCCCCGTGCTGGTCAAGTGGGCCCTCATGGGCCGCTTCCGCGAGGGCGAGCGCCCGCTGTTCAGCTCCTTCGTGTGGCGCAACGAGCTGGCCGACACCTTCGCGGAGTCCCTGGCCGTGCCCGGCCTGATCCGGCTGGCCGTCGGCTCCCCGGTGTTCAACGCCTGGGCCCGGCTCATGGGCGCGAAGATCGAGCGCGGCGTGTGGTGCGAGACCTGGTGGCTGCCCGAGTTCGACCTGGTGCACCTGGGCCGCGGCGTGTCCGTCAACCGCGGGACCGTGCTCCAGACCCACCTGTTCCACGACCGCATCATGCGGCTGCAGCCGGTGTCGATGGAGGCGGGCTCCACCTTGGGGCCCAACAGCTTCGTCCTGCCCGGCAGCACGGTAGAGGCCGGCGCCACGGTGGGCCCCGGCTCCCTGGTCATGGCCCAGGAGACCGTGCCCGCCGGCAGCACCTGGGGCGGCAACCCGATCCGCCCGCTGCACGCCGAGGCCCTTCCCGCCGGAGGTGCCACCCGTGAGCGCTGAGCACGCGGCCGCCACGCGCGGCGGGGGCACCGCGGTGCTCAACGTCCCCGGCGCCTCCGGGCGGCGCACCCGGCGGCGGCTGGTCGGCGTGGACGCCGCCCGGGGCTTCGCCCTGCTCGGGATGGTCGCCGTGCACACCCTGCCGTTCTGGGACGCGGAGAACGAGCGCGCCTCCCTGGCCTGGTCCCTGTTCGCCGGGCACTCGGCCGCCCTCTTCGCGACCCTCGCCGGGGTGAGCCTCGCGTTCCTCTCCGGGGGCCGCACCCCGCACACGGGCCGGCGGCTGGCCGGGGACCGGGCGGGACTGGTGGGCCGCGCCGCGGTGATCGCCCTCGTCGGGTTCCTCGTGGGCTTCGTGGCCCTGCCGGTGGACAACATCCTCATCTACTACGGGATGTTCTTCCTGCTCGCCATGCCGTTCCTGGGCCTGCGCATCCGGCACCTGCTGATCAGCGCGGCGGCGTTCACCGCGCTGGCCCCGTTCCTGATGCAGTGGGCCGTGGACGTCCTGCCCGCGCACGTGTACGGCAACCCCACCCTGTGGAACCTGGTCACCGACCCGGTCACCGTGCTCTCCCAGCTGCTGCTGACGGGCACCTACCCGGCGCTGCCGTACATGGCCTACCTGTGCGCGGGGATCGCCCTGGGCCGGATGAACCTCACGAGCCGGCGGGTGCAGCTGTGGCTCGTGGGCGCCGGCGCGGCGCTGGCCCTGCTCTCCTGGACGGTGTCCATGGGGGCGCTGCTGGCCCTCGGCGTCTACGACCGGATCTGGGAGGCCACCCCGTGGCTGACCGAGGAGCAGATCGACGAGATCCTCGTCTTCGGCCCGGACCCGTCCCTGCCGACCACCACCCTGTGGTGGCTCATGGTGCCGGCCCCGCACAGCAACACGCCCGTGGCGCTGCTCCTGAGCCTCGGCATGGCCGCGTTCGCCCTCGGAGCGTTCCTGCTCCTGGCCCGGCTGATCGGCAAGGCGCTCACGCCGCTGGCGGCCGCCGGGTCCATGACGTTCACGCTCTACACCCTGCACCTGCTGTTCCTCGGCACCGGGGTCTACGAGCTGCACCCGGGGTTCTGGTTCTGGATGCAGGTGGCCGTGTTCGGCCTCTTGGCCGTCGCGTGGCAGCGCGCCGTGGGCCAGGGCCCGCTCGAGAAGCTGGTGGCCCGCACCTCGAAGCGCATCGCCGGGAGCGTCGCCGCCCGCTGACCCGCAGCCAGCGACCCTGGCCCCGCGGCCCCGGCCGTGACCGTCGAGTCCCCCAGGTGCTCGCAAATCCCCCCATCCGATCCGGGGGGATTGCGAGCACCTGGGGGACTCGCTGCATGAGGGCGTCGGCGAGGGGGGACTCGGCGCGGCCTGGGAGGCAGAGGGCCGGGGACCTCACACGGGGTCCTGCGGCGCTGTGAGTGGAAGTGCATCGAGGCGTTACTCCCGCCGTCGGGGACCGAAACACGGGGTTCGTAGCGTGGGAGCACCGCACGCCGCCGTCGCCGTGCTCCGCCCCGCTCGCCCAGGAGGTCACCCGTGAGCTCAGAACTGCATCCCGACCCGGCCACCACGGCAACCGGCAGCCCGGCGCCCCCGCCGCTCGCCCTGCGGGAGCGGCCCGGCCGCTGGCTGGACGGCTACCGCCCCGAGGACCCCGACTTCTGGGAGTCCACCGGCCGCCCGATCGCGCGCACCAACCTGAAGTGGTCGATCTTCGCGGAGTTCCTCGGCTTCGCCGTCTGGCAGCTGTGGGCCATCACGGTGATCTACCTGCCGGCGGCGGGCTTCGCCTTCAGCGACTCCCAGATCTTCTGGCTGATCTCCATCCCGTCCCTGGTGGGCGCCACGCTGCGCATCCCCTACACGTTCATGGTGGGCCGGTTCGGCGGCCGGAACTGGACCATCGTCTCGGCCCTGCTGCTGCTGGTCCCCACGGTGGGCCTGGCCCTGGCGGTCGGCAACCCGGAGACGCCGTTCGCGGTCATGCTGCTCCTGGCGGCCACGGCCGGCTTCGGCGGCGGCAACTTCGCCTCCTCGATGGCCAACATCACCTTCTTCTACCCGGTGCGGGAGAAGGGGTGGGCGCTGGGGCTCAACGCCGCCGGCGGCAACCTCGGCACGGCCGTGGCCCAGCTGCTCGTCCCGATCGCGGTCACCGTTCTCGCGGCCGGGGCCCTGGACCTCCCGCTGGCCGGGTGGATCTGGGTGCCGTTCATCCTGCTCGCGGCGTGGGGCGCCCGGAAGCACATGCACAACCTCTCCCACGCCAAGGGGGACGTCGCGGGGTCCCTGGCCACGGTCCGGGAGCCGCACTTCTGGATCATGTCCTTCCTCTACGTGGGCACCTTCGGCTCCTTCATCGGCTTCTCCAGCGTGTTCCCCAAGCTGATCGCCGACACCTTCCCGGAGTTCTCGTCCTTCGGCGTGGGCGCCGCGGCGCTGTCCCTGGCGTTCCTCGGCCCCCTGGTCGGCTCGGTCTCCCGCCCCTACGGCGGCCGGCTCGCGGACCGCTTCGGCGGCGCCCCCATGACGGTCGCCGTGTTCGCCGTGATGGCGCTGCTCGCGCTCGCCGTGGTGCTCACCCTGCCGCTGGCCAACTTCTGGCTGTTCCTCGGCCTGTTCCTGCTGCTGTTCACCGCGGCGGGCATGGGCAACGGCTCCACCTACCGGATGATCCCCTCGATCTACCGGGTGCTGGGACTGCGGCAGCAGCAGGACGCGGCGGTCTCCACCGAGCGCAAGGCCTCGGCCGCCCTCGGGCTGATCGGTGCGGTCGGCGCGTACGGCGGCTTCCTGATCCCGCAGGCGCTGAACCTCTCGAACAGCACCACCGGGGCCTACAGCGCGGCGTTCTACGGCTTCGTGGCCTTCTACGTGGTGGCGCTCGCGGTCACCTGGTGCTGCTACCTCCGCCGGGGCACGGAGATGGGCGACAGCCACATCTGAGCCCGCAGCCCCGCCCCGTCCCGCCGACCCCAGGAGGAACCGCCCGCATGAGCACCACGGCCACCCACTGCCCGTACTGCGCCCTCCAGTGCGCCATGACCCTGGACACCGGATCGGCGGCCGCCGCGGCGCAGGGCTACCCGGAGGTCGCCGCCCGGCAGTTCCCCACCAACCGGGGCGGGATGTGCCGGAAGGGCTGGACGTCGGCGGAGCTGCTCGCCGACCCCGCACGGCTCACCGCGCCGCTGCTGCGCGGGACGGACGGCGTCTTCCAGGAGGTGTCCTGGGCGGCGGCCCTGGACCGGATGGCCGCGGAGTTCCGGGCCGCCCAGCAGCGCCACGGCCCGGACGGGGTGGGGATCTTCGGCGGCGGGTCGCTGACCAACGAGAAGGCCTACCAGCTGGGGAAGTTCGCGCGGGTGGCCCTGCGGACCTCGCGGATCGACTACAACGGCCGGTTCTGCATGTCCTCCGCCGCGACCGCCGCCAACCGCTCCCTCGGCCTGGACCGCGGCCTGCCGTTCCCCGTGACCGACCTCGACGACGCCCACACCGTCCTGCTGCTGGGCACGAACCCCGCCGAGACCATGCCCCCGTTCGTCCAGCACCTCCAGCACGCCCGCCAGCACGGGGGCCTCGTCGTCGTCGACCCCCGCCGTTCCGCCACGGCCCGGATGACCGACGACGACGGCGGACTGCACCTGCAGCCCACCCCCGGCTCCGACCTCGTGCTGCTGCTCGGTCTGGCCCACGTGGTCCTGCACGAGGGCCTCGCCGACCGGGAGTACCTCGCCCGGCGCACCACCGGCTCGGAGGCCTTCACGACGAGCGTCAGCGCGTGGTGGCCCGAGCGGGTCGAGCAGGTCACCGGCGTCCCGGCGGAGCGGATCCGCCGGGCCGCCCGCCTGCTGGCCCGGGCGCGGAAGGGGACCTACGTCCTGACCGGGCGCGGCGTGGAGCAGCACGTCGACGGCACCGACACCGCGACCGCCGCGATCAACCTGGCCCTGCTCCTCGGCCTGCCCGGGCGCGAGGGCTCCGGCTGGGGCACCCTGACCGGGCAGGGCAACGGGCAGGGCGGCCGGGAGCACGGCCAGAAGGCCGACCAGCTGCCCGGCTACCGCAGCATCACGGACCCCGCCGCCCGCGCGCACGTGGCCGGGGTGTGGGGCGTGGACCCCGCCGAGCTGCCTGGCCCCGGGATCCCGGCCGCGCAGATGCTGACCACCCTCGGCACCGACCACGGCGTCCGCTGCCTGTGGGTCAACGGCTCCAACGTGGTGATCGGCGCCCCGGACACCGACGCCGTGGTCCGCGGGCTGCAGGCCCTGGACTTCCTGGTGGTCTGCGACTTCTTCTTCTCCGAGACCGCCGAGTTCGCCGACCTCGTCCTGCCCGTGCTGCAGTGGGCCGAGGAGGAGGGCACCATGACGAACCTCGAGGGCCGGGTGCTGCGCCGCCGCCGCGCGCTCGACCCGCCGCCCGGGGCGAGGGACGAGCTGTGGATCATGGCCGAGCTCGCCCGCCGGCTCGAGGCCCCGGGCACGTTCAGCCCCGACCCGGAGGAGGTGTTCGAGGAGCTGCGCCGGGCCTCGGCGGGCGGGAAGGCCGACTACTCGGGGATCGGCTGGGCCGCCCTGGACGCGGGCGAGGCCTGCTGGTGGCCGCACCCCGCCGGGGCGTCCGCGGGCACGCCGCGGGTCTTCCTCGACCGCTTCGGCCACCCGGACGGACGGGCCGTGCTCGTCCCGGTCCGCCCGCGCGCCGCCGGCCGGGCCGTGGACCCGAGCCCGCCCGGGCACCGGCGGGAGCCCCTGCACACCGCGGGGACCCTCACCCTGACCACCGGCCGCTGGCTGGAGCACTACCAGTCCGGCAACCAGACCCGCCGCGTGCCCTCGCTGCACGCGGCCCGCCCCGGGGCGCGGCTGCAGATCCACCCCGCGACCGCCGCCGCCCACGGGATCCGCGACGGCGCCGCGGTGGAGCTGACCAGCGCCCGCGGCCGGGCCGTGGCCCGCGCCGAGCTGAGCACCGACATCCGCCCGGACACGGTGTTCCTGCCCTTCCACTACGCCGGGACCCAGACCGCCAACCGGCTCGTCTCCTCGACGGCCGTGGACCCGGTCTCGGCCATGCCCGAGTTCAAGGCCGGCTCCGTGACCGTCCGGGCGATCGACGCCGAGGAGACGACCCGATGACCGTGCACCGCCCCACCCGTGCCCACGGCACCCCGATGCGGCCCGGCGAGCACGTCGTCGTCATCGGCTTCGGCCCCGTGGCCGCCCGCTTCGTCGACGACGTCGCCGACCTCGCCGCCGCGGGCACGATCCGCCTCACCGTGATCGTTTTCGAAGACATTTTTGGGTGGCCCCTGCTCGTGCACCACCCTCTACGGCTGGCTCGTGACTATCGTGTGGGCACCGGTTCAGGTGGTATTTGTCGATTCTGGNGCGCTCGCCCACCCGTGGACCCGCAGGATCACCGGCGACGACAGCGTCGCCATCGGGCACTTCGGCACCGCCGGCTACATCGCCGCCGGAAAAGTGGTTCGAAAACCCCGCCTACAACCGGGTGCTCGTGGGCGAGCACGCCATGGGCCGCACCGAGCGCGCCACGATGGCCCTGGCCGACCCCGAGCTCCTGGCCCGCTCCGGGATCGACGTGCTGCTCGGCACGCAGGTCACCCGGATCGACCGCTCCCGCCGGGTCCTGCGGCTCACCGACGGGCCGACGGGGGAGACCCGGGAGCTCGGCTACGACCGCCTGGTCCTGGCCACCGGGGCCCGCCCGAACCTCCCCGTGCTGCGCGGGATCAACCCGGACCCCGGCGCCTACGAGCACCTGCCCGCCGGGGTCACGGCGCTGCGCGACCTGCGCGACGCCCGGGCCGTGCGCGCCGTCGTCGAACGGCGGGGCCGCGTGGTGGTCCTGGGCGGCGGCGTGCTCGGGCTCGAGGCCGCGCTCGCGGCGAGCGAGGCCGGCTGCCCGGTCACCGTGGTCCACCACGCGGCGTGGGTCCTGACCCGCTCCCTCGACGCCCCCGGCGGCGCGCTGCTGGGCCGCGCGCTCGCCGAGGCCGGCGTGGAGGTGGTCTCCGGCGCCCAGGCGCGCGAGGTCTCCCTCGACGAGGACCGCTCCTTCCGCGGGCTCGTGCTCGAGGACGGCCGGACCCTGCCGGGTGACCTGCTGCTGCTGTCGATCGGCGTCACGGCGCGCACGGAGCTCGCCGAGGGCGCCGGGCTGCGCACTGCCCGCGGGATCGTGGTCAACCACGAGCTCGAGGCCGACGTGGAGCAGCGGGTCTTCGCGGTGGGGGACTGCGCCGAGGTGCTGTGCAAGGACCCGTCCTGCCGGGTCTGCCCCGGCCGGGACGGCATGGGCCCGTCCGGTCTGATCGGTCCCGGCTGGCGGCAGGCCGAGTGGCTGGCCGCCCGGATCCGCGCCGAGCTGGACGCCGTGGCCGAGGGCGGGACGGCCGTGCTCGCCCCCCTCACCACCGGTCCCGCCGGCGCGGTGCGGCTCAAGGCCCACCAGGTGGAGCTCGCCTGCGCCGGGACGGTCGGGGGCCTGCCCTGGGAGCCCCGCCCGGACGGCGGGACCGTGGTGCACTGGGCGGACGGCTCGGCCGGCAGCTACGCCCAGCTCGTGCTGCGCCCCGACCGCACGCTCGAGGGCTACATCGTGCTCGGCCTGCCCCGCGCCGCCGCCGAGATCGGGCTCCTCCACGACCGCGGCGAGCCCGTGCCCGAGGACCCCGGCGTCCTGCTGCGCCTCGACGGCCCGGACGCCGGGACGCAGCAGGAGACCCGGCTGACGCCCGAGTCCACGGTCTGCCACTGCGCCGGCGTCACGATGGGCCGGATCACCGACGCAGTGGGGCAGGGCGCCGCCACCCTCGAGGAGGTCAGCTGCGCCACCCGCGCCTCGACAGGCTGCGGGGGCTGCACGGACACGGTGCGCCGGCTCGTCGAGGAGCACGCCGCCGCGGCGTGAGGGGTCCCGTGCCGCCGGAGGGCCACGCACCGGCGTGTGCTCTCGCACAAGGGTGGACAGCGTCACCGGCCCGTCACGATTGGCCGGGGTGCCCCGGGGTGCGAAGATGGTCGCGCCCGCCGCCCGCCCGCGCGGGCCTGCACCGACGAACAGGACGACCATCCATGAGGGAGCGCCCCACCGAGCACCGGCCCGCGGCGGCTGCGTCCCGCGGTGCCGCGCTGCGGTCCTCGAGGCGTCTCGTGGGCCTCGACGCCGCCCGCGGGCTGGCGCTCGTGGCCATCATGTGCGTGCACATCCTGCCTGTGTCCTACGCCGCCACGGGCCGGCCCACGGTGACGTGGATCCTGTTCCCCGGCGACTCCCCGGCCCTGTTCGCCCTGCTGGCCGGCACGGGGCTGGCGCTCACCTCCGGCGGGCGCCGCCCGCTCCGCGGCCGCGAGATGACGGCCGCCCGGGCCGGTATCGCGGTGCGCGCGCTGCTGCTGCTGATCCTGGGGCTGGTCATCGGCCACCTCATGCCGCCGGAGCCCCCGGCCTACAACATCCTGATCTACTTCGCCGCGTACTTCCTGCTCGCCCTGCCCTTCCTGGGGCTCGGGCCGCGGGCTCTGTTCCTCGGCGCGGGCGTCGCCCTGGTGGCCGGCCCGCTGCTGCTCCACCTCGCCGGGGACGCGCTGCCGGGCTTCTCCTCCTACAACCCGACCTTCGTCACCCTGGTCACCGAACCGCTCGCGGTGCTCGGCCAGCTGCTCCTGACGGGGACCTATCCCTCCCTGCCGTACCTGGCCTACCTGCTGGCAGGCCTGGCCATCGGCCGGCTCAACCTGCGCCGCCGGGACGTCCAGGTCCGGCTGGTCGTGGTGGGCACGGTCCTCGCGGTGACCGCGAAGCTGGTCTCGCGGCAGCTGCTCTACGCCGGGGACGTCTACACCAGGCTGCTGTTCAGCGACCCGGACCTCACCGTGGCGCAGCTCGAGAGCCTGCTGACCTACGGCCCCGAGGACACGCTGCCGACGACCTCGCCGTGGTGGCTCGTGCTCACCACCCCGGACGTCAACACCCCGTTCTCCGTGGCGTGGAGCCTCGGGGTGAGCCTGGCCGTCGTCGGGACCTGCCTGCTCCTGGCCCGCCGGCACAGCGCCTGGCTGCTGCCCGTGACGGCCGTGGGCGCGATGAGTCTCACCCTGTACACGGCGCACCTCGTGTTCCTGTCCTTCGAGCTCTTCCACACCGCGCCCCTGCTCTGGCTGGTCGCGAGCCTGGTGCTCTCCGTGCTGTTCGCCCTCGCCTGGCAGCGGGCCTTCGGGCGGGGCCCGCTGGAGCGGGCGATGAACGCGGTGGTCCGGCCGGTCCGCCGGGCCGTGGCTCAGGGGTCCAGCCGGTAGCCGCGCTTGATCACGGTGGCGACCAGGGGAGCGGGCAGGATCCGGCGCAGCCGGGAGATCACCATCTCCAGGGCGTGCTCGGTCTCCAGGCCCGGCACCGCGGACAGCAGCTGCCCCCGGGAGACCACCGCCCCGGGGTGCGCCGCGAGCGCCCGCAGCACCGCGACCTGGGCGTCGGAGAGCGGGACGAACACGTTCTCCAGGGCGGCGCCGGTGCTCATCAGCCGCAGCGTCCCGTGCCGGGTGGGCACCACCAGGGTGCGCTCCTCGACCGCGTGGGTGCACACCGCCCGGACCAGGGCCCCCAGCCGGTAGCGCTCCGGCACGAGCGGCTCCACCCCGACCTCCAGCAGGGGCCCGGCGCACACGGGTCCCACCGCGGCGGCCGTGACGTCCGTGCGCAGGGCGTCCACGAGGTCCTCACAGCGGCCCATCTCCTGGGCGGTGCTGAACAGGGAGTCCACGGCCGGGGCAGCGGTGAAGGTCAGCACGTCCAGGCGGCGCTCGCACACGTCGCGGATCAGGCCGGGCAGGCGCTCGCCGTCGTCGGCGGAGAGCCACCGGTAGGGGGAGACCGTGTCCACCTGCGCCCCGGCGGCCACGAGCCGCTCCAGCTGGACCTGGTCCGTCAGCCCGTGCAGCTGGACGGCCACGCGGGCGCCGGCCACACCGTCGGCCAGGAGCCGGTCGACCACCGACGAGGTCCGCTCGTCCTCGGAGACCTCCGCGTCCTCGAGCTCCAGGGAGAGCACCTGGCCCCGGGCCTTCGCCCCGCGGGTGAGCACCCGGGCGGCCCGGAAGGCGTCCCGCAGGTCCTCCCCGAGACCCGCGGCGTCGGCGGCCTCGAACCACCGGCGCAGCCCGTAGGCGGTGGTCACCACGATGATCGCGGGCCGGTGGGCGAGCAGCGTGCGCGTGTCCTCGACCACCCGGGTGTCCTCGGCCACGGGGGAGATCATCAGGGCGGGCGCGTGCACCACCTGCGCGCCGCGGCGCTCCAGGGCGGCGATGAAGTCCGTGGCGCGGCGGTGGGCCGTCACGCCGACGCGGAACCCGGTCAGTTCCCCGAGCGCGCCGGGCGCGCCGGAGTCACCGGGTGCGGGGGAGGGGGGTGCGGCGGTCATGCCCCGAGCGTAGGTCGGTCCTGTGACCACGGTGTTACCCCAGGTTTCCGATTCCGCACCGCCTGCCCCGCGGACGCGGTGCGGGGAACCGCGGAGTGCCGGAGGTCCCGCTGGCGTGCACGGCGGGGCCCGCGGACTTCACGGAATCGTGAGGTGTGCGCAACGGGAGCGCCACGTGCGGCAGAGATCCTGGGTCCGGAAAGGTCCCGGAGCACTGGGACCTCGGATGCGGCCCGAGCCCTGGCAGTGCCGGGGCGGGCCCGCGAGGACGGGGGAGTCATGAGGTGGACGTCCGGAACGGAGCGTTTCGCCCCGGCCGCGGCCACGGGCGGGGCCCGCAGGTCCCCGGCGTGGTGGACGGGCCTCGACGCGGCCCGCGGGCTGGCGCTGATCGGGCTGATGGCGGTGCAGATCCTGCCCGGCCACCACGCCCCGACCCAGGCGCCGGCCTGGCCGCACACCCTCCTCTCGCAGAGCTCGGCGGCACTGTTCATCCTGCTGGCCGGGGTGGGACTGGCGCTCGGGTCCGGGGGACGGTTCCCGCACCGGGGCAGATGGCTGGCCGCCGATCGGGTGGGGCTGGCCGTGCGGGCGGTGCTGCTCGCCGTGGTGGGACTGGGAATCGGGGCGCTGATGCCCGAGGACGCCCCGGCGGACGACCTCCTGGTCTGCTGCGGGGTGCTCTTCGTGCTGGCCATCCCGTTCCTGCGCCTGTCCGCGACGGCCCTGTTCGTCTGCGCGGCGGTCCTCTGGATGGTGGGCCCGCTGCTGGTGCAGGGCGTGACGGACGTCCTGCCGGCCCTCGCCTCCGCCCACCCCGCGTTCGCCGACGTGCCGGCGGAGCCGGGCGGGACGGTCTCCCGGCTGCTGGTGACCGGAACCTACCCGGCCCTGCCGTACCTGAGCTGTCTGCTGGCCGGGCTGGGGGTGGGGCGGATGAACCTGCGCGACACGGGGATCCAGGTCCGTCTGCTGGCGGCGGGGGCGGGCCTGGTCGTCCTCGCCCGGACCGCCGACCCCTTCGGACCGTACGTCGTCGGCGGTCACGACCGGGTTCCGGCGACCGGCGGGACGGGCGCGGACGAGCTGGCGGAGGTGCTGGTGCGGGGCCCGGATCCGTGGCCCGTCGACGGGGTGTGGGCGATCGCCGCCGGCCTGGGCGTGGCACTGCTGGTGCTGGCGGGTTGCCTGCTGGTCTCCCGCAGGTCCGGGGCGTGGCTGCTGCGGCTGTCGGCCGTGGGCGCGACGGCCCTGAGCGTGTACACCGCCCACCTGGTGGCGCTGTCCGTGGAGATCCGGTACGACCTCCCCGTCCTCTGGTCCGTCGCCCACCTGGGGGCGGCGGTCCTGCTGGCCGTCGGCTGGCGCCGGGCGCTGGGCCGGGGGCCGTTGGAGCGGGTCCTCGACGCCGTCGGGGACGCCGGCCGCCGTACCGTGCTCGACCGGCACCGCCGGCTCCACCTGACGTGACCTCAGGCGCCGCGGGCCCCTCCGGTCCGGTCCCGGCCGGGAGCCCGATCCGGACCCGGACGCACCCCACCGGCGGCCCCGGGCCGCGTCAGATTCCGGGGGTCGCGGCGCCCTCGCGCACCGGGATCCGCGGACCGGTCAGCAGCACGGGGCCCTCGCCGGCCTCGGCGGCGGCGCGCTCGGCGTCGGTCGCGGGGCGGCGCTGACCGCGCTCGAGCACGTAGTCCTGGGAGTCGTCCGGGGCGGCGTCGTTGACGAAGGAGCGGAAGCGGCGCAGCCGCTCGGGGTCCTTCAGCGTCGCGGCCCACTCGTCCTCGTAGCGGTCCACGTGCCGGGCCATCGCGGCCTCGAGCTCCTCGCCGATGCCCAGGGAGTCCTCGACGACGACGGCGCGCGCGTGGTCGATCCCGCCCTCGAGCTCCTCCTGCCACCGGGCCGTGCGCTGCATCCGGTCCGCGGTGCGGATGTAGTACATGAGGTACCGGTCGATGTATCGGACCAGGGTCTCGTCGTCCAGACCCTGGGCCAGCAGCTGGGCGTGGGCGGGGTTCGCGCCGCCGTTGCCGCCGGTGTAGAGGTTCCAGCCGTCGGTCGTGGAGATGATGCCCACGTCCTTGCCGCGGGCCTCGGCGCACTCGCGGGCGCAGCCCGAGACGCCCATCTTGAACTTGTGGGGCGAGCGCAGCCCCCGGTAGCGCAGCTCCAGCCGCACGGCCATGCCCACGGAGTCCTGCACCCCGTAGCGGCACCATGTGGAGCCCACGCAGGACTTCACGTTGCGCAGCGCCTTGCCGTAGGCCTGCCCGGACTCGAAGCCGGCGTCCACGAGCTCCCGCCAGATCTCCGGCAGCTGCTCGAGCCGGGCCCCGAACATGTCCACGCGCAGGGCCCCGGTGATCTTGGTGTAGAGCCCGTACCTCCGGGCCACCTCGCCGAGCACGATGAGCTTCTCCGGGGTGATCTCCCCGGCCGGCACGCGCGGGACCACGGAGTACGTGCCGTCCTTCTGCATGTTGGCCAGGGCACGGTCGTTGGTGTCCTGGAGGGCGCCCCGGCCGGAGTCGAGCACGTACTCGTCCCGCTGGGAGGCGAGCACGGAGGCGACCACGGGCTTGCAGATGTCGCAGCCCAGTCCGGTGCCGAAGCGGGCCACGACCTCGTCCCAGGAGGACAGGTCCAGGGCGCGCACGGCCTCGAAGAGCTCGGCGCGGGAGAGCTCGAAGTGCTCGCACAGCGCCCTGGAGACCTCCACGCCGGCCTTCGCCAGTTCCAGGTCCAGGGTCTTCTTGAGCATCGGGACGCAGGACCCGCACTGCGTGCCGGCCCGGGAGCACTTCTTGAGCTCGCCGATCTCGTGCACGCCGCAGGAGATCTGCTCCCGCACGGCCCCGGTGGTGACGTTGTTGCAGGAGCAGATCACGGCGTCGTCGGGCAGGTCCCCGGCCGGGGCGTCCACGCCGGAGGCGGAGAGGTACGCGCCGGGCTCACCGGGCAGCTCCCGGCCCAGCAGCGGGCGCAGGGCGTTGTACGGCTCGGCGTCCCCCACGAACACCCCGCCCAGCAGGGTCCGCGCGTCCTGGGTGACCACGACCTTCTGGTACATCCCGCGGGCGGGGTCCGCGTAGACGACCTCGAGGCAGTCCTCGGTCTCGCCGTAGGCGTCGCCGAAGGACGCCACGTCCACGCCGGAGAGCTTGAGCTTGGTCGCGGTGTCGAAGCCGTCGAAGGTGGAGCGCCCGCCGGCCAGCCGGTCGGCGACGATCTCCGCCATGGTGTTCGCCGGGGCCACGAGACCGAGGCACTCCCCGTTCCAGGAGGCGACCTCGCCGATCGCCCACACGTGCTCCGCGGAGGTGCGGCAGGCCTCGTCGATGACCACGCCGCCGCGCGGGGCCGTCGCGACGCCCGCGTTGAAGGCCAGCCGGTCCCGGGCCCGGATGCCGGTGGCCACGATGACCAGGTCCGCCTCGAGGTCGGCGGAGTCCCGGAACTCGACGGCGCACACCTCGCCGTCGGACTTGCGCAGCCCCACGCCGGAGGGGCGCTCGCCCAGGTGCAGGCGCACGCCGCGCGCGGTGATGAGGGCGTTGAGGGAGCGGCCGGCGCCCTCGTCGAGCTGCGCGTTCATCAGCCACTTGCGGGAGTGCACCACCGTGGCCTCCGCGCCGAGCTCCTGGAGCCCGCCCGCGGCCTCGAGGCCCAGCAGACCGCCGCCGATGACCACGCCGCGCGGGGTGCGCCCGTAGCGGGCGCGCAGCCGCTCGACCTCGGCGCGGATGGCCGCGACGTCGTCGAGGGTGCGGTAGACGAAGGCGTGGTGGGCGCCGGGGACGTCCAGGCGCGCGGCGTCGGAGCCGGTGGCCAGGACGAGCTCGTCGTAGCCGGTCACGGTCCCGTCCGCCGCGGCGACCGTGCGGGCCGCGGGGTCGATCTCCCGGGCCTTCACGCCCTGGCGCAGGTCCACCCGCGGGTCCTGCCACACCGTGCCCCCGCCCAGCGTGAGGTCGACGGCGCCCGCGGGGCCCGTCAGCGCCTTGGACAGCTGGACGCGGTCGTAGGGGACCCACGGCTCGTCGGCGAACACGGTGAGGCGCACGTGGTGGTCCTCCGCGGACAGCACCGCCTCCGCGAAGCGGTGGGCGGCGGGGCCGCCGCCGACCACGACGACGTGCTGGGGGGACTGCGGGGAGAAGGGGGAGCGCGGCACGGGGACCTCCGGGAGCTGGCGGGCGGCTGGGGCGTTGCCCCCGACTCTAGGGAGACGGGATTGCCCCGCCGTTGCCCCGCCGTTCCGGTCGCTTTTCGCTTCCCTCACCGGGGCCCCGGCTCCGTGTGAGCGGGCTTTGACCGGGGCGAAACGGCTCCGGAGCGCGCCCGTCATCCGCCCCGCCTAACGTCGAGCACGACGTTCCGCCGAGCCGCAGGAGGCCCCACATGACGACCCTCACCCCGACCCCGACCCCGACAGCGATCACGACCGCGACCGCGGTGGACGCGGCGAGCCGTGCTGCCGGCACCGAGTGGCACGACGTGTGCGCCCTGACGGACCTCGAGCCCCTGTGGGGCGAGGCCGCCCGGGTGGCGGGCCGCCAGGTGGCGCTGTACCGGGTGGACGCCACCACGGTGCTCGCGGCCGACCACCGCGATCCCCGCACCGGGGCCTGCGTCATGGCCCGCGGCATCCTCGGCTCCCGCGGCTCGGCCGTCACGGTCGCCTCGCCGCTGCACAAGGAGGTCTACGACCTCGCGACCGGGCTGTGCCTCAGCGGGGACGGGCCCGCCCTGCCGGTGCACCCGGCCGAGGTGCGCGACGGGCGGGTGCTCGTCGGGCTGCCCCGCTGACGGCACGTCGTCGGGGTTCTCCCAGGTACTCCTTCGTAAGATGACCGGGTGACACGACAACACCCTCGGAGCGGTCCCCGGTGGCCCTGGTCCTGGCTGCCGCACCGGCACCGCCACCGCGGTGCGACGTCCCGGGGTGCCCGGCGGCGGCTGCGCCTGCTCGGGGCCGGCGCCCTGGCGCTGGTGCTCCTGCTCGTCACGACCGTGGCGCTCCTGGTCGGCCGGGACGAGGAGACCCCGGAGGCCGAGGCCCCCGAGACGGTCTCGTGCGCCCGCTACGGACTCGACGGCGTCCGGGTCACGGCCCGCGGCCCCGGCGGGCCCACGGACGGGGCCGTGCTGGACGCGCGCGTGTTCGGCCCGGGGGAGGAGCGGGAGGACCGCTTCCAGCTCGAGCACGAGCACGACGGGATCACCAGCTCCTACCACGTCTTCGCCGAGGACCTGGACTGGGACCGGCCGGTGGGCGTCGTGTACCACTTCCACGGGGACGGCGCCTTCGAGTACGAGAGCCCCCAGTACACCGCTTCCTGCCTGGCGGAGGTCGCGCGGGAGCACAACATGCTGCTGGTGGTTCCGCGGACTCCCGATCGTGCGGGGGAGATCACCTGGTGGGAGGAGCGGGACCTCAACGCGCAGTGGTTCCTCTCGCTCGTCGAGGAGCGGCTCGAGCCCGAGTACGACATCGACCGCTCCCGCACCTGGCTGACCGGGTACTCCGGCGGGGCCCAGTTCATCAGCCAGGAGCTGCTGGCGGACCACGTGGACCTCGTCCCGGGCGGCGGCGCGATCATGATGGGCGGCGGACAGGCCCCGGACCGGCCCTCCGCGGAGCCCACCTCCGAGCAGCTGCAGGAGCTGCGCCTGCGCTGGGACGTGGGCACGGAGGACGACGGGACCGACCCGCAGGCAGAGTTCGACGCCGTGTCCGCGGCGTGGGACGGGCACCACTGGTACGAGGAGCAGGGCTTCGAGCGCGCCCGCATCCGGTACCGGGACGGCGTGGACCACTTCGGGCTGCCGTACGCCCGTATCCTCCAGCGTGCGCTGAACGCCGCCGAGGAGGGCTCCCAGGAGCAGTCCTGACGTGCCCCTCGCCGGGGGGTCCTGGGTTTTTCCCCGGCCGGGGATCCGCTCCGCGTTTGCTCTAGTAAGCTCAGGCGTGCACCAGTGCGCCGCGAGCCCGTCGTCCACGACGGGCGGGCGGGCGCCGGGCGCCGTGCCGGGGGGCGCGGACGGGGCCGGGACCGGCACGGGTGCCCGAACCGATCGATCCGTGGGGGAACCGCATGTCCGCAGAACGCACGCCGCCGGCCGGGACGGCCACCGCCACCGGTGTCCCGACGGGAGGACCCGGGCGCGACGCTGCCGGGGGCCCCCGGACGACCCGCCGGCTCACCGGCGTCGACGCCGCCCGCGGCTTGGCCCTGTTCGGCATGGTCGCCGTGCACACGCTGCCCTCGTGGGACGAGCAGACGGGCGAGGCGAACCTGTCCTGGACCCTGTTCGCCGGCCACTCGGCCGCGCTCTTCGCCACCCTGGCGGGGGTGAGCCTGGCCTTCGCCTCCGGTGGGCGCACCCCTCGCACGGGGCTGCGGATGACGGCCTCCCGGTGGGCCCTGGCCGCACGGGCGGGGGTGATCGCCCTGGTCGGCTTCCTCCTCGGCTTCCTCGAGCTGCCGGTGAGCAACATCCTCATCTACTACGGGATGCTCTTCCTGCTCGCTGTGCCCTTCCTGCGCCTGCGGACCCGGTCCCTCCTGGTGTGCGCCGCGCTCTTCGCGCTCGTCGCGCCCTTCCTCATGCAGTGGTCCGTCGACGTGCTGCCCGGCCTCGAGTACGAGAACCCGAGCCTCGTGGACCTGGTCGTCGACCCGGGCACCGTGCTCTCCCAGCTGCTCCTGACGGGCGTCTACCCCGCCCTGCCCTGGATGGCGTTCCTGCTGGCCGGACTCGCCGTGGGACGCACGGACCTCACCAGCCGGAAGGTGCAGACCCTGCTCGCGACGGTCGGGGCGGCGGTCGCGCTGCTCGTGTGGTCGTCCTCCGCCCTCGCGCTGCGGGTGCTCGGCGGCTACGAGGCCATCGCCGAGGGCACGCCCTGGATGGACGAGTCGGAGATCGACGAGGTGCTCGTCTTCGGCGGGGACCCCACGCTGCCCACCGACACCCTGTGGTGGCTGCTGATCTCGACCCCGCACACGAACACGCCGTTCTTCCTGGCGCTCAACGTGGGCCTGGCACTGTCCGTCCTCGGCATCTGCCTGCTCCTGGAGCGTGTGGCCGGCAGGGTCCTCGCGCCGCTCGCCGCGGCGGGCGCGATGACGTTCACGCTCTACACGGCCCACCTGCTCATCCTCTGGCCCGAGTACTACGACCTCGCGCCCGCCGCGTGGACCGCGGGCCAGATCGTGGCGTTCACCGTGTTCGCCCTGCTGTGGCGGCGGGCCCTGGGCCAGGGCCCGCTGGAGAAAATGGTCACCCGGTCGACCAAGGCCGTCTCGCGCCGGGTACTGGCCCGGGGCGAAGACCGGGCGCGGCCGCCGGCCGCCTGAGCCCGTGCGCCGTCAGAGGCCCAGCGCGGCCTCGAGCTCGGCGCGGATCCGGCCGAGCCGCTCCTGCGCCTCGTCCCGGGCTGCGGGCAGCGCTGCCTGGCCGGCCACCGGGGCGACCACCTCGAGGTAGCACTTGAGCTTCGGCTCCGTGCCGGAGGGGCGGACGATCACCCGGGTGCCGTCCGCGGTGAGCAGGCGCAGGCCCTCGGTGGGCGGCAGCCCCGTGCTCGGGGCGGCGAGGTCCGCGGCCTCGACGACCTCGGAGCCGCCCAGGTCCGCGGGCGGGGCGTCCCGCAGGGCGGCCGCCATCACCGGGATGCGGCCCAGGTCCGCCACCCGGACGCTCAGCTGGTCGGTCGCGTACAGTCCGTGGGCCAGGGCGAGGTCGTCCAGCACATCCAGCAGGGTCCGGCCCTGCGCGCGCAGCTCGTCGGCGAGCACCGCCACCGCCACGGCCGCACTGATCCCGTCCTTGTCCCTGACCACCTCCGGCGCCACGCAGTAGCCCAGCGCCTCCTCGTAGCCGAACGCGAGCCCCGGGACGCGGGCGATCCACTTGAAGCCGGTGAGCGTCTCCTGGTGCGCGATCCCCGCTGCGGCGGCGATCCGCCCCAGCAGGCGGGAGGAGACGATGGAGTTCGCGAACACGGCGCCTTCGCGGTCCGCGCACCGGGCCGCCGCGGCGTGGCCGAGCAGCGCGCCGACCTCGTCGCCGCGCAGCATCCGCCAGTCCTGCCCTGTGTCCCCGGCGCCGGGCACCGGGACGGCCACGGCCACACGGTCCGCGTCGGGGTCGTTGGCCAGGACGAGGTCCGCGCCCACGGCGCGGGCGGTGGCCAGGGCCAGGTCTAGGACGCCGGGCTCCTCGGGGTTGGGGAAGGCGACCGTGGGGAAGTCCGGGTCCGGCTCCGCCTGCTCCGGGACCACGTGCACGTCGGCGAGGCCGGCCCGCCGCAGGGCCTCCGTCGTCGTGCGCCCGCCCACCCCGTGCAGCGGGGTGAGGACGATCCGCAGGGGACGTTCCCCGTCCGCGGCCGCGGGGACCACGGCGGGGAGCACGGCGTCGAGGTAGTCCTGCTCGACGCTCGAGGGCAGGACGGTCCACCCGTCCTGCGCCCGGGGGATGTCCTCGACGGGTCCGACGGCCGCGATCCGCTCGGCGATCATCCGGTCGTGCGGGGCCACGATCTGGCAGCCGCGGGCCTCCGGCTCCACGGCCCGGCCGCCGAGGTAGACCTTGTAGCCGTTGTCCGCCGGCGGGTTGTGGCTGGCGGTGACCATGACGCCCACCTCCGCCTCGAGGGCCCGCACCGCCCAGGCCAGGACGGGGGTGGGCAGCGGCGCGGGCAGCAGCAGCGTCTCGATGCCGGCGGCCGTGAACACCGCGGCGGTGTCCCGTGCGAAGACCTCGGAGCCGTGCCGGGCGTCGTAGCCGACCACCGCGCGGGGGCGCCGGGCGGAGCCCGCCGCACCGTCCGCCGGGGTGTGCACGGCCAGGACGTGGGCGGCCAGCCCCGCCGCGGCGCGCAGCACCACCACCCGGTTCATCCGCATCGGCCCGGCGCCCAGGGCCGCCCGCAGTCCGGCGGTGCCGAACTGGAGGGTGCCCGAGAAGCGGTCGGCCAGCTCCGCCCGTGCTGCGGCGTCACCGGCGGCGGCGGCCTCGACGAGCGCTGCCAGCTCGGCGCGGGTGGCGGGGTCCGGGTCGGCGGCGCCCCACGCGCGCGCGGCGTCGAGCAGCTGCGGGTCGGTGCGGGGGTCGGTGGTCATGGCGCGGCCTCCTGGGGGCGTCCGGTGCGCCGGGGTGCCGGGCCTGGAACCCGTCCCGGCCCGGGGCCGGTCAGAGCTGGGCGACGATGCGGGCGAGCAGTCCGGAGATCCGGGCGCCCGCGGCGCGCCCCGCCTCGAGGACCTCCTCGTGGGAGAGCGGGGTCGCGGAGATCCCGGCCGCCTGGTTGGTCACGAGGGAGATCCCGAAGACCTCCATCCCGGCGTGCCGGGCGGCGATGGCCTCCAGGGCGGTGGACATCCCGACGAGGTCGGCGCCGAGCACCCCGGCCATCCGCACCTCCGCCGGCGTCTCGTAGTGCGGGCCGGGGAACTGCGCGTAGACCCCCTCGTGGAGGGTGGGGTCCACCCCCCGGGCCAGTTCCCGCAACCGCGGGGAGTACAGGTCGGTGAGGTCCACGAACGTGGCACCCTCGAGCGGGGACCGGCCCGTGAGGTTCAGGTGGTCGCTGATGAGCACCGGGGTGCCGGGGCCCCAGGACGGGTTCAGCCCGCCGCAGCCGTTGGTGAGGATCATGGTGCGTGCCCCGGCGGCGGCCGCGGTGCGCACGCCGTGGACCACGGGGCGCACGCCCCGGCCCTCGTAGTAGTGGGTGCGGGCGCCGATCACCAGCGCGTGCCGGCCCGCGGCGGTGCGCACGGAGCGCAGCGTGCCCACGTGGCCCTCGAGGGCGGGCGGGGTGAAGCCGGGGATCTCCGCGGCCGGGATCTCGGCGACGGTCTCGCCGATCAGATCGGCGGCCTGGCCCCAGCCGGAGCCGAGGGTCAGGGCGATCTCGTGCGTGTCGACCCCGGTGGCCCGGCGGAGTGCGTCCGCCGCCTCCTGGGCGAGCTCGAAGGGATCGGCCCGGTCAGCGCTGTGCTCTGTGTCCACCCGCCCCAAGCTACCGCATGGTCCCGGGCCGCCCGGCGCGGCCGGGCCGGTTCCGCCGCCGGAGCGGCACCTGCAAGAATGGCCGGGTGACTGCACACAGCGAATTCTCCATCCAGAAGCTCGTCATCATCGGGGGCGGTCCGGGCGGCTACGAGGCCGCCCTGGTCGCCGCCAGCCTCGGGGCGGACGTGACCGTCGTCGAGCGCCAGGGCCTGGGCGGCTCCGCGGTGCTGACGGACGTGGTTCCCTCCAAGACGCTCATCGCCTCCGCCGACGCGATGACCCGCTTCGCAGAGGCCGCGGACCTGGGGGTGCACGTGCGCGGGGGCAGCAAGGACGGGGACGAGATCAACGACCTCGCCGTGGACCTGGAGAAGGTCAACACCCGTCTCCTGCGCCTCGCGGCGTCCCAGTCCCGGGACATCAAGCGCGGGCTCGAGCGGGTGGGGGTGCGCGTGATCGCGGGCACCGGACGGTTGCTCAGCCCCACCTGCGTGCAGGTCACCACCGACGACGGGCTGGAGTACACCCTCGACGCGCAGGCCGTGCTGCTCGCCGTCGGGGCGTACCCCCGGGAGCTGCCGTCCGCGAAGCCGGACGGGGAGCGGATCTTCAACTGGAAGCAGGTCTACCACCTCACCGAGGTCCCCGAGCACATGATCGTGGTGGGCTCCGGCGTGACCGGCGCGGAGTTCGCCTCGGCCTACCGGGGCCTCGGGGCCGAGGTCACGCTCGTCTCCTCCCGGGACCAGGTGCTGCCCGGCGAGGACGAGGACGCCGCGGCCGTGCTCGAGAGCGTCTTCGAGCGCCGCGGCATGAACGTGCTCAGCCGCTCCCGCGCCGACTCGGTGGAGCGCAGCGAGAACGGGGTGGTCGTCACGCTCTCCGACGGGCGCAAGATCGCCGGCTCGCACTGCCTGGTCGCGGTCGGCGCGATCCCGGCCACCGACGACCTCGGGCTGGAGGAGGTCGGGGTGGCCCGCGCCGAGTCCGGGCACATCAAGGTGGACGGCGTCTCCCGCACCACGGTGCCGGGCGTATACGCCGTGGGTGACTGCACGGGCGTGCTCCCGCTCGCCTCGGTGGCGGCAATGCAGGGCCGGATCGCCGTGGCGCACCTCATGGGCGACGCCGTCAAGCCGCTGCGCACCCACCTGGTGGCCTCCAACATCTTCACCTCGCCCGAGATCGCGTCCGTGGGCGTGAGCGAGAAGTCCATCGAGGACGGCACCTACCAGGCGGACACCATCATGCTGAAGCTCTCCACCAACCCGCGCGCCAAGATGATGGCGGTCGAGGACGGGTTCGTGAAGATCTTCTCCCGCAAGGGCTCCGGCACGGTGATCGGGGGAGTGGTGGTGGGTCCCCGCGCGTCCGAGCTGATCTTCCCGATCTCCCTGGCCGTCACCCACAAGCTGCACGTCGACGACCTCGCCGACACCTTCACGATCTACCCGTCCCTCACCGGGTCGATCTCGGAGGCGGCCCGGCGCCTGCACGTGCACGTCTGATCCCCGCCGGCACGCACAACGGCCGCATCCCCCGCTTCAGGGGATGCGGCCGTTGCGCGTGCTGCTGCGTCGGGAAGCGGATCAGCGGCGGGTGACGACGTTCTCCATGTCGACGTCCTTGGTCTCCGGGGAGAACCAGAGGGCCACGAGGGTCAGCACGGCGCCGAACGCCAGGTAGAGGCCGACGGAGCCCACGCCGTAGCTCGCGTTGAGGGTGACGGCGACGTACGGGGTGATGGCGGCACCGAGGATCGACGCCGTGTTGTACGCGACGCCGGAGCCGGTGTAGCGCACGTTCGTGGGGAACAGCTCGGGCAGGATCGCCGACATCGAGCCGAAGGTCAGGCCCATCAGGGTCATGCCGACCACGAGGAAGAACAGCACGCGGCCCGTGCTGACGTCCTCACCGGTGCCGACCGCGGCCGGGTCCATGAGCAGGCCGAAGCTCAGTCCGAAGAGCAGGATCACCGAGGTGATGACCAGCTGTGAGCTGCGCCGGCCGAAGCGGTCAGCGACCCACCCGGAGACGGGCACCATGGCGGCGAACAGCAGCACGGCGAGCAGCTGCAGCACCAGGAAGTCCCGGTAGGGGATGCCGAGGCCGCCGTTGGCGGGGCTGCCGATGCCGTAGGAGAGGATCCACGCGGTCATCAGGTAGAAGAGCATGTAGGTGGCGAGCATGATGAACGTGCCCTGGATCATCTGCAGCCACGAGCCCCGGAACGCCTCGACGAGCGGGGTCTGAACCTTCTCGCCCTGGTCCAGCGCCTTCTGGAAGACCGGGGTCTCCTCGAGCTTGAACCGCACGTACAGGCCGACGACCACCATCACCACGGAGGCCAGGAACGGCACGCGCCAGCCCCACGTGAGGAACGGGTGGTCGGTGCCCTGCTCGGCGACCGAGACGAAGCCCATCACGATGGTCAGCACCAGGAAGAAGCCGTTGGCCAGGATGAAGCCGAACGGGGCGCCCAGCTGAGGCCACATGGCGGCGCGCGCCCGCTTGCCCTCCTCGGCGTACTCGGTGGCCAGCAGGGCCGCGCCGGACCACTCGCCGCCCAGGCCCAGGCCCTGGCAGAAGCGCAGGATCGTCAGGATGAGCGGGGCCCAGATGCCGATCGAGTAGTAGGTGGGCAGCAGGCCGATGAGGAACGTGGCGACGCCCATGGTCAGCAGGGCGCCGATCAGGGTGGCCTTGCGGCCGATCCGGTCGCCGAAGTGCCCGAAGATCACCGAGCCGATCGGGCGGGCCACGAAGGCCGCGGCGAAGGTCGCCATGGAGGCGAGCAGCTTGGCCGTCTCGTCCTCACCCGTGAAGAACAGGGCCGGGAACACGGCCACGGCCGCGGTGGCGTAGACGTAGAAGTCGTAGAACTCGATCGTCGTGCCCACGAGGGAGGCCAGGATCACCCGGCTGCGGGGCACGCGGTCGGACAGGGGGAGCGAGGGGGAGGACGCGCCGGTGGCGTCCTGCCCGGTCACCGGAGAGGACATGGGGAAACCTCGGTCGTAGCAGTGGGTGGGGACAAGATCCCGATAGTACGCCGGGCCGTCCGCATGGCGGGTGGCCCGTCTCACATCCTGGAACGCCGGTCGGTCCAGGGCTCGCTGACGGTGAGCGCCGCCCGGGCGTCCTCGCCGCCGGGCCTCAGGGGGAGATCCAGGATCCGCCAGCCCGGCAGCGGGTGCCCGGGGAACCGGCCGGCGCCCACCCGGTCCACCGAGGGGTCGCGGGAGAGCCCGACGCCCATGGCCTTGAGCAGGGACTCCTTGCGCGCCCATACCCTGGCGACCGCGGCGGGCCGGCGCCGTCGGCTCGTCCAGGCGAGACGGCGCCGCTCGGCCGGGTGCAGGATCGCGGACATCTGCTCGCCGCCGACGAGGTCGGGGACGCGCTCGACGTCGATCCCGAGATCCCGCGGGCCCATGGCGATCAGGATGTGCCCACCGCTGGAGGAGAGCGAGAAGTGCAAACCGGGCACGGCTGGCTTGCCATGCCGCCCGGCGGCCCCAGGGGCGGGTGCCAGCGGCACCGCGGCCGGCTCGATGTCCAGCCGCTCGGCCAGCACGGCGCGCAGCAGGCAGCGGCGGGCGAGGAACGCGTCGCGGTCCGCCTCGCGCAGGAACCTGTCCCGACGGGCCTGTTCCGCCGGGTCCAGCCAGAACGCCTCGACTGTGCGCGCCCACGGCACGAGGTCGGGCAGGTGGGCCTGGACCACGGCCACGTCACCGGCCCGGCGGGGCGCGGGCAGCGCGGTCCAGGGCGAGGGGAGTGGACCCCAGGACCACGCCGGGACCTCCGTCACAGCCGACCGCTCACAACGGCTCGCTCACCGGGCCGGGCACGAGGCTCCGCCGGGGCGGCGCACGCCTCGAGGTCCTCGAGCAGGCGGTGCCGGTTCTCCGCGAGCGGGTGGTGGCCGCCGGGGTACTCGCGCCGCTGCACGGTCCCGGTGCTGACGGGACGCCAGGCGTCCATGCCGGCGGTGTCCACCGTGTGGTCCTCGCTGCCGCGCAGCAGCAGCAGGGGCGCCCCGACCGGGGCGGGGAGCCGGTCGTGGGCCATCGAGGCCCGCAGGTCCGCGCGCAGGGCGGGCAGCTGCAGGGCCAGCAGCTCGGGATTCGCCAGCACCGCCTCGGGGGTGCCGCCCAGCCGCCGCAACCACCGGGCGAGCGCCTCGTCCGCGCCCGGGTCCTGCGGGTCCAGCCCGGCCCGCAGGTCATCGTCCCCGTCGTCCGCCGCGTCCACGGCGCCCGGGGCGGTCTTCGCGGACAGCGCGAGCAGCGACACCCGGATCCCCTCCCGGTGCTCGAGGAGCGAGGCGAGCTCGGCCGCGACGGAGGCGCCCATGCTGTGGCCCAGGACCACGAGCGGAACGTCCGAGGCCGCCCACGGCGCGCCGGCGACGGCCTCGGCCGCCTCCGCGGCGAGGGCGGCGACCGAGGGCGCCGCCGGCTCCCGGAAGCGGCTCTCCCGGCCGGGGTACTGGACGCCGAGGACGTGCACGTCCTCGCGGACCAGGAACCGCCAGTACCCGGCGGCCGCGCCCGAGGGCGGGCAGCAGAGCACCCGCAGCCGCGGCGTCCGGGCGGGGGCGCCGCTGCGCAGCCGGTCCTGCGCGGAGAGGTCCACGAGGCAGCGCCCGGGGGCGCCGGTCGGTCGGGTGCTCATCGGGGCCGGGCCGCCCGCCTCAGGAGATGGTCGCCAGAACGGCGCCGGCGGAGACGGTGTCTCCGGGGCTCACGGACAGACCCGAGACCGTGCCCGACTTGTGGGCGGTCAGCGGCTGCTCCATCTTCATGGCCTCGAGCACCAGCACGAGATCGCCCTCGGCCACCTCGTCCCCGTTGTCCACCGCGATCTTCACGATGGTCCCCTGCATCGGGGAGCTCAGGCTGTCGCCGCTCGCCGCGGCGGTGCCGCCGCCGCGCGCGGAGCGGGACTTGCGGGGCTTGGCCGCGGCCCCGTTGGGCTTGGCCGTGCCGGGCAGGGCGGGCAGGACCACCTCGAGGCGCTTGCCGGAGACCTCGACGACGATCGCCTGGCGCTCCTCGGCCTCGGGCCCGGCCTGCGGGACGCCCTCGAAGGGCGGGATGGTGTTGTCGAACTCCGTCTCGATCCACCGCGTGTGCACGGAGAAGGGGGCGCCGTCCGCGGGGGCGAACGCGGGATCGGCGACGACGGCGCGGTGGAAGGGGACCACGGTGGGCATGCCCTCGATGCGCAGCTCCGCCAGCGCCCGGCGGGAGCGCTCGAGCGCCTGCTGCCGGGTGGCCCCGGTGACGATCAGCTTGGCGAGCATGGAGTCGAAGTTCCCGCCCACGGTCTCGCCGGCCTGCACACCGGAGTCCACGCGCACGCCGGGACCGCCGGGCAGGTCGAGGGCGGCGATGGTGCCGGGGGAGGGCATGAAGTGCCGTCCCGGGTCCTCGCCGTTGATGCGGAACTCGATCGAGTGGCCGCGGACCTCCGGGTCGTCGTAACCGAGGGCCTCGCCGCGGGCCAGCCGGAACTGCTCCCGCACCAGGTCGATGCCCGTGACCTCCTCGGACACCGGGTGCTCCACCTGCAGGCGGGTGTTGACCTCCAGGAACGTGATCGTGCCGTCCTGGCCCACCAGGAACTCGCACGTGCCCGCGCCCTGATAGCCGGCCTCGCGCAGGATCGCCTTCGAGGAGGCGTAGAGCAGGCGGTTCTGCTCCTCGGACAGGAACGGCGCCGGCGCCTCCTCCACGAGCTTCTGGTTGCGCCGCTGCAGGGAGCAGTCGCGGGTGGAGACGACCACCACGTGGCCGTGGGCGTCGGCCAGGCACTGGGTCTCGACGTGCCGCGGGGCGTCCAGGAAGCGCTCCACGAAGCAGTCGCCGCGGCCGAACGCCGCGGTGGCCTCGCGCACGGCGGACTCGTAGAGCTCCGGGATGTCGTCGCGGTTGCGGACCACCTTGATGCCGCGGCCGCCGCCGCCGAACGCGGCCTTGATGGCCAGGGGCAGCCCGTGCTCGTCGGCGAACGCGAGGACCTCCTCGGCGGAGCCGACCGGGTCGGTGGTGCCGGGGACCTGCGGGGCGCCGACCTTCTCCGCGATGTGGCGGGCGGCCACCTTGTCGCCGAGCTTGGCGATGGCCGCGGGCGGGGGCCCGATCCATGTCAGTCCGGCCTCGAGCACGGCGAGGGCGAACTCGGCGTTCTCGGACAGGAAGCCGTAGCCGGGGTGCACGGCGTCGGCTCCCGAGCGGGCGGCGACGTCGAGGATCTTGTCGATCACCAGGTACGAGTCCGCGGCGGTGGACCCGCCCAGCCCGTACGCCTCGTCCGCCGTGCGGGCGTGCAGGGCGTCCCGGTCCGGGTCGGCGTACACGGCCACGGAGGCGATGCCCTCGTCGCGGGCGGCGCGGATCACGCGCACCGCGATCTCGCCGCGGTTGGCGACGAGCACCTTGGTGATGGGGCGGATGGCGCCGTCCGCGGGGTTCTTACCGGTCACGTCTCACTCCTTGTCGAATCCTCCGATGCACTGTATTCCCCGTCGTGAGCAATCGCCCAACCACCCGGCGGCGGACCGGAAATGCGACGCCGTTTCTGTAGGAGTCCTACAAAGCGCAGACCGGTTCCGGCGGGGAGCGGTTCTCAGCGGCCGGCGGTCCACAGCTCGGGCACGCCGACGCCCGCCCGGCCGAGCAGCGTGCGCAGGGTGCTGAGGCTCAGGCCGACGACGGCGTGCACGTCGCCCTCCACCCGCTCCACGAACGCCGCGCCGAGCGAGTCGATGGTGAAGGACCCGGCCACCTCCAGGGGCTCGCCGGTGGCCACGTAGGCCGCGACCTCGTCGTCGGACATCTGCGCGAAGAACACCTCGGCGCTGGCGGGCGCACCGCCGCTCCAGCCGGTCCCGCCGTCCGCCGGGCTCCGCGTGTCCACGAGCCAGTGGCCCGTGTGGAGCACCCCCGAGCGCCCGCGCATGGCCCGGATCCGGGCGGTCGCCGTCGCGGCGTCCAGCGGCTTGCCGTGCACCTCGCCGTCGAGCTCGAAGACCGAGTCGCAGCCCACCACGAGGGCGCCGGCGGCCTCGGGCAGCGCCGCCACGGCCTCCGCCTTGGCCCGGGCCAGGACCATCGCGGTCTCCTCGGCGCCGGTCACCCCGCGCTCCCGGACCACGGCGTCCTCGTCCACGTCGGAGACGAGCCTGTCGTGGCCGATCCCGGCGTCGGCCAGCAGCTTGGTGCGGGCGGGGGAGCGGGAGGCGAGGACGAGGCGGGGAGTCACCGTCCCAGGATACGCAGGCCGTGCGCGCGAGGGGCCGCGCTGCGCCCCTCGCCCACGCGCGAGGGGCCGCGTCCTGCTGATGAGACGTTCTCCCACCGACAGGACGCGACCCCTCACGATCGCCCGGGACGGGACGCGACCCCTCGCGTCCGCCCGGATCAGTACTCGACGACCACGCGGCCCTCGATCTTGCCCTTCTCCATCTCGTCGAGGATCGCGTTGACGTCCTCGAGCGGACGGGTGCTGTAGGTCGGGTGGATCAGACCGCGCGCGTAGAAGTCGAGGGCCTCGACCATGTCCTGGCGCGTGCCCACGATGGACCCGCGGATGGTCAGGCCCTTGAGCACGATGTCGAAGATCGGCGCCGGGAAGTCCCCGGGCGGCAGACCGTTGAACACGATCGTCCCGCCGCGGCGGACCATGCCGATCGCCTGGCCGAACGCGGCCGGGTGCACTGCGGTCACCAGCACGGCGTCCGCACCGCCCGGGATCTGCGCGAGCACGGCCTCGGCCGGGTCCTCCGCGAACGCGTTGACGGTGATCTCCGCGCCGTGCTTGCGGGCGAGGGCCAGCTTGTCGTCGGCGACGTCGACCGCCGCGACCCGCAGGCCCATGGCCACCGCGTACTGCACGGCCAGGTGCCCCAGGCCGCCGATGCCGGAGATCACCACCCACTCCCCGGGCCGCGCCTCGGTCATCTTCAGGCCCTTGTAGACGGTGACCCCGGCGCACAGCACCGGCGCCACCTCGTACGGGTCGGCGCCCGCGGGGATCTGCGCGGCGAAGCGGGCGTCGACCAGCATGTACTGGCCGAAGGACCCGTCGATGCTGTAGCCGCCGTTGACCTGCTCCTCGCACAGCGTCTCCCAGCCGGTGCGGCAGTTGCGGCAGTGCCCGCACGCCGAGGCCAGCCAGGCGTTGCCCACGAGGTCGCCCTCCTGCACCTCCGTGACCCCCGGGCCGAGGGCCACGACCGTGCCCACGCCCTCGTGGCCCGGGACGAAGGGCGGGGTGGGCTGGACCGGCCAGTCGCCGTGGGCGGCGTGCAGGTCGGTGTGGCACACACCGGTCGAGATCAGCTTGACGAGGACCTGGCCGGGGCCGGGCTCCGGGACCGGGAGGTCCTTGACCTCCAGGGGCTGCCCGAAGGCGGTGACGACGGCGGCGGTCATGGTGCCGGGGACCGCGGTGGCCGCGGACTCCTGGACGGTCGGGGCTTGCTGGGCGTTCATGGTGCTCCTCCTGGAACGGGACGGACGGTCGGGACGGGACGGGTGAGGGCGGTTTAGAAGAAGCCCTGGGCGTCCTCGGAGTAGGAGACCAGCAGGTTCTTGGTCTGCTGGTAGTGGTCCAGCATCATGAGGTGGTTCTCGCGGCCGATGCCCGAGGACTTGTAGCCGCCGAACGCGGAGTGGGCGGGGTAGTTGTGGTACTGGTTCACCCACACGCGCCCGGCCTGGATGTCGCGGCCGGCGCGGTAGGCCAGGTTGCCGTTGCGGGCCCAGACCCCGGCGCCGAGGCCGTAGAGGGTGTCGTTGGCGGTGGCCATGGCGTCGGCGTAGTCGGTGAAGCGGGTGACCGACAGGACGGGCCCGAAGATCTCCTCCTGGAAGATGCGCATCGAGTTCTCGCCCTCGAACACTGTGGGGGAGACGTAGAAGCCCTCGGCGAGATCTCCGTCCAGCACGTTGCGCTCGCCGCCCACGAGGACCTTCGCGCCCTCCTGCCGGCCGATGTCGATGTAGGAGAGGATCTTCTGCAGCTGGTCGTTGGAGGCCTGCGCCCCGACCTGGGTGTCGAGGTCCAGCGGGTTGCCCTGCACCATGCCCTTGACCCGCTCGACGCCGTCCGCGAGCAGCCGGTCGTAGATCGAGCCCTGGATCAGGGCCCGCGAGGGGCAGGTGCAGACCTCGCCCTGGTTGAGGGCGAAGAACGCGAAGCCCTCCAGTGCCTTGTCGTAGAAGGAGTCCTGGGCCGCGGCGACGTCCTCGAAGAAGATGTTCGGGGACTTCCCGCCCAGCTCGAGGGTCACCGGGATGATGTTCTGGGACGCGTACTGCATGATGAGCCGGCCGGTGGTGGTCTCGCCGGTGAAGGCGATCTTGCGGATCCGCGGGCTGGAGGCCAGCGGCTTGCCGGCCTCCACGCCGAAGCCGTTGACCACGTTGACCACGCCCGGGGGCAGGATGTCCGCGAGCAGCTCCATGAGCACCATGATCGAGGCCGGGGTCTGCTCGGCCGGCTTGAGCACCACGGCGTTGCCCGCGGCCAGGGCCGGGGCGAGCTTCCACACGCCCATGAGGATCGGGAAGTTCCAGGGGATGATCTGCCCGACCACCCCGAGGGGCTCGTGGAAGTGGTAGGACGTGGTGTTGTCGTCGAGCTGGGAGAGGGTGCCCTCCTGGGCGCGGATCGCCCCGGCGAAGTAGCGGAAGTGGTCGATGGCCAGGGCGATGTCCGCGTTGATGGTCTCGCGCACGGGCTTGCCGTTGTCCCAGCTCTCGGCCACGGCGAGCATCTCGAGGTTCTGCTCCATCCGGTCGGCGACCCGGTGCAGCACCAGCGCCCGCTCCGCGACCGGGGTCTTCCCCCAGGCCGGGGCGGCGGCCCACGCGGCGTCGAGCGCGGCGTCGATGTCCTCGGCGGTGCCGCGGGCCACCTCCGTGAAGGGCTTGCCGTTGACCGGGGAGATGTTCTCGAAGTACTGGCCCTTGACCGGGGCCACCCACTGTCCGCCGATCCAGTGCTCGTAGCGGGGCTTGAAGGTGACCTTCGAGCCCTCGGTGCCCGGCTGCGCGTAGACGGTGGTGAGGGACTGGGTTTCAACGCTCATGGTGACCTGCTCCTGGTGCGTGACGGTGCGAGTGGCACGGGTGCGGACCGCCTCGTCCGCACCATCGTGTGATGCGGATCACGCTACGAGGGGCCACGTTGCACGCACGTTGCACGCACGGTGCGGCGGGCGCCGGGGCCGGTCAGCGGCGCAGCCGCTCCAGCTCGAGCACGGCCTCGGCGCGGGCGGGGGAGCGGGCCGGCAGGAGGCGCAGCAGCAGCGCCCACGCCTCGGCGTCGTCGGCGGCCTCCGGCAGGGTGAGGTACTCGCGCACGGCTTCGGCCGAGCCGTCGGTCAGGACGGCCTCGCGCAGGAGCCCGGTGAGGCGGTGGCGCAGGGCCACGAGGGACGGCGCCTCGGAGTGGGGCAGCAGCGCCCCGGTGTACTCGCGCAGCGCCCGGCGGTGCGAGCCCCGGGCGAGCAGCTCGAGCACCCGGCCCGCGTCCGAGGGCAGCGGGGTCTCGAGCCGGTAGGGGCGGGAGTTTTCGAACAAGTTTTCCCACTGGGCGNCTTCGGCGACGCCACAACACTGGCAACAGAGGATGCCGCCGAGCTCGCGACAGCCGACGAGGAAGTCCGGACCTCCCTGGGCGCAGGACAAAAACCGCTCGAAAACCCGCCCCGGGACTCGAGCAGCCGGCGCAGCCGCAGCACCTCGGCGCGCACCGTGGTCTCCTGCGCCCGGCCGGCCCACAGCTGCTCCGACAGCTCCGCGGTGCACAGGCCGTTGCCGGCGCGAGAGAGGGCCAGGAGGATCTCGGCGTGGCGCTCGGTGAGCTCCAGGGCCTGCCCGTCCAGCACCAGCGCCGGCGGGGCGTCGCCGAGCACGCGCAGGAACGCGCCGTGGGCGGGGGCGGCGGACGGTGCCGCCGCGGCGGTCTCGGAGCGGCGGGCGGAGCGCAGGGCGAGGGCGAGCTCGGCCCGGGCGGCGCGCACCGCCGCGCCGACCAGCGCCCGGGTGGCGGGGGCCGCGGCGGCGTCCCCGCCCGTCAGGTCCACCGCCCCCAGCAGCGCCCCCGTGACGGGGTGCAGCAGCGGGGCGGCCGTGCAGGTCCAGGGCCGGGCCTCGGGGTAGAAGTGCTGCTCGCGGTGCACGGTCACGGGCCGGCGCAGGACCAGGGCGGTGCCCGGGGCGTTGGTGCCCACGGCCGGCTCGGACCAGTCGGCGCCCTCGACGAAGCCCATGGACTCGGCCCGCCGCCGGGTCGCGGCGCTGCCCCGGACCTGCAGGATCACGCCGCCGGGGTCCGTGACGGCCACGACCAGGCCGGTGTCCTCGGCCAGCGGGGTGAGCAGCTCGTCGAGCACGGGCATCAGCAGCCGCAGCGGGGAGCGGGCCTCCCGGACGTCGGGGCCGTCCAGCACGACCCGCGGGGTGCAGCGCTCGGGCGCCGAGAGGTGGTCCAGCGACCGGGCCCAGGACAGTCGCAGCAGCGGGTCCGTCGTCGTCGGTCCGTCCGCCGGTGCGCCCACGCGCCGCCTCCTGTCCCGTGCTGTGACCCAACTCTCATGCCCGTCCCAGGGTAGCCCGTGACGCGTCCAGGAACAGCGAGGGGC
>NZ_AOSQ01000039.1:0-37960 GCF_000349605.1 Kocuria sp. UCD-OTCP
GGGGCGCCGGGCCCGCGGTGCGGACGCCCGAGTAGCATGGGGGCGTCCGCACCGCCGTCCCCGCACCCGGCGGAGACCGCCCGTTCCCCTCCAGGAGGCCCCCGGTCATGACCACGTCCCGCATCTCCCGGCGCGTCGGCGCCATCGCAGAGTCCGCGACGCTCGCCGTGGACGCGAAGGCGAAGGCCCTCAAGGCCGCCGGCCGGCCCGTGATCGGCTTCGGCGCCGGAGAGCCCGACTTCCCGACCCCCCAGTACATCGTGGACGCCGCCGCGGCCGCCCTGCAGGACCCGGCGAATTTCCGGTACACGCCGGCCGCGGGCCTGCCCGAGCTGCGCAGGGCGGTGGCCGAGCAGACCGCCCGGGACGACGGCTACGCGGTGGAGCCCTCCCAGGTGCTCATCACCAACGGCGGCAAGCAGGCCGTGTTCCAGGCCTTCGCGACGGTCGTGGACGAGGGCGACGACGTCCTGCTGCCCGCCCCGTACTGGACCACCTACCCCGAGGCCATCAAGCTCGCCGGGGGCAACCCGGTCGAGGTCTTCGCCGGGCCGGAGCTCGGCTACAAGGTCACCCCCGAGCTGCTCGAGGCGGCGTGGACCGAGCGCACCAAGGCCCTGCTGTTCTGCTCGCCGTCGAACCCCACGGGCGCCGTGTACTCCCCCGAGGAGACCGCGGCCGTGGGCCGCTGGGCGGCGGAGAAGGGGATCTTCGTGCTGACCGACGAGATCTACCAGCACCTCACCTACGACGGCGTGCCGTTCACCTCGATCGCCGCCGCCGTGCCGGAGCTGGGCGAGAACGTGGTCGTCCTCAACGGCGTGGCCAAGACGTACGCGATGACCGGCTGGCGGGTGGGCTGGATGATCGGTGCCCCCGACGTCATCAAGGCGGCCACGAACCTGCAGTCCCACCTGACCTCCAACGTCAACAACGTGGCCCAGCGGGCCGCGCTGGCGGCCGTGTCCGGCCCGCTCGACGAGGCCCACCGGATGCGGGAGGCCTTCGACCGCCGCCGCCGGGTCATGGTCGAGGCCCTCAACGCCATCGACGGCGTGGAGTGCCCCACCCCGACCGGCGCGTTCTACGCCTACGCGGACGTGCGGGGCCTGCTCGGCCGGCGCTTCGGCGACGCGACGCCGCAGACCTCCGCCGAGCTGGCCGAGCTGATCCTGGAGCAGGCGGAGGTGGCCGTGGTGCCCGGCGAGGCGTTCGGCCCCTCCGGCTTCCTGCGCCTGTCCTACGCCCTCGGCGACGACGACCTCGCGGAGGGCCTGCGCCGGCTCCAGGAGTACCTGGGCGGCGCCGCGTGAGCGCCGCGACGGACGCCCGGGACACCGCCGTGGCCGCGGCGGAGCAGGTGCCCGCGGCGGCGCTCGTGAGCGCCGGGCTGATCGGCGGGTACGCCACCGCCCGGGCGACCGGCGTCCGCCCCCTGGGCGGGGCGGTGCTGGCCGCGGCCGGCGCGGCGGCCGCCCACACGTGGTGGCACCGCGGCGGGCCGGGCACCACGGCGGCGCTCGGCGCGCTCTACGTCCTGGGCTTCGGGCTCTCCCACCCGCTGGCCCGGCGGATCGGGGCCTGGCCGTCGGTCCTGGCCGTGACCGCCGTCAACGCCGCCGCCAACACCGTCCTGGTGGACCGCCCCGGCCGCTGAGCCGCGACCGCCGCGCACCGGCGCCGCCCGCCCCCGGAAGGGGACGGGCGGCGCCGTCGTCGTCCCGCGTCCCCGGGCCGCACCTCAGTCGCCGACGGCCTCCAGGCCGCGGCGCACGATCAGCGGGTCGGGGGGATAGACCACGTCCGGGTCCTTGTCCTCGTAGTCGAACTGGTCCAGGAAGAAGCGCATCGCGTTGAGCCGGGCGCGCTTCTTGTCGTTGGACTTCACCGTGATCCACGGGGCGTGGTCGGTGTCCGTACGCAGGAACATCTCCTCCTTCGCCTCGGTGTAGTCCTCCCACCGGTCCAGGGACGCCAGGTCCATGGGCGAGAGCTTCCACCGGCGCACGGGGTCGATCTGGCGGATCGCGAACCGGGTGCGCTGCTCGTGCTGGGTCACGGAGAACCAGAACTTGGTGAGGTGGATGCCGGAGTCCACGAGCATCTTCTCGAAGACGGGCGCCTGGGCCATGAACTGCTCGTACTGCGGGTCCGTGCAGAAGCCCATGACGCGCTCGACGTTGGCGCGGTTGTACCAGGAGCGGTCGAACATCACGATCTCCCCCGCCGTGGGCAGGTGCTGGATGTAGCGCTGGAAGTACCACTGGCCCCGCTCCCGGTCCGAGGGCTTCGTCAGGGCCACCACCCGGGCGGCGCGCGGGTTGAGGTGCTCGGTGAACCGCTTGATCGTCCCGCCCTTGCCGGCGGCGTCCCGGCCCTCGAACACGATGACGTGCTGGAGGTCGTGGTCCTGGCCCCNTTGCCGGCGGCGTCCCGGCCCTCGAACACGATGACGTGCTGGAGGTCGTGGTCCTGGCCCCAGTACTGGAACTTCAGCAGCTCGATCTGTAGCTGGTACTTCTCGAGCTCGTACTCCTCGCGCGACAGCCGCTCGTCGTACGGGTAGTCCTCCCGCCAGGTCTCCACGGCCGATCCCCCGGGATCGATGAGATCCGGGTCCGGGGACTGCCCGTCCCGCACCGTGTACCCCTGGTCGACCAGCTTGTCGATGAACTCCCGCAGGTTCTCCCGGGCCGGTTCCTTGTCCGTGTTCAACGCCACCCCTCCTTCCGGGCCCGTCGGGGCCCTCTTCCCGGAAGTCTAGGCCGCAGGCCGGCGGGCGGCGCCGGGGGTCAACACGGCCGGGCCCGGCCCTGCCGCCCGGGCCCGGACTCACTAGACTGGGCGTGCCGGCGCACGTCCGGCCGCCACGCACGCCCCGCCCACCCGGAGGAGACTGTACGGATGAAGATCGGACTGCTGACCAGCGGCGGGGACTGCCCCGGACTCAACGCGGTGATCCGCGGCGCCGTGCTGCACGGGATCAAGACCTACGGCCACGAGTTCGTGGGCTTCCGCGACGGCTGGCGCGGGGTGCTCGAGGGCGACATCATGGACCTGCCCCGCACCCGGGTCCGCGGCCTCGCCCGGGAGGGCGGGACCATCCTCGGCACCTCCCGCACGAACCCCTACTCCGGGCCCGGAGGCGGGCCGGAGAACATCGGGGTGATGCTCGAGCGCCACGCGGTGGACGCGATCGTGGCCATCGGCGGGGAGGGCACCCTGGCCGGCGCCAAGCGCCTGGCCGACGCCGGGTTACCCGTGGTGGGGGTGCCCAAGACCATCGACAACGACCTGCAGGCCACGGACTACACCTTCGGCTTCGACACGGCCGTGTCCATCGCCACCGACGCCATGGACCGGCTGCGCACCACCGGGGAGTCCCACCACCGGTGCATGGTCGCCGAGGTCATGGGCCGCCACGTCGGGTGGATCGCGCTGCACTCGGGCATGTCCGCCGGCGCGCACGCGGTGCTGATCCCGGAGCAGAAGGTCTCCATGGACCAGGTCTGCGCGTGGGTGCAGGAGGTCTACGACCGCGGCCGCTCCCCGCTGGTGGTCGTCGCGGAGGGGTTCATCCCCGAGGACCGGGAGGACGTGCTCGCTGGGAAGGGCACCGAGGCCGACGGCCGTCCGCGCCTGGGCGGGATCGGGGAGTACGTCACGCAGGAGATCGAGCGCCTCACCGGCATCGAGACCCGCAACACCACGCTCGGGCACATCCAGCGCGGGGGCGCCCCCACGGGCTTCGACCGCGTGCTCGCCACCCGCTTCGGGATGTCCGTGGTCGACCTCGTGCACGAGAAGCAGTGGGGGCGGATGGTCGCCATCCGCGGCACCGACATGGTCCGCGTCGACTTCGCCGAGGCCCTCGAGGGGCTCAAGACCGTTCCCCAGGACCGCTGGGACGAGGCCCGCGTCCTCTTCGGCCGCTGAGGCGGGCGGCGGCCCCGGTCGGTCAGGCCTGCGGGTCCGCGCCGCCCGGGGCCCGGGGCGGACGTCGGTGACGGGAGTCCCGGGGTCCGGCGAGGTCAGGGGCGGGGCCCGCGGAGGAAGCCCGTCTGCCGGCCGACCACCTGCCCGGCGTCCGGCGGCACGACGACCTGCTGCGCCGCGGCCCACCGCTGCTCGCCGTCGGTGACGACGAGCTCGGCGGCGGGATCGACGGTGCGCTTGAGCACGGCCAGGGCGATGGGACCCTGCTCGTGGTGGAGCTGCACGGAGGTGACGCGCCCCACCGTGCGCTCCCCCGCGACCACCTCGGCCCCGGCGGCGGGCAGCGTGTGCTCCGACCCGTCGAGGTCGAGCAGCACCAGCCGGCGGGGCGGGTGCCCGAGGTTGTGCACCCGTGCGACGGTCTCCTGGCCCTTGTAGCAGCCCTTGGCCAGGTGCACGGCGGTGCGCAGGAGGTCGAGCTCGTGCGGGATCGTCCGTTCGTCCGTCTCGGCGCCCAGGCGGGGGCGCCACGCGGCGATCCGCAGCGCCTCGGCGGCCCACGCGCCGGCGAGGGGGAGGTCGAGGGTCAGGGCGTCGAGCTCGTCGCGGGGCACGAGGTGCTCCCACCAGGTGCGCTCCTCGCCGGGGTGGGGCCCGTCGAGGACGGCGTAGCTCCACCCGCCGGGGGCGACGTGGGGCCAGGGGTCCCGCCACACGACCGTGGCGGGCAGGCCGGGCACGGGGCCCGTGGCGCCGAGCACGGCCCACTGCCCGGTGCGGTCCTCGATCTCGACGCGCAGCGCGAAGCGCATGCGCTCGAGCCACGCCACCAGGGCCGCGGTCTCGTCGGCCTCGGTGATCAGCCAGGTGCTGGTGCCGTCGTCCACCACGTGGGGGGCGTGCTCGATCCGCCCCTGCACGGACAGGAAGAGGGTCTCGGTGCTGCGCCCGGGCTCGAGCCCGGTGAGCACCTGGGAGGAGAGGGTGGTGAGCCAGCTGAGCCGGTCGGGCCCGGTGACGGTCACGACGCCCTTGTGGGAGAGGTCCACCACGGTGCCGGGGGTGCGCACGAGGGAGCGCTGCTCGCGCAGCGGGTCGCCGTAGTGGGCGGCCACCCCGCGGTCCAGGCCCTCGGCCTCGACGGCGCCCGGCCGGTGGAGCAGGGGGGAACGGTGCTCGGTCACGGAACTCAGCCGATCTTCCGCAGCTGCGCGGAGGCGTGGGTGGTCAGGGGCTCGCCGAGCGCGGCCATGTCCCAGGCCCAGAACAGGTCGCCGTGGACCAGGCCGTACATGCGGGTCGAGGAGCTGTACTCCTTGGCCCCGCGGGCGCGGATCACGGCGTCGGTGGCGAGGTCGATCCGCGGGCCCTTGATCTGCCCGGCGTAGAGCTCGGCGACGCCGCCGGGGTGGGTCAGGGTCACGAGGACGTCGAAGCCGCCGTCCGCGTTGCGCATCCGCTCCACGTCCTCGGCGCCCTGGAGCACGGGCACGAGGTCCGGCGGGAGCATCCCGGGGCCCACGTCGCCGTCCTCGAGGGTGCGGTCGAGCTGCCAGAAGCCCTGTTCCACGGTGGCCGGGCGCATCGGCTGCCCCTCGTCGTCGAGGAGTGTGGTCTGCGCCCGGTAGTCGAGGAACGGCAGCCCGTTCTGCTCGAAGGTCACGCGCTGCCGGAACGGCCGCTGCTCGACCTCGCCGTAGCCCATGAAGCCGTCGCCCTCCCAGGTGCCCAGCAGCCAGGCGAAGGGGACGAGCTCGGGCAGCAGATCCGAAGGGATCTCGATCGGCACGGGACTAGTGCTGTCCCTTGAACAGTCCGAGGACCACCTTCAGGGAGATCCCGGCGATGAACAGGCCAGAGATGCCGAGCAGGGCGAGGTAGAAGATTTCGAGTGCAAGCATGGCCCTAAACTACCACGGTGCTCACCAGCCGGGCAGTGAACACGGCCCCCACCCCGAGGAACGCCACGGGGGTCACGCCGAGGGCCACGACGCCCCGCTTGGGCGAGCTCTTCGGGGCCGCCGCGATGACGCGCCCGCCCACGAGGGCCACCAGCGCGGCCAGGACGGCGCCGACCACCACGAGCAGGGCGGGGTCCGGGCCCGTGGCCCGGTAGTCGCCGGCCAGGGCGATCCAGCCGGAGGAGCTGACCGCCGCCAGCACGCCCGCCGTGGAGGCGATCGCGGACTCGAGCCGGTGCTCGGCGCCCTCGCCGCGCACCAGCTCCGCCGCGAACACCGTCATGAGGGCCACGCCGACGACGGCGGGCAGCCACACGAGCTGCTGGCCGGGCAGGAACTGCACGAGCAGGGCCGCGGCGACGCCGGCGGCGGTCATGATCACGTTGTGGCGGTGCCTCGCCGCGATGCCGGTGGCCGCCGGCCAGCCGAAGCCGATGACCACGGACATGCCCAGCGCCAGCACCAGCGGCGCGGGCCCGGCGACCGCGACCGCCACGAGGGCCGCCACCAGCACGGCCACGCTGCACGCGGCGATCATGGCGTATCTCATGGTGATCGGGTTCCTGCACTGTCGGGGGTCGGGACCTGCGCCCGGGCGGACACGAGCAACGATAGCGGCTCGCCGCGGGGCGCGGGCGGAGCGCCGGGACCGGGTGCAGGACCGGGAACCGGGCGCGGGGTGCAGGCGGGCACGGGCCGCGGGACGCTCCGGACCGGCGGGGTCGCGGAGCCGGTCGCCCGCCCGGACCTATACTGACAGCTCAGTCCGTACGCCAGAGTGGAGAAGCACGAGTGTTCCAGATCCTGATGCTGACCGACGCGGACGGACCTTCGGCATCGGTGCTCCCGGCCCTCGACCTGCTCAACCACAAGGTCTCGGTCGCCCCGACGCGGACCGTGTCCGGCAGCCTCGACGGCCGGTCCCCGGACGTGGTCCTGCTGGACGGGCGCACCGACCTGATCACCGCCCGCAACCTCGCGCAGCTGCTCACCGCCAAGGGTCTGGCCGCGCCGCTGCTGATGGTTCTCACCGAGGGCGGGATGGCGGCCGTGGCCGCGAACTGGATGGTCGACGACGTCGTGCTCGACACCGCCGGCCCCGCGGAGGTCGAGGCGCGGCTGCGCCTGGCCTCCTCCCGCACGGCCGAGGTCCCCGAGGACGACACCCGCATCCGCGCGGGCTCCGTGGTCATCGACGACGCCGCCTACTCCGCGCACGTCAACGGCCAGCCCCTGAACCTCACCTACAAGGAGTTCGAGCTGCTGAAGTACCTGGCCCAGCACTCGGGGCGGGTCTTCACCCGCGCCCAGCTGCTCAGCGAGGTCTGGGGCTACGACTACTACGGCGGCACCCGCACCGTGGACGTGCACGTGCGGCGCCTGCGCGCCAAGCTGGGTGCGGACCACGAGCACCTGATCACCACGGTGCGTAACGTGGGCTACAGCTTCGCCACGACGCGGGCCCGGGAGGGCTGAGCACCTCCCGACCCGGTCCGTGCGCCCCATCCCGTTCCGCAGGAGGTCCCCATGTCCCGTTCCGTGCCGTACGACCTCGACCGCCCGGACGTCCCGCCGGCCGAGGAGATCGTGGCGCTCGCGTCCCGCGCCGCGGCCGCGGACGGCGACCCGCCGTTCTCCGACCAGACCCTGGTGGACCTGCGCTCGGCGCGCGACGGCCGGGTCCGCACCGTCCTGGCGCGCTCGCGCGAGGGGGAGCTCCTCGGCGCCGCCGTGCGCGTGCCCGAGCCCGACGGCGCCCACCTCGTGGAGCTCGTGGTCGGCCCCTCCCACCGCGGCGCCGGGATCGGCGCGGCGCTGGCCGGCGCCGTGGCCGCCGGGACCACCGGCACGGTGCGCGCCTGGGCGCACGGCGGGCACCCCGCCGCCGCCGCGCTCGCCGCCCGGCACGGCCTGGCCCCCGTGCGGGACCTGCATCGGCTGCTGCGCCCCCTGCGCGGCGCGGCGGACCTGCCCCTCCCGGAGGCGATGCCCGAGGGCTTCCGCCTGCGGGCGTTCGAGCCCGGCCGCGACGAGCAGGAGTGGCTGCGGGTCAACGCGGCCGCCTTCGCCGAGCACCCGGAGCAGGGCAGGATGACCCTCGACGACCTCCGGCAGCGGGAGGCCGAGCCGTGGTTCGACGCCGCCGGCTTCCTGCTCGCCGTCCGGGAGGACGAGCCCGGGACCGTGGCCGGCTTCCACTGGACCAAGGTCCACGCCGCCGACGCCGAGCGCGGTCCCCTCGGCGAGGTGTACGCCGTGGGCGTGGCCCCCGGGCACCAGGGCACGGGGCTGGGCCGGGCGCTGACCGCCGCCGGCGTCAACCACCTCGCCCGGCAGGGGCTCGACGAGGTCATGCTCTACGTGGACGGGGACAACGCCGCCGCGATGCGGCTGTACGAGGCGCTGGGGTTCCGGCCCTGGCACCTCGACGTGATGTACGCCGGCACCCTCCCCGGCTGACTCGCCACCCGATCCTCCCGCGCCCGGACCGCCGGGGCGGGCACGACGAGACAGGACCGTGATGACCACCCACCAGCAGGACAGCCCGCAGTCCGCGCCGGCCCCGAGCGCCCCCGGGGCCCCGGCCGCCGGGTCCGGCACCGCACCCCCCGGGGGCCCCGACGAGCTCCCCGACTCCGCCCGGAGCCACGGGGACCGGGACCGGATCGACGACCCCGTGCCCGCGGCCCGGCAGGTGCTGGAGGGCCGGCACGGGCCCGAGCGCTTCCTGGACCGCGAGGCCAGCTGGGTGGCGTTCAACTCCCGGGTCCTGGAGCTCGCGGAGGACCCGGACCTCTTCCTCCTGGAGCGGGTGCACTTCCTGTCCATCGTGGCCTCCAACCTGGACGAGTTCTTCATGGTCCGGGTGGCCGGGCTCAAGCGGCGCATCGCCACGGGCATCGCCCGGCCGGCCGCCTCCGGGCACTCCCCCGCGGAGCAGATGGCCACCATCGCCGCGCGCGCCCACGAGCTGCAGGAGCGGCACGCGCGGGCCTTCCACGACCTGGTGCGGCCCGAGCTGACCCGGCAGAACATCCACCTGGTCGGCTGGGAGGACCTGGACGCCGCCACCCGGGAGCGGCTCACCGGGGACTTCCACCGGCAGGTGTTCCCCATCCTCACGCCGCTGGCCGTGGACCCGGCCCACCCGTTCCCCTACATCTCCGGGCTGAGCCTCAACCTGGCCGTGATGGTCCGCAACCCGCAGTCGGGCAAGCGGCTGTTCGCCCGCGTGAAGGTCCCGGACCAGCTGCCCCGGCTGCTGTCGGTGGACGGGTCCCGGGCCTCGCGCCTGCCGAACGGCCAGGCCCGGTTCATCCCGCTCGAGGACGTCATCGCCCAGCACCTGGACGACCTGTTCCCCGGGATGGAGGTCGAGGAGCACCAGGTGTTCCGCGTGACCCGCAACGAGGACCTGGAGGTCGAGGAGGACGACGCCGAGAACCTCCTGCAGGCCCTGGAGAAGGAGCTGCTGCGCCGCCGCTTCGGTCCCGCGGTGCGCCTGGAGGTCACGGACAGCATCAGCACGGAGGTGCTCGAGCTGCTCGTCTCCGAGCTGGGCATCGACGAGTCCGAGATCTACCGGCTGCCCGCCCCGCTGGACCTGCGCGGGCTGGGGGTCATCGCCGGCATCGACCGCCCGGAGCTGCACTACGCCCGCCACGTGGCCCACACCTCCCGCTACCTCAACGCCGCGGAGACCGCCAAGGCGGCGGACGTCTTCGCCGCGACCCGGGCCCGGGACGTGCTGCTGCACCACCCCTACGACTCGTTCGCCACGAGCGTCCAGGCCTTCCTGGAGCAGGCCGCCGCGGACCCGAAGGTCCAGGCCATCAAGCAGACCCTGTACCGGACCTCGGGCGACTCCCCCATCGTGGACGCACTCATCGACGCCGCCGAGGCCGGCAAGCAGGTGCTGGCGCTGGTGGAGATCAAGGCCCGCTTCGACGAGCAGGCCAACATCTCCTGGGCCCGCAAGCTCGAGCAGGCCGGGGTGCACGTGGTCTACGGCATCGTGGGGCTGAAGACCCACTGCAAGCTCTCCCTCGTGGTCCGCCAGGAGGAGCACGGGCTGCGCCGGTACGTGCACATCGGCACCGGCAACTACCATCCCTCCACCGCGCGCTTCTACGAGGACCTGGGGCTGCTCACGTGCGACCCGGAGGTCGGGGAGGACGTCTCCCGGCTCTTCAACCAGCTCTCCGGCTACGCGCCCAAGACCACCTTCCAGCGCCTGCTCGTGGCGCCCCGCTCCGTGCGCTCCGGGCTCGTCGACCTCGTGGAGGCCGAGATCCGCCACCACCGGGCCGGCCGCCCGGCCCGGATCCAGGTCAAGTGCAACTCGATCGTGGACGAGGCCGTGATCGACGCCCTCTACCGGGCCTCGCAGGCCGGGGTGCCCGTGGACGTGGTGGTCCGCGGGATCTGCGCCCTGCGCCCCGGGGTGCCGGGGCTGAGCGAGAACATCCGGGTCCGCTCGGTGCTGGGCCGGTTCCTGGAGCACTCCCGGGTCTTCGCGTTCTGCAACGCCGGCGATCCCCTCGTCTACATCGGCTCGGCGGACATGATGCACCGCAACCTCGACCGCCGGGTGGAGACCCTGGTGCGGATCACGGACCCCCAGCAGGCGGCCGCGCTCGTGCGGCTGCTCGCCCGCTACGTCTCGGACGCCACGGCCAGCTGGCACCTGGACGCCGAGGGCGTGTGGACCCGCCACCACCGGGACGCCGAGGGGAACCCGCTCGTGGACGTCCAGGAGCACCTGCTGCGCAGCCGGGCCCTCGGCCGGCCGACGATCTAGTCGGCGGTGGAACGGGTCAGCGGTAGCATCGTGGGGGTGCCGCCCGACGGTCCGGACCGCGGGCCCCGGCACGCCCGTGCACCACGGACAGGGGACGAAAGAGGGGCCATGCCCAGGACCGCAGAGAAGACCACCGAGCAGCGCCCGGCCGAGAGCCCCGGCCGGGCGGGCGGCAGGACCGGCACGAGCGGCGCGGCCGGGAGCGGGCGGCCCGCCGACGTGCTCGCGGCCGGGTGCCTGTGCTGGCGCCGGACGGGCGGCGGGCTCGAGGTGCTGGTCATCCATCGGCCGCGCTACGACGACTGGTCCTTCCCCAAGGGCAAGCAGGACGACGGCGAGACGCTGCCCGAGACCGCCCACCGGGAGGTCAGCGAGGAGATCGGCCTGCTGCCGCGCCTGGGCGTGCCCCTGCCCACGATCCGCTACGACGTCAAGGACGGGTGCAAGGACGTGCACTACTGGGCCGCGGAGTTCGGCCCCGGCGCACGGCCCGAGCCCGATGGCAAGGAGGTGGACGCCGTCCGCTGGGTCTCGCCCGAGGACGCGCACCGGATGCTGACCAACCCCTCCGACCGGGAGCCGCTGGCGGCCCTGGTGGACCTGCACGAGCGCGGGGACCTCGCCACGCGCCCGGCGATCGTGGTGCGCCACGCCAAGGCGAAGCCGCGCTCGGCCTGGTCCCGGGCCGAGGGCGACCGGCCGCTGGCCGCGACCGGCAAGCGCCAGGCCCTCGCCGTGACCCGGCTGCTCCGGGCGTGGTCCCCCGAGCGGGTCCTCACTTCCCCCTGGCTGCGCTGCCTGTCCACCGTGGTGCCGTACGCGCGCAAGGCCGGGGTCTCCGTGCGGGAGCGCCCGCAGCTCACGGAGGCCTCGCACAAGCGCCACCCCAAGAAGGCGGCCGCCGTGGCCCAGACCATGTTCGACAAGGACACGCCGGTGGCGCTGTGCACGCACCGCCCGGTGCTGCCCACGGTCCTCAAGGTCATCGCCCGGCACGCGAGCCCAGAGCTCGCCGCGCAGCTGCCGGCCAAGGACCCGTACCTCTCCCCCGGCGAGATGATCGTGCTGCAGGTCTCCCGCCGGCACCGCCGGCGGGTGGTCTCCGTGGAGCTCGTGAAGCCCTTCGACGACTGACCCCCGGCCCGGCGCCGCAGGACCCGCGGCGCACCGTCCCGCAACCGCCGGGACCGCAGCGCACCACCCGCCACGAGCCACCCGCCACGGACCGCCCGGCCCGCCCCGACTTCCCCCGAGGAGACCCGCATGACCGCCCCCGACCCCGTGCCCGCCCCGGTGCCGACGCCCTACGAGGACCTCCTGCGCGAGGTCCTGGAGCAGGGGGTGCACAAGTCCGACCGCACGGGCACCGGGACGCGCAGCGTCTTCGGGCGCCAGATCCGCTTCGACCTGGCGGAGTCCTTCCCGCTGCTGACCACCAAGCGGGTGCACTTCCGGTCGGTGGCCCTCGAGCTGCTGTGGTTCCTGCGCGGGGACTCGAACGTGCGGTGGCTGCAGGAGCGCGGTGTGACCATCTGGGACGAGTGGGCGGACCGGGACGGGGAGCTCGGACCCGTCTACGGCGTGCAGTGGAGGTCCTGGCCCACCCCCGGCGGCGGGTCGATCGACCAGATCGCCAAGGTCGTGGAGCAGATCCGCACGAACCCCGACTCCCGGCGCCACGTGGTGACCGCGTGGAACCCCGCCGAGGTGGACGAGATGGCCCTGCCGCCGTGCCACGCCCTGTTCCAGTTCTACGTCGAGCCCCGGAAGGACGGGCCGGGGCGGCTGTCCTGCCAGCTCTACCAGCGCTCCGCGGACATGTTCCTGGGCGTGCCCTTCAACATCGCCTCCTACGCGCTGCTCACCGTCATGATCGCCCAGCAGACCGGCCTGGAGCCCGGGGAGTTCGTCTGGACCGGCGGGGACTGCCACGTCTACGACAACCACGTGGCGCAGGTCCGCGAGCAGCTCTCCCGGGACCCCTACCCCTATCCGCAGCTGCGGCTCGCCCGGCGGCCCGCCACCGTCTTCGACTACGAGCTCGAGGACTTCGAGGTCCTCGACTACCGCCACCACCCCGCGATCAAGGCCCCGGTGGCCGTATGACCGCCGGGACGACCGGGGCGATCGGGGCGATCTGGGCGCAGACCGCCGACGGCGTCATCGGCCGCGCCGGGGCGATGCCCTGGTCGCTGCCGGAGGACATGGCGTTCTTCCGGCGCACGACGACCGGCCACCCCGTGATCATGGGCCGGCGCACGTGGGAGTCCTTCCCGGAGCGCTTCCGGCCCCTGCCCGGACGGACCAACATCGTCATCACCTCCTCCCCCGGCCGGGTGGCCCGGGGCGAGGATCCCGGCGCGGTACTGACGGCACCCTCGTACGCCGAGGCCGTGCGCCTGGCCCGGACGAGCCCCGGCGCGGAGCGCATCTGGGTGATCGGCGGCGGCGAGGTCTACCGGCAGGCCCTGGCCGACGCCGAGCACCCCGTGACGGAGGCGCTCGTGACCGTCATCGACCTCGACGCGGACGGGGACACACACGCCCCGGTGCTCGACGACGGGTGGGCCACGGAGCCGGTCCTCGGCCCGTCGGTGTCCCGCACGGGCCTGGGCTACCGGATCGAGCGGCGCACGCGCGGCCGGCGGGGACCGGGCGGAGGGACGCCCGGTTCCGGTAGCCCGGCGGCTCCGGTAGCGTGAGCTGCACCACGACCAGGAGGAACACCGTGACCGACCGGCACCCCGACCCCGCGATCCGGGACGACGAGCAGCTGCGCGTCGTGAAGAACACGGACCTCGACCGCTATGAGCTGTGGCGGGGGGAGCAGTTCATCGGCTTCGAGGGCTTCCAGGACCACGAGGACGGCACGGTCGAGCTCCAGCACACCATCATCGGCGAGCAGTTCGGCCGGCAGGGCTACGCGCGCACCCTCGTCACGCTCCTGCTGGACGGCTTCCGGGAGCAGGGCGTCGCGGTGCGCCCCACGTGCACCTACGTCCAGGACTACCTCCACCGCTTCCCGCAGTACGGGGACCTGGTGGTGCCCGGCCTCGAGCTCCCGCCGGCGCAGAAGGTGAAGGAGAAGCGCCGGCGCTGGGCCCTGCACCGCGCCCACTAGACTGGGGGCCATGACTTTTAGCTCTGGTGATTCGGTAGGGTTCGTCGGCTGGCGGGGCATGGTGGGTTCCGTGCTCATGCAGCGCATGCAGGAGGAGGGGGACTTCGGGGGCATCACCCCGGTGTTCTTCTCCACCTCCAGCGCCGGCCGGCCCGCCCCGTCCTTCGCCGGGGACGCCGGCACGCTGCAGGACGCCTACGACCTCGAGACCCTGGCGAAGCTCCCGATCGTCGTCACCGCCCAGGGCGGGGACTACACCAAGGACGTGCACGGGAGGTTGCGCGCCGCCGGCTGGGACGGTCTGTGGATCGACGCGGCGTCGACCCTGCGGATGAACGACGACGCGATCATCGTCCTGGACCCCGTCAACCGGGACGTCATCGACCGCGGTCTCGCGAGCGGCGTCAAGGACTTCGTGGGCGGCAACTGCACGGTCTCCTGCCTGCTCGTGGGTCTCGGCGGGCTGTTCCGCAACGACCTCGTGGAGTGGGCCACGTCGATGACCTACCAGGCCGCCTCCGGCGGCGGGGCCCGGCACATGCGCGAGGTGCTGGCGCAGTTCGGCGCCCTCCACGGCGTCGTCGCGGACGAGCTGGCCGATCCCGCCTCGGCGATCCTGGACATCGACCGCAAGGTGCTCGCCGCCCAGCGCGGCGACGCCCTCGACACCTCGATGTTCGGCGCGCCCCTGTCCGGCTCCCTCATCCCCTGGATCGACGCCGACCTCGGCAACGGACAGTCCCGCGAGGAGTGGAAGTCCGCGGCCGAGACCAACAAGATCCTCGGCCGCACGGACCGGTACGCCCAGGACTGGGTGCCCATGGACGGGCTGTGCGTGCGGATCGCCACGATGCGCTCGCACTCCCAGGCCCTCACGATCAAGCTGCGGGAGGACCTGCCCGTGGACGAGATCGAGCGGATCGTCGACGCCGACAACGAGTGGGCCACCGTGGTGCCCAACACCAAGGAGGACTCGATGCGGGACCTCACCCCCGTGGCGACCTCCGGCACCCTGGACATCCCCGTGGGCCGGATCCGCAAGCTCGCCATGGGGCCGGGCTACATCAGCGCCTTCACGATCGGCGACCAGCTGCTGTGGGGCGCGGCCGAGCCGCTGCGCCGCATGCTGCGCATCGCCACCGGCACCCTGTAGCCGGTGGAGGAGATCTCGATCCCGCCGGGGCTGTCGCTCGACGCGGGCGACGACCGCCCGCCCTCCGAGCAGCTCAGGCACCGCGTCCAGCAGGGCCGCGCGGACGGCACCCTGCCGGCGGGCACCCGGCTCCCACCGGTGCGCCGGCTCGCCGAGGCGCTCGGCCTCGCGGCCGGGACCGTGGCCAAGGCCTACCGCGAGCTCGAGGCCGCCGGCGTGATCGAGACCCGGGGCCGCCGGGGTAGCTTCGTGCGCGCCGCCGACCGGACCGAGGACCTGGCGGTGCAGGCCGCCCGGCGCTTCGCCGACGAGATCGCGGACCTCGGGATCCCGGCCGAGCACGCGCTGGAGCTGGTGGCCGCGCAGCTCGGCCGCTCCCGCTGACCGGGAGGGCCCGTCCGGAGGCGTCATTGCGCGCACCGGCGCGGGCCCGTGCGACCGCGGCCGCGGGGGGCTCCCCGGCAGGAGGCCGTCCCGGCTCAGGCTCCCGGGGACCGCAGGTGCCGGGGGCCCGGCACGAGGTTGCCCGTCCCGGCGAGGGCCCGGCGGTGCCGCCCCTCGGCGGTGCGCGCCAGCCACCACCGCCAGCCGCGCATCACCTGGCCCTTCGCCCACTGGTTGAGCCGGTGCGCCCAGTGGAACTCGGTGCCCCAGATGCCGAGCCCCAGGAAGATGGCGAGCCACCCCGGGCCGGGCGTCACGAGCATGATCAGGCCCGCCAGCACGAAGACGCCCCCGAGGACCGTCACGAGCGTCCGGTAGGCCACGAGCAGCAGGGGGTGGCCGCGGGACCAGCGGCGCAGCCGGCCGAGGGCTTGCCGCACACGGCTGTCGGAGCTCTCCCCCTGGGCGATCTCCTCCTCGAGGCTGCTCACGGCCGCCGCCTCAGACCGCCGTGCCCACGATGACGGGCTCGGCGACGAGGTCCACCCCGTAGACGGACGCGACGCCGTCGCGCACCGTCCGGGCCAGCGCCATGAGGTCCTGGGCGGAGGCGCCGCCGCGGTTGGTGAGGGCGAGCGTGTGCTTGGTGGACAGCGAGGCGCGGCCCCCGGCGACGGCGGCGCCGTCGAGGTCCAGGAGCTCGTTGCGGGTCCCGGGCAGGCCGAAGCCCTTGCCGAAGCCGGCGTGGTCGATGAGCCACGCGGCGGAGAGCTTGACCCGGTCCTCGAGCGGGCGCCCCGCGGCGTCCACCACGGGGAAGCGGGGGGCGTCGGCGGGCAGCCGCTCCCCCAGGGCGTCGGCCGGGAGGATGGGGTTCGTGAAGAAGGACCCGGTGCTGTAGGTGTCGCGGTCCTCCGGGTCGAGGACCATGCCCTTGCCCGCGCGCAGGGCCAGGACCGTCTCCCGCACCCGCTCCAGCGGGGCGCGCTCCCCCACCTGGACGCCGAGCCGGCGGGCGAGCTCGCCGTAGCGCACCGGGGCGCTCTCAGTACCGCGCTCGAGCCGGAACCGCACGGCGAGCACCACGTGGCGCGGGGAGCCGGCCACCGTGCTGCGCTTGAGGGCCGAGTCCCGGTAGGAGAACGCCAGGTCGGCCGGGGCGAAGTCCCGCACGCGCCGCTCCCGGCGGTCCCAGACCCGCACCAGCTCGACGGTCTGGGCCACCTCCTGGCCGTAGGCCCCCACGTTCTGCACCGGGGTGGCACCCGTGGTGCCGGGGATCCCGGCCAGGGCCTCGATGCCGACCAGCCCCTCGGCCACGGCCTGCGCCACGAGCTCGTCCCACGGGTGGCCGGCCTGGACCTCGAGGAGGGCGCCGGCGGGATCCTCGGCGAGGACCTCGACGCCGCGCGAGAGCACGTGCACCACGGTGCCCGCGAACCCGGCGTCGGCCGCGATGAGGTTGGAGCCGCCGCCCACCACGAGCACGTCCCGCCCGGCGGCGTCGGCCGCCGCCACGGCGTCGACGACCGCCTGCTCGGACTCCGCCCGCACGTAGTCGCGGGCGGGCCCGCCCACGGCGGCGGTCGTGAGGTCTGCGATGCGAGGGGACGTCATGGCGACCACCCTATCGGGCGGCCCGCGGTGCCCCGGCCCGGACTCACGCCAGCCGCACCACGGCCTGGGCCTTGACCAGCACCTTCAGCGCCGCGGCGGTCGCCGGGTCGGCTCCCTCCGCGGAGAGGTCGGGGGCGGTCACGGTGAGGTCGACGCGCACGGTGCGGGCGGCGTCGTCGAGGGCGCCGATCTTCCCGGACACCGTGAGGGCCGTGGAGGCCTCGACCGCGGTCCCGAACCGGTTGGGGACGACCACCGGCTTGGTGAAGCGCGTCTGGTAGTCGACCACGGCGCCGGGGTCACCGGCCCAGTCGGTCACGAGCTGCACGGCCGCGCCCATCGTGAGCATCCCGTGGGCGATGACGTCGGGCAGGTCCACGGAGCGGGCGAACTCCTCGTTCCAGTGGATGGGGTTGAGGTCCCCGGAGGCCCCCGCGTACCGGACCAGGTCCGCGCGGGAGAGCTCGATCCGGCGCTGCCCGATCTCCTGGCCCTTCTCGAGGCTGTCGAAGGCGATGCTCACGGTCACTGGTCCTCTCCGCGCACGAGCAGGGACGAGACGGTGGTGGCGACGTGCTCGCCGTCCGCGGCGCGGATCTCGGCGCGGGACGTCACCATCGCCCCGGAGCCCATGGCCCGGACCTGGTCGACGTGCAGCTCGGCCACGAGCTCGTCCCCGGCGACGATCGGGCGGTGGTGGGTGAAGCGCTGGTCGGCGTGGACCACGCGGGAGAAGTCGATGCCGGCCTCGGGGTCGGCGATCAGGGCGGCGTCGGCGCGCTGGGCCACCACGATGGCGAAGGTGGGGGGCGCCACGAGGTCGGGGTGGCCGAGGGACCGGGCCGCCTCGACGTCGTGGTGGGCGGGGTGGGCGGCCTGGATGGCGCGGGCGAAGTCGCGGATCGCCTCCCGTCCGACGCTGTAGGGCTCGGCCGGCGGGTAGGTCCGCCCGACGAGATCGGGGTTCACGGGCATGGCAGCTCCTCGCTGGACGGGCCGCGCGCGGGCGGCGGGACCCGTCCAGTCTACGGCGGCGCGCCCCGCCCCGCCGGGCGCCGCCGTCCGGGGCACGTACACTCCTGCCCATGGATCTCCTGGACGTCGGCCGGATCGTCGCAGGGCTGGCGCTGCTGGTTCTCGGCGGAGAACTCCTGGTGCGGGGGGCGTCCGCGCTCGCCCGGCGGGTGGGGATCTCCTCCCTCGTGGTCGGGCTCACCGTGGTCTCGGCCGCCACGTCGGCGCCGGAGCTCGCCGTCACCGTCGGCGCCGTGCTGCGCGACGAGCCGGGCCTGGCCGTCGGGAACGTGGTCGGCAGCAACATCGTCAACGTCCTGCTCATCCTCGGGCTCTCCGCCCTCGTCGTTCCCCTGGCGGTGAAGCAGCGGCTGGTGCGCTTCGACCTCCCCTGGATGGTCGTGCTGTCGATCGGGCTGCTGCTCGTGTCCCTCGACGGGCGGATCGGCGCGGTGGACGGAGTGGTCCTTCTCGCCGCCGTGGTGCTGCACACGGTGCTGACCGTCGTGATCGGCCGGCGCGGTGCCCCCGTCCCCGCGGCGGCGCCGTCCGGGGACCGCGGAGCCGGCGGCGGCACCGGCGGTGCCGAGGACGTCAGGACCGAGGAGGAGCCGCCCCCGGCCTCGGTCCCCCGGTCCGTGCTGCTCGTGGTGCTGGGGATCGCCCTGCTGGTCGCCGGCGCGACCCTGCTCGTCGAGGGGGCGGTGAGTATCGCCACGTCGCTGGGGGTCAGCAGCCTGGTGGTCGGGCTGACCGTGGTGGCCGTCGGGACATCGCTGCCCGAGCTGGCGACCTCCGTCATCGCGGTGCGCCGCGGTGAGCGCGACCTGGCCGTGGGCAACGTGGTGGGCAGCAACATCTTCAACATCGGGGTGGTGCTCGGCCTGCCGGCGCTGATCTCCCCCGGGGGCATCCCGGTGTCCGGTGCCGCGGTGGCCCTCGACATCCCGGTGATGCTGGCCGCCGCGGTCGCCCTGCTCCCCATCGCGTTCACCGGGTTCGCGGTGGCCCGCTGGGAGGGCGCCCTGTTCGTGGCCCTGTACGCCGCCTACACCGGCTACGTGGTGCTCGCGGCCACCGAGCACGACGCCCTGGAGGGGTTCTCGTGGACCATGGCGTGGTTCGTCCTGCCGCTGGTCGCGCTGACGCTCGCCGTCTTCACCGCCTACGAGATCGGCCTGCACCGTGGCCGCCGGGATCCGCTGCGCTCGCCGTGACCGGTCCGCCCGGACCTGCGTCGGGTCCTGGACGGGGTGCCGGATCGAGGGGCCGGTGCCGGGCCGGCCCGGGGACGACAAAAGCCCGTGACCGGAGGGTCACGGGCTTTTCGCCGTAGCGGTGGACGGGCTCGATCCGTCGACCTCACGATTATGAGTCGTGCGCTCTAACCAGCTGAGCTACACCGCCAGAGGGATGGGACACCGCGGCTGACGGCCTTGACGGCCGGGCCACGGGATCTCATCACGAGAGCCCCGACCGGGAATCGATCCCGGGACCTCCATCTTACCAAGATGGCGCTCTACCACTGAGCTATCGGGGCAACGACGAAGACTCTACCAGCACGTTTCGGGAGAACCAAAATCGCCGGCCACCCCTCTCCAGCACCTCCGGAGCCGTCCTGCCGGCCCTGGATCGGACAGGGTTCTCCGGCCCGTCGGCGCCGTCCCGCCCGCCCGGGCCGGGGCGCCCCGACACGGCCGGCAGGCGCCCCGGACCCGGCGCTCAGTCGTCCACGTCGTCGTCCCGGTCGTCGTCCCGGTCGTCGTCCCAGTCGTCGTCGAGCGGGGCGGGCTGCACGGGCAGCGGGACTTGGGCCGGGGGTGCGGGGACGGCCGGCGGGGCAGGATCGGGGGCGGCCGGCAGGGCGGGCGGGGCCGGCGGCGGCTCGACCGGAGGGAGCGGCACCGCGGAGCCCCCCGCGTCCCCGCGGTCCGGTCCCGGGGCGTCTCCCCCGTCCTGCGCGGGGCCGGTGGGGGACGGCGACGACGACGGGTCCCCGGCCGGCGGCGCCGTGCCGGCCGACGGTCCCGGACCGGGGCTGCCGCTCACGGAGACGCCGCCGCGCACGACCTCCACGCGGTCCGTGCCGCTCGCCGCGTTCCACAGCAGGAGCGCCAGGCCCGCGACGACCAGGAGGGAGACTGCCGACCAGAGGATCCTCATGCCCACCAGTGTCCAGGAACCGGTTGAGGGGGGCATGAGAACATGAGAGCCCTCTCAGGAACGCAGCCCGTCGAGCAGGTCCTGCGCCACAGCGCGCCACCGCGGGCGGAACGCGTAGACGCAGGCGAGCCGCAGCCGGGTCGCCTCGGCGTGCACGGCGAGACGGCCGGGGTCGGCGCCCAGCACCCGGCCCACCGCGGTCACGGCCTCCTGTCCCGCCGCCCGGAGCGCGGGCTCGAGCAGACCCTGCGCCGCGCGCAGCTCCAGGTGCACGGAGAGGTTCGCGAGGTCGAGCTCGGGCTCGCCGAGGGCCGCGGTGTCGAAGTCCAGGAGCCCCAGCCGTGCGCCGTCGAAGAGCAGCTGCTGGTCGTGCAGGTCCCGGTGCAGCACGACCCGGCCCCGCCGGTCGGCGGGCAGGGCCGAGAGCTCCGCCCCGATCCGCCGTGCCCGTGCGGCGACCGCCCCCGGCGGGGCCTCGAGCAGACCCGGGAACGCCTCGAGCCGGCCGGCCCAGCGGGCCAGCGTGCGGGCCTCGTCCTCGGCCGTGTGCGCGGGCAGCGGCTCCGCGCCCGGCGCGGCCGTGGCCAGGGCCGGCCAGCACCGCGCCCACTCCGCCCAGGCGGCACGGTAGGCGTCGTTCCGTCCCGCGGCCCCCAGCTCGTGCAGGCTCCGGCCGGGCAGGACGGAGAACTCGACCCGGTCCTCGGCCCGGGCCAGGACCGCCGGCACGGCGAAGCCCGCCGCCGTGCCCAGTCCGTGCAGCCGGTCGGACAGCTCGGCGACCCGGGCGGCCCGGCCGCGGGCCAGGAACTTGACGAAGCGGTCCGGGGTGCCGACCACCGCCCGCCGGCGGTGCCGGTGCACGACCACCCGGCCGCCGGCCGCGGCCGCGGCGGCGAGTCCGGGCAGGCGGGGGTCCTCGCCGTGGGGCAGGACGCGGACGGCCCACGGCCGCCCCGCGCCGGGGGCCGCCTCGCCCGCGCGGACGCGTCCGTGCCCGTCCTCGAGCTCGAGCACGAGCCGGGTGCCGTCCGCCGGCCAGGCGCGGCGGACGCGCAGCGGCCGCCCGTCGGCGTCCGGCACGGTCTCCGGCACGCGCACGGGCCGGGTCCGCGGGACGTGCCCACTGCCGGAGTCCACGACGTGCACCGGATCCCCGCCGGCGGGCACGGGGCCGGCGGGCACACGGTCGGCGGGCACGGCGCCGAGCGGCACGAAGAGCGGGGCGCCCGGCGCGGACGGCACGGGCCCCGGCGCGGGAGTCGCGGTCACCGGCGCCCGCTGCGCCTGATCCACCAGCCGCTGCGCGAGCTCGATCCGCCGGTCCGTGCGCTCCCGCCAGTCGGCGGCGGCCGAGCGGAAGGGCTCCATGCTCCGGGCGAGGACGTGGAACGCGGCCCAGGCCAGGATCTCGGGCCACGGCGGCAGCGCCGCCCCGGACCCGTACCCGCGCAGCAGGGCGCCCGTCAGGGACAGCTCCTCGGCTGCGGCGGGGGGCTGTTCGGCGCCCGGGCCGAGGAGCTCCACGGCGAGGAAGCTGCCGAGGTCGTCGGCCGCCGTGCCGGTGCGGATCCGGTCGAGGTCGGCGAGCCGGAGCTCCGGCGCCCCCGGGCCCCCGTCGCCGCGCACGAGCACCTGGTCCGCGGAGAAGTCCCCGTGCAGCAGCCGCTCGGGGGCCCCGGTGCGGTCCGCCAGGGCCTCGGCCACGGCCCGGCCGGTCCGGGCGCAGCGGACGCCCGACCGCCGGTCGAGGGCGGACAGGTCGGCGGCCAGCGAGCGCAGCTTCCGGCCTGCGTCCAGGGGGGCGCCGACCCGTGCGGAGCCGAGGAGCGCCGGTCCGCGCTCGTGCAGCTGCGCCAGTGCGGCGCCCGCGGCGGCGGCCTGGAGCACGGGCCCTCCGGGTCCGGTGCCGGGGCCTGGGCCGTCCGGGGCCGCGGCGCGGGCTGCGAGGTCGCCGTCCCCGAACCAGGGGTAGTGCAGCACGTGCGGTGACACGGGGAGGCCGGGGACGGGCACCGGGGCGAGCACCGGGATCCCGGCGGCGGCGAGCCGGGTCAGCAGCACCGGGTCCGCGGGGGCGGGGCCGGCGGTGAGCTTCGTGACCCGGCCGGCCCCGCCGCTGTCGGCGCCCGTGAGGACCGCGCGGCGGCGGGGGTTGTAGCGCAGCAGCCGGGCGGGGTCCCCCGGCTGCCCGAGCCGCCGGGCCCGGTCCGGCCCGAGCACGGCGAGCGCGCGCCGCAGCTCGGGGTCCGTGCCGATCGTCCCCACGGCCAGACGGTGACCGGGGCGTCCCGGCACGTCCGCGACCAGCACGGGCGCCGGCCGGCCGTCCCGCGCGGCGCGGGCCAGGACCTTCTCGAGCTTGTCCCGCCCGTTCCCGGCGGGGGCGTAGGCGGCGACCCAGTGCACCGCGCCTGTGGTCCCGGCGTCCACGCGGGCCACGACCGAGACGCCGGGCTTGTAGCGCAGGTGGCTGGTGCGCAGCGGGCCGCCGAGCTGGTGGCCGAAGAGCTCGGTGAGCCGGCCGGGGTCGAGGACCGCGGCGAGCGCGGGCAGGCTCTCCCAGGAGTCGGGCAGGTGCCGCGTCACGAGCGGACCTCCCGGCGGTCCTGCGCCCGCTGCTGCTCGACCCACGCGGCGAACACGCCGTCCGGCCGGGCGAGCAGCTCCTCGGGGGCGCCGTCGAGCAGGATGCGCCCGTCCTGGACCCACAGCACGCGGTCGGCGGCGAGCGCGAGGGCGGCGTCGTGGGTCACCGCCAGGGACGTGCGGCCGCGGACCAGGCGACCGAGGGCGTCCAGCACGTCCCGGGCGGACCGGGGGTCGAGTCCGGTGGTGGCCTCGTCGAGCAGCACGACGGGTGCGTCGCGCAGCAGGGCGCGCGCGATGGCCAGCCGCTGGCGCTGCCCGCCCGAGACGGTCGAGCCGCGCTCCCCCACCGGGGTGTCGTAGCCCTGCGGGAACGCCGTCACGAACTCGTGGGCCTGGGCGGCGGACGCGGCGGCCTCGACCTCGGCGTCGGTGGCCTCCGGGCGGCCGAGCCGGATGTTCTCCCGCACGGTGCCGTGGAAGAGGACGGAGTCCTGCAGCAGCAGGGCGGTGCTGCCGCGCACCGTGCCGAGGCTCAGGGCGCGCAGGTCGTGGCCGTCGAGGGTCACGGACCCGGCGACCGGGTCCATCATCCGCACCAGCAGGGAGACGAGGGTCGACTTCCCGGAGCCGGACGGGCCGACGACGGCGACGTGCTGGCCCGCCGGGATCACGAGGTCGACGTCGCGCAGCACGGTGCGCCCGCCGTGCTCCGGGTCCCCGTACGCGGCGTCCACGTGGTGGAGGGCGATCTCCCCGCGCACCCCGGGCAGGACCAGGGAGCCCGGGGCCTCCCGCACGTCCACGGGCTCCGCCACGAGGTCGGCCACCCGCTCCCCGGAGGCCGCGGCGCGGGCGATGCGCCCGGTGTACTTGGCCATGTCCCGCAGGGGCTTCATGCACGTCTTGAGATAGGTCGTGAACAGGACCAGGTCGCCCAGGCTCATGGCGCCCTCGAGCACCCGCAGGCCGCCGCCGAAGATCACGGCCGCGGTGGCCACGCCCACGATCACGTCCGTGGCCCGCTCGAGCGCGGCGGCCAGACGGCGGGACTGCACGCCCTGGGTGAGGGCCTGCCGGTTGGCGCGGCCGAAGGAGCCGGCCATGTGCTCCTCCAGCCCGTAGGCCTGGACGGTGCGGATCGCGCCGAGGGACTCGTGGGCGGTGTTCGCCAGCGCGCCCTCTCCCTGCCGGGTCCGGCGCGAGGCCTCGGTGATCCGCCCGGAGGACCCTCGGCCCACCAGCAGGAAGGCCAGGATCGCCACGACCACCACGAGGGCCAGGAGCCAGTCGAGGAAGAGCATCACCGTGCACATGACCACGAGGGTGATGACGTTGGCCAGCAGCGGCAGGCCCGCGGTGACGGCCACCTCCTGGAGCTTGCCGATGTCCGAGACGAGGCGCTGGACCGTGTCCCCGGCCCGGGAGACGGAGTGGTAGCGGTCGGACAGCGCCTGGACGTGCGCGAACACGCGTTCGCGCAGGGCGGTGGAGACCCGGGAGCCGACGAGGGCGAACGCGACCGTGGCGAGGTAGTTGGCGAGCGCGCGGAACCCCACCACCGCGACCGTGGCCAGCCCGGCGGCCGCGAGCAGCTGCCACGAGGCCTCCGGGATCCACGGGTCGACGTTGTCGGCGCCGAGGGAGAGGGACACGGCGTCGACGACGATCTTCAGCGGCCACGGCTCGAGCACGCGGAAGGCCACCTCGGCCAGGAGCACCACGACGCCGCCCGCGGCGAGCAGCCGGTGCTCGCGCAGGTGTGGGGTGAGCAGCCCGAGGGTGCGCCGGAGGGCCCTGCGGTCGAGCCGCCTGCCCGCGCTCACCGCGGCGCTCCCTGCAGTGCTCCCGGTGCGGCCGGGCGCGGTGCGGCGCCGCTGCGGGGTCGCGTGCCGGGGGGATCCGGAGGGGCGAGGTCCGTGCCGGCGAGGATGCCGTCGAGCACCGCGGTCCAGGAGCGCCGGGCGACCGCGTCGCGGCGGCCGGCGCGTCCCAGGGCACGCCGCCGGCCGGGATCGGCCACCAGCGCGTCGACGGCGCCGGCCAGCGCGGTGGGGTCCGAGGGCGCCACGAGCAGCCCGGTCACCCCGTCCTCGACCGCGGCCGGCACCTGGCCCACGCGGGACGCGACGACCGGCAGGGCCGCGGCGGCGTACTCGTAGATCTTCAGCGGCGAGAAGTACTGGTCCGCGGCGTCCTCCGTGGCGGGATAGGGCGCGACGGCCACGGCGCAGTCGGCCAGCAGCCCGGGCACCGCGGCGGGGGGCACCGCGCCGGTGAACTCGGCGTCGACGCCCAGCTCGGCGGCCAGCTCCTCGAGGGACGCCCGCTGTGGGCCGTCCCCCACCACGCGCAGGCGCCAGGCGGCGGAGGCCTCCGCGCGGGCCCGGAGCAGGTGCTCCACGCCGTGCCAGGGCTTGAGCGTGCCGACGAACACGACGACCGGCGGCACGGGGTCCGGTCCCCGGGCGGCGGAGTCGCGGCACGGACGGATGCGCTCCACGTTCACCCCGTTGGGGGCGACCAGGACCCGGCCGGCCGGCCCGCCGGTGTCGGCCACGGTCCGCTCCACCCAGCGGGCGACCGGCTCGGAGACGCAGGCCGTGCGCTCGGCGGCGGCGACCTGCGCGGCGAGCGCGGCGCGGGCGGCCGCCCCGTCCACGAGGTCGCGGTGGGTCCGCTGCTCGTCGATCAGCGGCGAGTTCACCTCGAGGACGCCCGGGACGCCGAGCGCGCCGGTGATCCCGGCCAGGGCGGTCGAGAACAGGGAGTGCCGCTCGTGCACCGCTTTTCGAATCTTTTTTGTGACGGACANGACGTGACGGGAGTTCAGACGTGTGCTCTTCCGATCTCGCCCGGGCCGGGTACGGCCACGGTGGTCGGGACGACCTCCTGGAAGAACGGGAAGGAGAAGCTCTGGACCCGCGGGGCGTAGCCGGCGGCGCGCAGCCGGCCGACCACGTAGTCCGCGCTGCCCCGGTAGCAAAAGGTGGGCGAAAACGGGACCGGGACGTGGACGACCGGGACGTCGGCGAGGTCGGCGGGGACGTCGTCGCCGACCCGGGTGGCGTAGAGGCGGACCTCGGCGCCGCGGGCGCGCCAGGCGCGCAGGATCTCCTGGACGTGGACGGAGGCGCCCTTGGTGCCGAACACGGGGACGCCGGGGTCGGCGCAGACGTAGGCGAGACGCATCAGCGGTCGGCTCCTTCGCGGAGGGGGACGGGTCCTGGGACGGGGTCGGCGGCTCGGGCAGGGGCCGGGGCGGGCTCTCGGGTCCGGCCACGGGGCGGCAGCAGGCTCGGGGCCTCCGGGGGGCGTGCGGCGTGCCGGACAGGGCCCCGGACCGGGTCGGGCTCCGCCCGGTCCGGGACCGGCGGGGGCAGCAGCGCCTGCAGGGCGGCGGCCTGGCCGGTCGAGTCGTAGTCCCGGGTCACGAGGGCGCGGGCGGCCCGGGCGGCGCCCACCCGGTCGAATCCGGGGTCGGCGACCGCGGCGAGCGCGCCGAGCAGGGCGTCGTCGTCGTCGGCGGGGACGAGGACCCCGGTGCGCGGGGCCGCGTTGCGGACCACCTCGGGGATGCCGGTGACGTCGCTCGCGATCACGGGCACGCCCATGGCCATCGCCTCGAGCAGCACGGTGGGCAGGCCGTCGGCGTTGCCGTCGGCGCCCACCGTGCACGGGGCCGCGAAGACGTCCGCGGCGCGCAGCAGCCGGCCGACCTCGGCCTGGGTGCGGGGCCCGACGAGGTCGACGACGTCCCCGGCGCCGAGCTCCGCGACCAGGGCGCGCAGCGGCCGCTCCAGCTCGCCGCCGCCGGCGACGGTGACGGACAGCCGCCCGCCCTGCTCCCGGTACCGGGCGGCCGCCCGCACGAGGCGGTCGAAGCCCTTCTTCTCCACGAGCCGCCCCACGGCCACGACCCGCAGGGTCTCCCCCACGGGCGCGGGGTCCCGGTAGGGGAAGCGGGCGAGCTCCAGGCCGTTGCGCACGAGCCGCAGCCGGTGCGCGTGCGCGGGGAACGCGGAGGCCAGGTGCCGCCGGTTGTACTCGGAGATCGCCACCACGTGCTCCGCCCGCTCGAGGGTGCGGCGCAGCCGGGCGGGGTCCACGGACTCGTGGAAGATGTCCTTCGCGTGGGTCGTCACGGAGAACGGCACCCCCGTGAGCCGGGAGGCGATCTCGGCGACGTGCGCGGCGAGGGTCGCGAAGTGCGCGTGCAGGTGCGTGATGCCCTGCTCCACGACCCGGGTGGCCAGCGCCACCCCCTGGTGGACCTCGGAGGCCTCCGTGCCGGCCAGCTCCGGGAGCAGGGCGGCGAAGCGGGGGCCGAAGCCGGGGACCACCTCCGCCGCGCGGGCCAGGACGGCCCAGCCGGCGGAGGCCCGCTCGGGGCGCTCCACGTGGTGGACCGGTGCCTGGACGCGCGCCAGCTCGGGGTGGAAGCGCGGGTCGGTGCTGTGCCGGAGGGCGAAGATCGTGAGGTCCTCGCCCTGGGCCTCCCGGGCCAGGACCTCGGTGACCACGAAGGTCTCCGAGAAGCGGGGGTAGACCTTCAGCACGTAGCCGATGCGGTGGTCGCTCACCGGAGGCCTCCGGCACGGGCCGGCACGGCCTGCGCGGGCACCGGCGGCGGGCCCGCGGGCAGGAGCCGCGCCGCGAGGACGGGCACGGCGTGCAGCCCGTCGAGCGCCAGGTGCCGGCGCAGGCGCACGGTGCCGACCACGCGGTGCAGCCAGCCGCTGAGCGCGGCGCCGGTGAGGGCGTCGGCGGTCAGCACGTCCACCGCGCCGTGGGCCTGGAGGGCGCGGGCCCGGATCAGCTGCTCCTGCCGGGGCCGGTCGCGCGGGACCAGGAGCGCGGGGGTGTTCGTGGTGAGGATCTCGGCGACCGAGTTGTAGCCGCCCATCGACACCACCGCGCTCGCGTCCACCACCTCCGCGAGCGCGTCGGGCACGGACGGCAGGACGAGGGTGCCCGGCACGGCGGCGGCGCGCACCTGCTCGGCGTGCTCCTCCGGCATCTGCGGACCCGTGATCACCACGTGCCGGTGGCCGTGGGGCACCCGGGCGCGCGCCGCCGCGAGGGTCAGGCGGTGGCCGTCGGAGCCCCCGCCGGCCATGGTGAGGACGTAGGGGCGGTCCACGCCGCTCGTGCGCCGTCCGGCGGCCCGGCCGGTGGCGAGGTAGCCGGTGTGGCGGACCAGGTCGGCGAGCCCGGCGGGGATCTCGCCGGAGGCCACCGGGTCGTGCACCGCGCGGTCGCCGTACACCCAGATCTGGTCGTACACCTCCCGCACGGGGTCCAGGTCCCCGAGCGCGGCCCACTCGCGGGCCGCGGCCGCGGGCTCGTCGAGGACCTCGCGCAGGCCGAGGACCACCGCCGTGCCGGGGCTCCGGTCCCGCAGCCTCCGCAGCGGCTCCAGCAGCTCTCGGTCCACCCCCCAGGCGTGGCGGTCGACGACGACGAGGTGCGGGCGGAAGGCCGTGAGCGCGGCGTCCACCATCCCGGAGCGCAGGGCGGTCAGGTGGCGCATGCCCACGGAGAGGTTGCGGGGCGCGTAGCCGCCCGCGCCCTTGCGGATCCCGGGCAGCACCACCCAGTCGAAGCCGTCGGGGCGCCCGTAGGACGTGGCGGCGTCGATGCCGGTCAGCAGCATGCCCGTCACCGGGCGCCCCGTCAGCGCCGGCAGGTGCTGGGCGAGGGACCGGGCGAGGGCCAGGTTCCGGCGGGTGTGGCCCAGGCCCTGGGAGTCGTGGGAGTACAGCACCACCCGCAGCTCGTCGTCGCTCATCGTGTCCTCCTCGGGGATCAGCGCCGGTGGGTCCGGCGCCGGTGCGGCTGCCGCCCACTGTGGCCGAGGGACATGATGAGAACATGAGCCGTCGATGAAAAGGTTCTCATCTGCGGACGCCCGGCCCGCCGGGACCGGCCCGGAGGCCCCGGCGGGCCGGTCCGCCCGCGTGGACCGGCCGCGGGCCGGCTCAGCCGCCGAAGACCGGCGCGACCGCCTTGACCAGCTGCTGGCCGCCCAGGACGGCGAAGAGCAGGGCCGTGATGCCCAGGGCGATGTTGGTGTGGAGCTTGTTGGCCCACTCCTTCGGGATCCGGCTGCCGTTGAGCAGGCCCAGCAGCGTGAGGGCGAGGAACGGCATGAACAGCGAGCCGAGGACGCCGTAGGCCAGGATCAGGCCGATCGGCTGCCCCAGGGCGAAGAGGACCATGGGCGGGAACGTCAGCCACAGCACGTAGAAGCGGAAGTACTTGCCGCCCACCCGGGTGTCGGGGTGGCCGGACTCCTTGCCGCGGATGTTGCCCCAGAAGTCCGCGAACATGAGGGAGACGCCGTTCCAGACGCCGATGATCGAGGAGAAGGACGCGGCCCAGAAGCCGATGAGGAAGCCGGTGCCGACCACGTCGCCGTACTCCGCGCGCAGCACGGCGTAGAGGTCGAGCAGGCCCTCGTCACCGGAGCTGAGCGCCACCCCGGCGGAGCGGACCACCTCGGCGCCCACCACGAGCATGGCGATGACGAAGACCCCCGTCACGACGTAGGCCATGGAGTTGTCGATCCGCATGACGCGCATCCACTTGGGCGTGTACCACCCCTTCTCGCGCAGCCAGTAGCCGTAGGCCGCCAGCGTGATGGTGCCGCCCACGCCCCCGGCGAGCGCCAGCGTGTAGAGCACGCCGCCCTCCGGGATGACGGGCACCAGGCCCGTCAGCATCTCGGGGATGTTGGGGGCGGCGATGACCGCCAGCCCCACCACGGTGACGAACATCAGGCCGACCAGGGCGGCGGTGACCTTCTCGAAGAAGGAGTACTTCCCGAACCACACCATGACGAACCCGAGCAGCCCCATGATGATCGCCCAGGCCCACAGGGGCAGGACGGGGAACACCGCCGCGAGGGGCAGCGCCGCCGAGGACATCGCGGTGGCGCCGTAGACGAAGCCCCAGATCATGATGTACGGGCCGAAGTACCAGGTGGTCCACCGGCCCAGTGACCGCCAGCCCTCGAAGATCGTCCTGCCGGTGGCCAGGGTGAAGCGCCCGGCGCCCTCCACGAGGATGATCTTGAGGATCACGCCGAGGATCACCGCCCACAGCAGTCCGTACCCGTACCGGGACCCGGCGACCAGGGTGGCGACCATGTCGGCGGCGCCGACGCCCGTGGCGGCGACCACCAGGCCTGGGCCGACGATCTTCCACTTGGCGGGCGCCCCGCCGTCGTCGTCCGTGCGGGCGCGGTGGGCCGCGAAAGACTTCTCGTTCGCTTCGCTCATGCTGGTTCCTCGTCAGATCGGTCCGTCGGGTGGCCGGGGCCGTGCCCCGGATCACCCTACCGGGCCGGTGCCGATCAGAGCTTGGCGAGGCGGTAGCCGGCTCCGCGCACGGTGACGATGCGCTCCGCGCCGAGCTTGTTGCGCAGGTAGCGGACGTAGACGTCCACCACGTTGGACGAGCCGTCGAAGTCGTAGCCCCAGACCTTGTTCAGCAGCTGCTCGCGCGTGAGCACCTGACCGGGGCTCTCGAGGAACGCCCTGGCCATGGCGAACTCCCGGGCGGAGAGCTCGACCTGCCGGTCCTCGAGCACCGCGCACCGGGTCCCGACGTCGAGGGCGAGCCCGCCGTAGCGCAGCCCGTCGTCGGTCTGCTCGGCCACCGCGCGGTCCCGGAGCCGGGCCCGGACGCGCGCCAGCAGCTCCTGGAACCGGAACGGCTTCGCGAGGTAGTCGTCGGCCCCCTGCTCCAGCCCCGCGACGGTGTCCTCGACCGAGTCGCGGGCGGTGCACATGATCACGGGGATCGAGAAGCCCAGGGACCGCAGCACCGAGAGCACCTGGAAGCCGTCCATGCCCGGCAGACCCACGTCGAGGACGAGCAGGTCGAACTCCCCGGTGCTCGCGTAGTCGAGGGCGCTCGTGCCGTCCTCGACCACGGTGGTCGTGTAGCCCGCGGCGCGCAGGCCCTTCTGGATGAAGCGCGCGATGCGCTCCTCGTCCTCGGCGATGAGGATGCTGGCCATGGGGTGCCTCTACTTCCTGGAGGGTGCGGGGCTGAGGTCGGGACCGGGCACGGGGGCGGGAGGCACCGCTGCACCGGACCCGGCGGCACCGGCCGGGGGGACCGGGGCCGCGGCGGGCGGGGACTCCGGCAGCCGGAGCGTGAACGTGGCGCCGCGGCCGGGGCTTGACCGCAGCCCCACGGTCCCGCCGTGCCCGTGGGCGATGGCGGCCACGATCGCGAGGCCGAGCCCGGAGCCCTCCACGGTGCGCCCGGTCTCGGCCCGGCCGAAGCGCTCGAAGATCCGCTGCTGGTCCTCCGGGGCCACGCCCACGCCGGTGTCCCGGACCCACACCTCGAGGCTGCGCGCGGGGGTGTCCTCGCCGGGCGCGGCGGGCCCGGTGGCCCAGGCGGCGCCGAGGGCCACGAGGTCCCCGGGGGCGGAGAACTTCACCGCGTTGGCGGCGAGCTGCACGACCGCCTGGGTGAGCCGCTGCGCGTCGGCCACGACCTGCCCCTCGGCCCGCGCCTCGAGCTCCCAGCGCCGGTCCCCCAGCGCGCGCAGCCGGTCCATCGTGTCGTCGAGCCAGGCGGGGACGTCCACGGGGCCGGGGCGGATGAAGTCGGCGCGCTGGGCCTTGGCGAGCAGCAGCAGGTCCTCCACGAGGCGGTTCATCCGCTCGATCTCGTCGAGGAGCATCGCCCGGGTCTCCTCGACGTCGGCGGGATCGTGCTCGTCCATCAGCTCGAGGTTGCCGTGCAGGATGGTCAGGGGGGTGCGCAGCTCGTGCGCGGCGTCGTCGAGGAACTGGCGCTGCTGGACGAAGGCCGCCTCGATCCGGCTGAGCATGCCGTTGAAGTTCACGGCGAGCTGGCCCACGTCCGAGTCGTCCTGCGTGACGGGAACGCGTCGCCCCAGGTCGTCCGGGCTGATCTGCTCCGTGGCCCGGCGCAGGCGGGTGATCGGTGCGGTGACCCGGCCCACCAGGACGTAGGCCACCAGCCCCGCCACGACCGTCGTGAGGGCGGCGATGCCGAGGTAGCGCCACAGCGAGTCCAGCACGATCCGGCGCTGGGCGCTCATGTCGAAGCCGACCACGAGGTAGCCCTGGCGCGGGTCCTCGTCCAGGACCACCGAGATGACGCCGAGACGGAGCGTCCGGCCGTCCTGCTCGAGGTCGAAGACGACGGTCTGCCCGGGCCGGGCCCGCTCCACGGCCGCGGCGAGCGTGGCGGGGGCGTCGAGCTGGAACCGTGACCGGTCGGCGTGCTCGAACGCCGGCTCGCCGCCGACGAGCGCGAGGATGCTCTCGTGCTCCCCGGGCACCGTGGTGGTCATGAAGGTGTAGAAGAGCTGCGGCAGGTCCGTGAACGGCTCCTCGGCCGTGGCGTCCAGGTCCTCCGAGAGGGAGGCGTCCGGGCCGAGCGGTCCGCGCTGCGCGAGCCGCTGCAGCTCCCCCGCCTCCTGGACTATGTCCTGGCGCACGGACTCGTCGAGGTCCACCAGGCGCAGGTAGTGGGTGATCCCGCCCACGGCGAGGAGGGCGACCGCCAGGAAGGCGATGGTCGTGGCGAGCACCCGGCTGCGCACGGACCGCAGCTCCGTCCGCACCCTCTCCCACCGCGCGCCCGACATGCGCCCCAGCCTATCGACGGCACGTGAGAGGCAGATGAAGGAGGGACGGGCCGTGCGGCCCGTCCCTCCTCCCGGTCCGGGGTCCTGCCCCCGGGCTCAGTACTTCTTGCTGCGCGGCTTGCGGAACGGCTTCTCGCCGTCCCGGTCGCCCGCGGAGTACCCGGAGCGCTTGCCCTGGTAGCCGCCGCGGGAGTCGTCGCCCCGGGCGCCGCCGCCGCGGCGGGGGCGGTCCTGGTAGGAGGACGAGGTGCTGCGGGGTCGGGTCCGGGCGCCGGCGCCCGGGCCGCGGTCGGCCTCGAGCTGGATGAGCTCACCGTTGATGCGCGTGCGGGAGAGCCGGTCCAGGGTGGAGGCGGGCAGGTTCTCGGGCAGGCCCACGAGGGTGTGGGTCGAGCGGATGTCGATCGCCCCGATCTGCTCGCCGCTCAGCCCGCCCTCGTTGGTGAGGGCCCCCACCACGGAGCCCGGCGAGACGCGGTGCCGGTGGCCGACGGACATCCGGTAGGTGGCCATGCCCTTCTCGGTGCGCGGCTCGCGGCGCGGACGGTCGTCGCCGTCCCGCCCCGGACGGTCCCGGTCGCGGGTGCGCTGCACCGGCTCGGGCAGCTCCTCCACGAAGAAGGGCCGCCCGTCCTGGGCCATCACGGCGATCGCGGCGGCGATCTCCACGGCGTCGACGTCGTGCTCCGCCTGGTACTGCTCGACGAGCTCGCGGAACTGGCCGAGGTCCTCGGACTCCATGGTGTCCGTGATCTGCTGGGCGAACTTGTCCTTGCGGGTCTGGTTCACGTCCTCCGTGGAGGGCATGCGCATGAGCTCCACCGGCTGGCGGGTGGCCTTCTCGATCGCGCGCAGCAGGTACTTCTCCCGCGGGGTCATGAACAGGATCGCCTCGCCGGAGCGCCCGGCGCGGCCGGTGCGCCCGATCCGGTGCACGTAGGACTCGGTGTCGTGCGGGATGTCGTAGTTGACCACGAGCGAGATGCGCTCGACGTCGAGCCCGCGGGCCGCGACGTCCGTGGCCACGAGGACGTCGATCTTGCCCTCACGCAGGGCCTCGACCGTGCGCTCGCGCATGTTCTGCGGGATGTCGCCGTTGATCGCGGCGGCCGCGTAGCCGCGGGCCTTGAGCCGGTCGGCGACCTCCTCGGTGGCGGCCTTGGTGCGCACGAAGACGATGACGCCGTCGTAGTCCCCGACCTCGAGGATGCGGGTCATGGCCTCCATCTTGTGGGAGCCCATGACCTGCAGGTACCGCTGGCGGGTGTTGGTGCCCGTGGTGGTCTTGCCCTTGACGGCGATCTCCTGCGGGTCCCGCAGGTACTGCTTGGCGATCTTGCGGATCGCGGGGGGCATGGTCGCGGAGAACAGGGCGACCTGCTTCTCGACGGGCGTCTGCGAGAGGATCTGCTCGACGTCCTCGGCGAAGCCCATGCGCAGCATCTCGTCGGCCTCGTCGAGGACCACGTACTGCAGGTGGGACAGGTCCAGGGACCCCTTCTTGAGGTGGTCGATCACGCGGCCGGGCGTGCCGACGACCACCTGGGCGCCGCGGCGCAGCCCGGCCAGCTGCGGACCGTAGGGGGAGCCGCCGTAGACCGGCAGGACGGTGAAGTCCTCGAGGTGGGTGGCGTAGGAGGAGAACGCCTCGCCGACCTGGAGGGCGAGCTCGCGGGTCGGGGCGAGCACCAGGACCTGGGTGTCGCGGGAGACGCCGTTGACGTCGGAGAGCTCGGCGAGCCGGGACAGCGCGGGCACGGCGAAGGCCGCGGTCTTGCCGGTGCCGGTCTGGGCCAGGCCCACCACGTCCTTGCCCTGCAGCAGCACCGGGATGGTGGCGGCCTGGATGGGCGTGGGGTTCTCGTAGCCGACCTCGTCCAGGGTGGCGAGCACCCGGGAGTCGATGCCGAGCTCGGCGAAGGTGATGGTGTGCTCCTCGGCGGTGCCGGGGGTGCTGGGGGTGTCGACGGTCATGGAGAAGTGCCTCGTTATCTGTGCGGGTGGCGGCCCGGGAGCATGCCCAGGGGCGTCGGCCACGGTCGTGGTGTCCGGACGTCCCTGCCAACCACTTGGAGCCCCGCACGGGGCGGGAGCGTCGGACTCGGCGCGGCACGGGCCGCGACCGAACACGATGCACGGACGGCATCGCGTTGCACGAGAAAGTGAGGGAGTGACCGGATTCGGTCCGTCCAGTCTAGCGCACGCGACGGCGCGGTCAGCCCCGGCGGCGCACCAGCACGAGGTGCTTCTCGTCACGCACCTCGGTGTATCCGGCGCCGTAGCGCTGCCGGGCCCAGCCGGCCACGTCCCCCGGCGGGTTCCCGCCCCACGCGGCCCCGAGCCGGTCGACCACCACGTAGTCGGAGGCGGGATCGCCCTCCGACCCCAGCCAGTGCACCTGCGCGCCGGGCACGAGGTGGTGCAGGAGGGTCAGGTCCGTGGCCACGCTCGCCCCCTCGGGGACGGCCGCGACGACCGCGGCCTTGGCGCCCGCCCGGGGGTCCGGACGGTAGGCGGCGGGGTCCACGAGGTCGGCCAGCGGGCGCCCCGGGACCATCAGGAGCGCGACGACGAGCGCCAGTGCCGGCGCGGCCCGGGCGAGCCGCCGGAGGCGTCCGCCGCGCAGCCGCAGCACGGCGTCGAGCAGGGCGACGAAGACAATGGGCATGAGGACGGCGCTGTAGTGCCAGCCCGTGCCCCAGTAGCCGTGGTTCGGCGAGAGCATCCGCCAGAGCAGCGTGGGCAGCGCCACGAGCGCCAGCGGCGAGCGCACGGCGACCACCACGCCCACCGCCAGCACGGCCAGCCAGGTGAGCGCCTTCTGGCCCGGCAGCACCAGGGAGACCAGGGCCCCGGCGGGGTCGGCCGCCACCGCCGCGAGGTCCAGCCGGTCCGCGTACGCGAACCGGCCGTCCGGGCTCAGGGCGGGCAGCACCACGGTCACCGCGAGCGCCGACCAGGCCGCGCCCCACGCGGCGAGGGCGAGCCCCAGCGCCACCGGGCGCCGGTCCCCGTCCGCCTCGCGGTGCGCCCGCCAGGCGATCACCAGGCCGAGCACCGCGACCGTGACGCCCAGGTCCTCCTTGACGAACGCGACGGGGGCGGCCCACAGCGCGGCCGCCGTCCACCGCCGCTCCACCAGGCAGCCGAGGGCGAGGACCAGCAGCGGCAGGGCGAAGGCCACCTCGTGGAACTGCACCGCGACGGCGGCCTGCAGCCCGAAGCTGATCCCGTAGGCGAGCCCCAGGGCCGCGCCCGGGCCCGGGCCCAGCGCCCGGACCGCGAAGCCCGTCAGTGCCCCCGCGGAGACGGCCACGAGGACGTCCTGGACCACGAGGAGGGTCAGCGCGGACGGGAACAGCGCGTAGACCGGCCCCAGCAGCACCAGGATCGGGTGGAAGTGGTCGCCCAGCAGGTTCGCGCCGTGGCCCTTGATGTGCACGACCGGGCCGTCCCCGGCGGCGTAGGACTTGGCGAGCTGGGTGAAGATCCCCAGGTCCCAGGACGGGACCTCCCAGCGGTGCCACTGGAGCAGGGACCACCACACGTACAGGACGAGCACGAGGAGCCCCACGCCCAGCGGCACCAGCCGCGCCCGCCCGGTCAGCGGCGCGGGACGGGCCGGCGGGGCGGCGCGGCGGAGCGCGGTGGCGGGCATGGCCTCCTCGGTGGCGGGGGGGCGCCGTCGGACAGGACTGCCATCATGGTCTCATGGCCGTCACCGCTCCCCCGCCCGCCCGCCGGCTCCCGGTGGCCCCGGACGCCGAGCTCGTGTGGGACCCCGAGGGCGCGCTGCACCTGGGCCAGACGCTCGGCGTGCTGGGCCGCGGCAGCGCCGATCCCCTGGTCCGGGTCGCGGCGCCCGACGCCGTGTGGGTCACCGCCCGGACGCCGGCGGGCCCGGTCACGGCGCTGTTCTCCCGCACCGGCGCCGGCCGGCCCCTGCAGCGGCCCGTGCGCGTGCGCGCGTGGGGACCGGGCGCCGAGCAGTTCCTGCTGGAGGCCCCGCGCTGGGCGGGCGCGGAGGACGCGTGGGAGCGGTTCGAGGCCTCGGACGCCTTCGGCGCGCTCCCCCACCGGCTGCGCGTCGCCCGGCACCACCACCCGGGGCTGCGGCTGCCCTCGACCGGCCGGGTGCTGGACCGCGCCGTGCTCTCGGTGCTCGAGCAGCGAGTCACCGTCCGCGAGGCCGTGGCGGCCCACCGGCAGCTCGTCCGGCGCCACGGCGAACCCGCCCCCGGTCCGGCGCCGGAGGGGATGCGGATCGCCCCGACCGCCGAGGCGTGGTGCCGGGTGCCCGTGTGGGAGTGGCACCGGGCGGGGGTCGACGGCGCCCGGGCCGCCACCGTCCGCCGCGTGGCCGGACGGGCCGCCGCCCTGGAGCGCCTGGGCCGGGCCCCGCTGGACGCCGAGCTGCACCGGGGGCTGCGCTCGATCCCCGGCCTGGGGCCCTGGACGGTCGCGGAGATCGTCCAGTGCACGCACGGGGACCCGGACTCGGTCAGCGTCTTCGACTTCCACCTCGCGGACACCGTGTGCTGGTTCTTCGACCGGCGTCCCGGCGACGACCGCCGGATGCTGGAGCTGCTGGAGCCGTGGCGGGGCGACCGGCAGCGGGTCGTGCGCCTGCTGCGGGCCTCCGGCTTCCGCAAGCCCTCGTTCGCTCCGCGGCTGCACCCGGAGGACCACCGGCGCCGGTGAGCGCCGGTGGCCCTCCGGCGCGTGCCGGTGAGGACATCCTGTCCTTGCTGGCACGGCCGCACCGGCGGGCGTTCAATGGAGCCATGACCACCGAACACGTGATCCAGGAGCCCCACGGCGTGGGCTACACCGAGCGGATGAACAAGCTGCGGGCCGGGGTGCTGGGCGCCAACGACGGCATCGTCTCGGTCGCCGCGACGGTCGTCGGCGTCGCGGGCGCCACCGCCAGCTCGAGCGCGATCCTCACCGCGGGCGCCGCCGCGCTCGTGGGCGGGGCCCTGTCCATGGCCCTGGGCGAGTACGTCTCCGTCTCCAGCCAGTCGGACTCGCACCGGGCCCTGATCGAGAAGGAGGAGCGGGAGCTCGCCGAGATGCCCGAGGCGGAGCTGCAGGAGCTCGCCGAGATCTACCAGGCCAAGGGACTCTCCGAGGACACCGCACGGCGGGTCGCGGAGGAGCTGACCGAGCACGACGCCCTGGCCGCGCACCTCGACGCCGAGCTCAACATCGACGCGGAGGACATCGTCAGCCCCTGGAACGCGGCGGTCGCCTCCGCGCTGTCCTTCCTGCTCGGCGCCCTGCTGCCGCTCCTGGCGATCCTGCTGCCGCCGGAGGAGTGGCGGATCCCCGTGACGTTCGTCGCCGTGCTCGCGGCGCTCGCCCTGACCGGCTGGCTCGGGGCCCGTCTCGGGGGCACGCCGCAGACAGGTCGCGCGGCCCTGCGCGTCGTCGTCGGCGGCGCCCTCGCCCTCGTTGCCACGTTCGCCGTGGGCTCCCTGCTCGGCGTCACGGGCCTCGTCTGAGCTGCCCCGGCACCCCCGGTGCCCCCGCGCCCGGGGGCACCGGGCGGTCTTTTCGAACGGGTTTTGAAAAGTTTCCG
>NZ_AOSQ01000040.1:0-25037 GCF_000349605.1 Kocuria sp. UCD-OTCP
AGACCTATGAAAAACCCGTTCGAAAACGGGGACGGGTCAGCGCGCTCCGGCGCCGGCCGCGGCCTCGAGCTTCTCCGCGACGGAGTCCTCCACCCGGGCCCCGGGAGCGGTCTCGGCGGCGGGCCGGTCCTCGGCGGTGCCGTGCGAGTGGGCGGCCATGGTGGACTCGTCGAACCGGTCCTGGCCGGAGAGCACGCGCTCCACCTGGACGAGGTCGATCTCGCGGGTCCACTTGCCGATCAGCAGGGTGGCCACGGCGTTGCCGGTGAAGTTGGTCAGGGCGCGGGCCTCGGACATGAAGCGGTCGATGCCGACGATGATGCCGACCCCGTCGACCAGGTCGGGGCGGTGGGACTGCAGGCCGCCCGCCAGGGTGGCCAGGCCGGCGCCGGTGACCCCGGCGGCGCCCTTCGAGGCGATGATCATGAACACCAGGAGGGAGATCTGCTCGCCGATGGCCAGCGGGCTGCCCATCGCGGAGGCGACGAAGAGGGCGGCCATGGTCAGGTAGATGGCGGTGCCGTCCAGGTTGAAGGAGTAGCCGGTCGGGACCGTGACGCCGACCACGGGCTTGGAGACGCCCACGTGCTCCATCTTGGCGATGAGCCGGGGCAGGGCCGCCTCGGAGGAGGAGGTCGAGAAGATCAGCAGGTACTCGCGGCCCAGGTACTTCATGAGCCGGAAGATGTTGATCCCCGTGACCGCCTTCAGGAGCCCGCCCAGGACCACCACGATGAACAGGACGCAGGTGAGGTAGAAGGCGATCATCAAGGTGGCCATCGAGACGATGGCCTGGACGCCGGTCTCGCCGACCACACCGGCGATCGCGCCGAACGCCCCGATGGGGGCGACCCACATGACCATGATCAGGATCCGGAAGACCAGGGCCTGGACGTAGCCGACGGCCTTGAGCACGGGCTTGCCGGCCGGGCCCATCTGCTGCAGCGCGAAGCCCACGATGAGCGCCACGAACAGGGTCTGTAGGATGTTGCCCTCGGTCAGGGAGGACAGCAGGGACGTGGGGATGATGCCGAGCAGGAACCCGATGGTCCCGCCCTCCCCGTCGCCGTGGCCCGCGTCCGTGACCTCGTACTCCGAGCCCTGGATGTTCAGGCCCTCGCCCGGGTGGATGAGGTTGCCCACCACCAGGCCGATGCCCAGTGCCATGGTGGACATCGCCATGAAGTAGGCCAGGGCCAGGCCGCCGACCTTGCCGACGGTCGCCGCCTTGGCGATGGAGCCGACGCCCAGGACGATCGTGCAGAAGATGATGGGGGCGATCATCATCTTGATCAGGGCGATGAACGCGGTGCCGACCGGCTTGAGCGTCTGGGCGAATTCGGGGGCCAGGAGGCCCAGGACGGCGCCGGCGACGACGGCGACGATCACGAAGACGTACAGGTAGTGCGTCCTGTCCTTCTTCTGCTTCTGGGCGGGCGGCTGCGGGTCGACGGGGTCCGTGGCGACGGTGGCCATGCTTGTCCTCCGGTTCGGGTGGGTAGCGCGGTGGGGTGGAGCGCGGGACCCGGGATCGGGCCGATGTGACGAGTCTCACCGCGGCCCGGCGCCCTGTCGTGTTGTGGTCATAATGGTCGTGACGCCCACCACAAGAGAGGGAGGGACGACCGGGAGATCAAGGAGCGGACATGTCCCTGGCCCGGCGCTTCTTCCTGATGCAGCTCGCCGTCGTCGCGCTGGTGACCCTCGCCGTCTCCCTCGTCCTGTTCGCCCACGAGCGCGGCGCGGTCGTGGAGCGCGCCGAGGCGGTGACCCGGGTCCTCGCCACGGCTCTGGCGGACGACCCGTACGTGCTCGAGGCGGTGGGCGGGCCGGACCCGCACGCCGTGCTGCAGCCGCTCACGGACCGGCTGCTCGCGGACACGGACCTCGACTTCGTCACGATCATGGCCCCGGACGGCACCCGCTGGACGCACCCCCTACCCTCCTCGGTCGGCGAGGCCTACCGCGGGGACCGCTCGCACGCGCTCGCCGGACAGACCTGGACCAGCACGGAGCGCGGCAACCTCGGCCCCTCCGTGCGCACGATCACCCCGGTCCGGGACGGGGACGGCGCGGTCGTGGCGCTCGTGGCCACCGGTGTCCTCCTCGAGGCCGTCTCGCAGCAGGCGCTCGCCCAGCTGCCGGCGGTGCTCCTCGTCGGGCTGCTGCTGCTGGCCGCGTCGGCGACGGTCGCGGCCCTCGGCTCCCGGTACCTGGGCCGGGTCACCCACGGCTGGGGGCCGGAGGAGCTCGCCCAGGTGCACGCGCTGCACGACGCCGTGCTCAACGAGGCCACGGAGGGCCTCCTGCTCGTGGACACGACCGGCGCGGTGCAGGTGCTCAACGCCCGGGCCCGGGAGCTGCTCGGGGTCCGGGCGCCGGCGACCCCGGGACCGGCCCGGCACGAACCCCTCCCCGTCGCGGACCTGGACCTGCCGGACGCGCTGGCGGTCCTCCTGCGCGCCGGCGCGCCCGTGCAGGAGCAGTGGTTCGTGGTCGGGGAGCGCACCCTCATCGTCTCGGCCCTCCCGGCCCGCGGAGCGCTCGCGGGGCGCGGCACGATCGTGATCCTGCGGGACCACACCGAGATCTCGCGGCTCTCGGGACAGCTGCGCGCCACCGCGACGCTGGCCGGGGCGCTGCGGGCCCAGACCCACGAGCACGCCAACCGCATGCACACGGTCGTCTCCCTGCTGGAGCTCGGCCGGGACGAGGAGGCCCTCGGCTTCGCCTCGGCGGACATGGTGCGCACCCGGGTGCTGTCCGACGACCTCCTCGCCCACCTCGACGACCCGTTCCTCGCGGCCCTGCTGGTCGGCAAGACCGCCGCGGCCCACGAGCGCGGCGTGGAGCTGGAGGTCGTCGTCGACCCGGACGCGCCCCGGATCCCCGTCTCCCCCGCCGACCTCGTGACCCTCGTCGGCAACCTCGTCGACAACGCCGTCGAGGCCGCCGCGGCCAACGCCGACCGGGTCCGCCCGGTCGTCGAGGTCGAGATCGCCCGGGCGCCCGACGCCGCGGACCCCGCCCGGGACGCGGTCGTGATCACCGTCGCCGACACCGGGATGGGGGTCCCCGACGACCTCGCCCGGGAGGTGTTCGAGCTCGGCGTCACCACGAAGCCGGCCGGCCCGGAGGGCCGCGGCGTGGGCCTGCACCTGGTGCGGGAGGTCGTCGAGCGGTGGGGCGCGCGGATCGAGCACCGCAACGACGGCGGGGCCGTGTTCACGGTGACCGTCCCGGTGGCCCGCGACGCCGCGGCGGGGCGGGCCCCGTGAGCGCGCCGGTCCGCGTCCTGGTCGTCGACGACGAGCCGCTCACCGCCGCCGCCCACGCCCAGTACGTCGAGCGCTCACCGGGCTTCGAGGCGGCCGCCACCGCCGTGTCCGGGCGGACGGCCGTGCAGGCCGTGCAGGCCGCCCGGCGGGCGGGGCGACCCGTGGACCTGGTGCTGCTGGACGTGAACCTGCCGGACATGTCCGGTCTCGACGTGGCACGGACCCTGCGCGCCCGCGGCGAGACGGTGGACCTGCTGGTGATCACGGCGCACCGGGACGTGGCGACCGTCCGGGCCGCGAGCACCCTGGGCGTGGTCGGCTACCTCATCAAGCCCTTCACCTACGCCGTGTTCGAGGAGAAGCTCGACGCCTACCGGCGCTACCGCTCCGCCCTGGGCGCGGCCGGGACGGTGGGCCAGGCGGAGGTGGACCGCGCGTTCGCGGCCCTGGGCGCGCCCACCCGCCCGGACGCGCCCAAGGGCCTGTCCCCGCAGACCCTCGAGTCCGTCACCGCGCTGATCCGGGGCGGGGAGTGGCTCTCGGCCGGTGAGGTCGCCGAGCGCAGCACGCTGTCCCGGGTCACGGCGCGGCGCTACCTCGAGCACCTGACGGCCCGGGGCCTCGTGCAGCGCCGCCCACGCCACGGCACCCCCGGGCGGCCCGAGCTCGAGTACGGCTGGGCCGGGCAGGACGTCTCCCCCGGCCGCTGACCCCGTGCCGTGCGCCGGAGCGTCACGAACCGCTCGGCGGGCGCAGCACGCCCTCGAGGGCCTCGAGCACGGAGGCGTCCTCGATCGTCGAGGGCACGGTGTAGTCCTCGCCGTCGGCCATCTGCCGCATGGTCTTGCGCAGGATCTTCCCCGAGCGGGTCTTGGGGAGCCCCTCCACCACGGCCACGTCCTTGAAGTCCGCCACCGCCCCGATCTGCCGGCGCACGAGCGCCACGAGCTCCTCCCGGAGCTGCTCCGGCGGGACGTCGGCACCGGTCTTGAGCACCACGTACCCGGACGGCCGCTGGCCCTTCAGCGGGTCCCCCACCCCGATCACGGCGCACTCGGCCACCGCCGGGTGGGAGGCGAGGACCTGCTCCATGGCCCCGGTGGACAGGCGGTGCCCGGAGACGTTGATGACGTCGTCGGTGCGCCCCATGACGTAGACGTAGCCGTCCTCGTCCACGTGGCCGGAGTCACCCGTGGCGTAGTAGCCGGGGAACGCGCTGAGGTAGGAGTCCACGAACCGCTGGTCGTCGCCCCACAGCGTGGGGAGCGTGCCCGGCGGCAGCGGGAGGCGCAGGGCGATGTTGCCCTCCTCGCCGGTCTCCACCGGCCGGCCCAGCGGGTCCAGGATCTCCACCCGGTAGCCCGGCACCGGCACGGACGGCGAGCCGGCCTTCAGGGGCAGCCGCTCGATCCCGAAGGGGTTGGCGCAGATGGCCCACCCCGTCTCCGTCTGCCACCAGTGGTCGACGACCGGGACGCCCAGCACCCGGGCGGCCCAGTGGTACGTCTCCGGGTCGAGCCGCTCCCCCGCCACGAACAGGGCCCGCAGGGAGCCGATGTCGTGCCGGCGCACCAGCTCGCCCTCGGGATCCGCCCGGCGGATGGCCCGCAGGGCCGTGGGCGCCGTGAACAGCACCTTGACGCCGTGGTCCTCGACGCGCTGCCAGAACGCCCCGGCGTCCGGGGTGCCCACGGGCTTGCCCTCGTAGAGCACGGTCGTGGCGCCGGCCAGGAGCGGGCCGTAGACGATGTAGGAGTGGCCCACCACCCAGCCGACGTCGGACGCGGTCCACATCACCTCGCCGGGGCCGACGTCGTAGATGTGGCGCATGGACCACGTCAGGGCCACGGCGTGCCCGCCGTTGTCGCGGACCACGCCCTTGGGGGTCCCGGTGGTCCCGGAGGTGTACAGGACGTAGAGCGGGTCGGTGGCCGCGACCGGGACGGGCGCCGCGGGCTCGGCGCCCTCGACGGCCTCCGCCCAGTCGAGCCACTCGACGGCCGGCTGCCCGCCGGCCCCGGCCCGGCCCCGGGCGTCCTCGAGCGTCGTCTCGAACCCCGGGCGCTCGTGCACCAGCACCGTCCCGGGGGCGTGCTCGGCGAGCCGCAGGGCCTCCTCGATGGCCGGGATGTACTCGATCCGCCGCCTCGGCTCCACCCCGCCGGTCGTGGTCACCACCACGACCGGCCGGGAGTCGTCGATGCGGGAGGCGAGCTCCTTCGGGGCGAACCCGCCGAAGACCACCGAGTGCACCGCACCCAGCCGGGCGCAGGCGAGCATCGCCACGACGGCCTGCGGGATCATCGGGAGGTAGACGAGCACCCGGTCGCCCTTGCCCACCCCCCGGGCGGCGAGCGCCCCGGCGAACAGGGCGACGTCGTCCCGCAGGCGCGCGTAGCTGAACCGCTCCTGGACCCCCAGCACGGCGGAGTCGTAGACGAGCGCGGTGCGCTCGCCGTGACCGGCCTCCACATGTCGGTCGAGGGCGTTGTAGGAGGTGTTGAGCTCGCCGTCGGGGAACCAGCGGTAGAGCGGGGCTGCGGTGTCGTCGAGGGCGGTGGTGGGCTCGCGCACCCAGTCCACGGCGCGGGCGGCGTCGAGCCAGAACCCCTCCGGGTCCTGCACGCTGCGGCGGTAGACCTCCGCGTAGCCCTCGGCCGGCGGCGGTGTTCGGTGGTCGGTGCTCATGGGTCCCTCCCAGGGGTTGCGGTCCTGCCGGACACCCTAGTGGTGCAGGTCACACACGACAAGACCTCTGTATACACAGATGCACGATCGAGCCGATCCGGACCAAATCCCTCGTCATCCGTACCGAACTGTGTATACAATGCTCGGGCATTGTGATGCCTGTCACCCAGAGTCCGCGGCGCACTCCCCGTCGCGGGCGACAAGAGCGAGGAGGGAGCCGTGCGAGCCAGCGACCGCGCCTACGAGGCCCTGCGCGAGGACATCGTCGAGTGGCGGCTGCTCCCGGGCCAGGTGCTCGGCGAGGTCGAGCAGTCGGAGCGCTTCGGCATCTCGCGCACGCCGATCCGCGAGGCCCTCAGCCGGCTCACCGCCGACGGTCTCGCGGAGGCGCACCGGGGCCGCGGCGTCGTGGTCTCCCAGGTCTCCCTCGAGGACGTCCGCGCCCTGTTCGAGCTGCGGGAGGCCCTCGACTGCCGGGCGGCCCGGCTGGCCGCCCGGCGCCGCGACCCCGTCGCGTTCCAGGAGCTGGCCGCCGAGCTCGAGGCGGTCGTGGCCCAGCTCCACGGGCCGGGCACGGACCGGGCCGGGTACTACGACCTCGTGGAGCGCATGGACCGCGCCATCGACGAGGCCACGGCCAATCCGTACCTCACCGCGGCCCAGCGCTCCCTGCGCCTGCACCTGGCCCGGGTGCGCAAGCTCTCCCGCACCAACCCCGACCGGCTCGCGCGCGCCGCCGCCGAGCACGCCCAGATCGCCCGCGCCGTCGCGGAGGGCTCCGAGGAGCTCGCCGAGGCGGCGACCCGTGTGCACCTGGCCAACTCGCTGCAGGCCGTCCTGACCACCCCTGTCCGGGAGTGGGTCCAGCCCGCTCCCCCGCTCGAGGCCGCCGGCTGAGCGCGGACACCCCTTCGACCGCCGCCGGCGGTCGTCCGTCCCCACGAGAGGAACTCCCATGACCGTTCTCCATTCCGTGCGCGTCCACCCGTCCAAGGACAACCTGCCCCGCGAGGAGCAGCTCGCCTGGAAGATGGCCGAGGTCGCCGCCGACCCGGTCGAGGTCACCCCCGAGGTGACGGAGATGGTGATCAACCGGGTCCTGGACAACGCCTCGGTCGCGATCGCCTCCCTCAACCGCGACCCGATCGTCTCCGCCCGGGACCAGGCCCTGGCCCACGCGCCCACCCCGGGCGGCACGGGCTCGGGCCTCTACGGCGTGGACACCGCCACCCGCAAGGTCTCCCCCGAGTGGGCGGCGTGGGCCAACGGCGTGGCCGTGCGCGAGCTCGACTACCACGACACGTTCCTGGCCGCCGAGTACTCCCACCCCGGCGACAACATCCCCCCGATCCTGGCCGTGGCCCAGCACGTGGGGGCCACCGGCCACGACCTGGTCCGCGGCATCGCCACCGGCTACGAGCTGCAGGTGGACCTCGTGAAGGCGATCTGCCTGCACGCCCACAAGATCGACCACGTCGCCCACCTCGGCCCCTCCGCGGCCGCCGGGATCGGCACCCTGCTCGGCCTGCCCGTGGAGACGATCTTCCACGCCATCGGCCAGGGCCTGCACACCACCACCGCCACCCGCCAGTCCCGCAAGGGCGAGATCTCCACCTGGAAGGCCCACGCCCCGGCCTTCGCCGGGAAGATGGCCGTGGAGGCCGTGGACCGCGCCATGCGCGGGCAGACCTCCCCCACCCCCATCTACGAGGGCGAGGACGGGGTCATCGCCTGGCTGCTGGACGGCCCGGGTGCGGCCTACGAGGTCCCGCTGCCGGCCCCCGGGGAGGCCAAGGCCGCGATCCTGGACACCTACACCAAGGAGCACTCGGCGGAGTACCAGGCGCAGGCCTGGATCGACCTGGCCCGCAAGCTGCACCGCGAGCACCCCGAGGCAAAGGACCCCGACAACGTGACCTCGGTGGTGATCCGCACCAGCCACCACACCCACTACGTCATCGGCTCCGGGGCCAACGACCCGCAGAAGTACGACCCCACCGCATCGCGGGAGACCCTCGACCACTCGATCCCCTACATCTTCACCGTGGCCCTGCAGGACGGCACCTGGCACCACGTGGACTCCTACGCCCCGGAGCGCGCCGGACGCCCGGACACCGTCGAGCTGTGGCAGAAGGTGACCACCGCCGAGGACCCCGAGTGGACCCGCCGCTACCACTCCCTGGACATCAGCGAGAAGGCCTTCGGCGGGTCGGTGGAGATCACCCTCACCGACGGCACCGTGATCACCGACGAGATCGCCGTGGCCGACGCCCACCCGCTGGGCGCCCGCCCGTTCGCCCGCGAGCAGTACGTCACCAAGCTGCGGACGCTGGCCGCCGGGATCGTCGCCGACGACGAGCTGGACCGGTTCATCGCCGCCGCCGAGAACCTCCCGGCCCTGGGCGCCGGCGAGCTCGACGCCCTCAACGTCACCGCCTCGCATCCCCTGCGCACCGGCACGAAGGGAATCTTCTAAGCCATGCTGTTCTCCACCACCACCCCCGAGGCCAAGCGGATCGCCCTGCGCGAGATGCTGGCCGGCCCCCGCACCGTCCGCTTCCCCGGCGCCTACACCCCGTTGTCCACGAAGCTCATCCAGGAGCAGGGCTTCGACGGCGTCTACATCTCCGGGGCCGTGCTCGCCAACGAGCTCGGCTTCCCCGACATCGGGCTCACCGCCCTGCCCGAGGTGGCCGCCCGGGCCGGGCAGATCGCCCGGGTGACCGATCTGCCGTGCCTCGTGGACGCCGACACCGGCTTCGGCGAGCCCATGAACGTGGCCCGCACCGTCCAGGAGCTCGAGAACGCCGGCCTGGCCGGGTGCCACATCGAGGACCAGTTCAACCCCAAGCGCTGCGGCCACCTGGACGGCAAGAACGTCGTGGACCTGGCCACCGCCGTCAAGCGGATCCGGGCCGCCGCCGAGGCCCGCCGGGACCCGAACTTCCTGATCATGGCCCGCACCGACATCCGCGGCGTCGAGGGCCTGGACGCCGCCACCGACCGGGCGAAGGCCCTGGTGGACGCCGGGGCGGACGCGATCTTCCCCGAGGCCATGGCCGACCTGTCCGAGTTCGAGGCGATGCGGGCCGCGGTGGACGTGCCGATCCTGGCGAACATGACCGAGTTCGGGAAGTCGCAGCTGTTCACCGCCGACCAGCTCCAGGACGCCGGGGTGAACATGATCATCTACCCGGTGACCCTGATGCGCGCCGCCCTGGGCGCCATGGAGCGCGTGCTGGACACCCTCCGCACCGACGGCACCCAGGAGGCGGCCGTGCCGGAGATGCTCACTCGCGCCCGGCTCTACGAACTGGTGGACTACAACGGGTACAACCAGTTCGACTCCGGGGTCTTCGACTTCGAGGTCCCCGGGCTGCACCACTGACCGCACCCACCGCACCGACCACGTGAAGGAGACCACCATGACCGAGACCCAGAGCGAGGTCCACAAGGGACTGGCCGGCGTCGTCGCCGACTACACGGCCATCTCCAAGGTCAACCCGGACACCAACTCCCTGCTCTACCGCGGCTATCCCGTCCAGGAGCTCGCGGCGAACTGCTCCTTCGAGCAGGTCGCCCTGCTGCTGTGGAACGGCGAGCTGCCCACGGACGAGGAGCTGGCGGAGTTCCGGGCCCGGGAGCGGGAGCACCGGGCGCTGACGCCCGAGCTCAAGGCGATCATCGACGCCCTGCCGACCACCTGCCACCCCATGGACGTGTGCCGCACCGCAGCCTCCGTCCTGGGCGCCCAGGACCCGCAGGCCGAGGACTCCTCCCCCGCGGCGAACCTGGCCAAGGCGCAGAAGCTGTTCGCGGCGATGCCCGCCGTCGTCTGCTACGACCAGCGCCGACGCCGCGGCCAGGACGTGGTGGAGCCGCGCGACGACCTCGACTACTCGGCGAACTTCCTGTGGATGGCCTTCGGCGAGGAGGCCGACCCCCAGGTCGTCGAGGCGTTCAACGTGTCGATGATCCTCTACGCCGAGCACTCCTTCAACGCCTCGACGTTCACGGCCCGGGTGGTGACCTCGACCCTGTCGGACCTGCACTCGGCGGTCACGGCCGCCATCGGCGCGCTCAAGGGCCCGCTGCACGGCGGGGCCAACGAGGCCGTCATGGAGACGTTCGTGGAGCTGGGCATCCGCAAGGAGGAGACCGAGGCCGAGGCCGAGACCCGCGCCAAGGCCTGGATGGACGAGGCCCTGGCGGCGAAGAAGAAGGTCATGGGCTTCGGCCACCGCGTGTACAAGCACGGTGACTCGCGGGTGCCCACCATGAAGGCGGCCCTGGACACGATGGTCGCCCACTACGGCCGGGGCGAGCTGCTGGGCCTGTACAACGGGCTCGAGCGGTCCATGGACCAGGCGAAGGGCATCAAGCCCAACCTCGACTACCCCGCCGGTCCCACCTACTGGCTCATGGGCTTCGACATCCCCACGTTCACCCCGCTGTTCGTGGCCGCCCGGATCACCGGCTGGACCGCGCACGTCATGGAGCAGGTGGCCGCCAACTCCCTGATCCGCCCGCTGTCCGAGTACAACGGCCCGGACGAGCGGCACCTGTAGCGCGCCGGGCGGGGGGCGGGTCCGGGGACCCGTCCCCCTGCCCGTCTCCGCCGGTCCGCTCCCGTCCCGCGACGGTCCGGACGGGAGACGTCCGGGCGGGACGCGGCGGGCTCAGTAGGTGGGCGCCGCGGGCAGCCCCATGTAGTGCTCGAGCGTGGGGATGTCCTGGTCGACCATGCCGGAGGCCACGTGCACGCCGACGTAGCGCAGGTGCCACGGCTCGTAGGCGTAGCCCGTGGTCGCGGTCCGGCCGCGGGGATACCGCACGACGAAGCCGTGCTCGTGGGCGTGCTCGCGCGCCCACGCCCCGGCCGGGGTCCCCTCGAAGCAGCTCTGCAGACCGCACTCCCCGCTCGGGTCGCCGATGTCCATGACCAGCCCGGTCTGGTGCTCGCTGTGACCCGGCCTCGCCGAGATCAGGTCCGCCTGCGCCTGCCCGTAGCGCGCCACGTAGTCGCGGTAGAGGCCGGCCTGCGTGGCGTAGGAGCGGTAGCCGCTGACCGCGGTCAGGGGCGCCCCGTCCGCCGCCGCGGCCCGCTGCATCCGCCGGAACGCCGCGGCGGCGTCCGCCCGCAGGAGCTGCCCGCCCACGGACTCGAGGGGGCGCGGCACGTGGTCGGCCGGGTCGAGGGGGCGGCGCTTGTTGACGACGACGTACACCGACGCGGCACGGTCGATCTCCCGGACCACCCGGGTTCCGGCGCCGCGGGCCCAGCTGACGGACCCGCGCTGGAAGGTCTGACGGCAGCCGCCGCCCGTGCAGGACTCCGCCGAGACCGGATACCCCAGGGCGCCGTGCTCCGCGCCGTGGCGCAGCCAGGCCGCCCGGATGCCGCCGCCGGTGGGATGCGCCCCGCTCGGCCGCGACCACACCACGACCCCGCCCTCGAAGGCCTGGTGGCAGCCGGCGTCGCGCAGTCCGCACACCTCACGGCCCACGGGGTAGCCCAGCGGCCCCCGCTCGTGGTCCTGCGCGGCCCACGCCGCACGGATCGCACCCCACGTGGGACGGGCCCCGGTCCGCGGGGACCAGTGGATGGTCCCGCGCTCGAACTTCTGGTAGCAGCCGCCCCGGACGAGCCCGCACCGCTCGGCCCCCAGGGCCCGGCCGAGCCGGCCGTCCGCTCCCCCGAGCCGCTGGTGCTCGGCCTGGATCGCCGTGGCCCCGAACGCCGGGGTGCCGAGGCCGGGGAGGACCAGTCCCGGGAAGGCCAGTCCGAGGGCGAACAGCAGGACGAGCAGCGTCCGGCCCGTCCGCCCGGTCCTCCGCGTGCTGGGCTGCGTGGTCTGCCGTGTGCTGTGCCGCGTGGTCTCGCGCATGACGTCCCCGTCCGTCCGCCGAGCGGAGCGCTCGGGCGTGCGTCCAGGCTAGGCCGCCGGCGGGCCTTCCCGAAAGCACCGGCGCGTGTGTGACCCCTCCGGGACGCGCTGCCGGTGACCCGCCCCGGCTACCGGGCGCGGGGGTGGGCTGCGGCGTAGACCTCGCGCAGGGAGTCGACGGTCACCAGGGTGTAGACCTGGGTGGTGCTGACCGACGCGTGGCCGAGCAGCTCCTGGACGACCCGCAGGTCGGCGCCGCCCTCGAGGAGGTGGGTCGCGAAGGAGTGCCGCAGCGTGTGCGGGGTGATCCGGTCGCCCAGGCCCACCCGCTCCGCCGCGCTCTTCACCGTGGTCCACGCCGTCTGGCGGCTGATCCGCCCGCCCCGGGCGTTGAGGAACAGCGCGGGGGTGCCTCGTCCCCGGGCGGCGAGCGCGGGCCGGCCCCGCACGAGCCACTCGTCCACGGCGCGCACGGCCCAGGAGCCCAGCGGCACCATCCGTTCCTTGCCGCCCTTGCCGAACAGCCGCACGAAGGGCATCCCCGCTCCGCTCTCCTCCGGTTCCCCGCTGCGGCGCACGGCCCGGGAGAGGTCGTCGACGTCGAGGCCGGTCGCCTCCGAGATCCGGGCGCCCGTCGAGTAGAGCAGCTCCAGCAGCGCCCGGTCGCGCAGCTGCTGGGGGGTGTCGGTGCCGGTCGACTCGAGCAGCGCGGTGACCTGCTCGACCGGGACGGCCTTGGGCAGGCGCATCCCGGGCGTGGGCGGCTGGACGGGGGCCGCGGGGTCCGTGCGCGTCATCCCCTCGAGGACCCAGAACCGGTGGGCGCCCCGGACCGCGACGAGGGTGCGGGCGGCGCTGCGGGTGCTCAGGGGCGCGCTGTCCTGCGACCCGGCGGACAGGTCCCGGAGGAAGTCGCGCACGTGACCGGTGGTGATGCCCTCCGGGGTGGTCACGGGCGGGTCCGTCCGCTCGCGGAGGTGCTCGGCGTAGCGGCGCAGGTCCCGGCGGTAGGCGGCCAGCGTGTTGGCGGCCAGCCCCCGTTCGACGGCCAGGTGCTGCAGATAGCGCTCCAGGGCGCGGTCGAGCGCGTCGCCGGGGTGGTCACCGGACGGGGCGCCGGGCGAGGTCCCGGACGTCCCGTCGGTGGGGAGGCCGGTCACCGGAGGTCGGGGTGACCGGGCCACGGGGCGTCGGCCGGGCGCAGGGACCGGTAGCCCTCCGCCCGGGCGGCGTGGGCGGCGAGGACCCCGATCACCGCGGCGGGCGAGTTCAGCCGGCCCTCCAGCACCGCCCGCACCGCTCCGTCGAGCGGGACCCACGCCCCGTGGATCTCCGCCTCCTCGCCGTCCCGCTCGTGGAGCTCGTGGTCCGGGACGTCGCTGAGACCACGGGCCAGGAAGATCCGGTTGGCCTCCGAGGAGGAACCGGGGCTGTTGTGGAAGTCCACGAGCACGTCCCAGCGCTCGGCCCGCAGGTCGGCCTCCTCCGCGAGCTCCCGCTGGGCCGCCACGGCGGGGTCCTCCCCCTCGACATCGAGCAGGCCGGCGGGGATCTCCCACATGGTCATCCCGACCGGCCGGCGGTACTGGTTGATCAGGAACACCTCGTCGCGGTCGTTGAGCACGAGCACGGACACGGCGCCGGGGTGGGTGATGTAGTCGCGCCGCAGCGGGTCCTCCCCCCTGGCGAGCTCGAACTCGTCGCGCCGGACGTCCCAGATGAAGCCCTCGTAGACCGTCTCGGAGGCCACCGTGCGGCGGTCGCTGAGCTGGTCGGAGAGCTCCTCGGGTGCGAGGTGGCGGATGTCCATGGGGTCTCTTTCGGAACGGCCGCCGTCGCGGGGCGACGGGAGCGGCGGGCGGGGTGCGGATGGGGAGACGGTGCAGGCGCCGGTCCTCGCGAGGACCGGCGCCTGCACCGGGACGCCCGTGCGGTGACGGGCGGGGGCTCAGCGGCCCTCGGCCTCACGGCGCTCGAGGGCCGCCTTGACGAGCCCGTCGAACAGCGGGTGCGGGCGGGTCGGGCGGGACATGAGCTCGGGGTGCGCCTGGGTGCCCACGTAGTACGGGTGGACGTCGGCGGGCAGCTCCACGAACTCCACGAGGGTGCCGCCCGGAGAGGTCCCGGAGATCACGAGCCCCGCCTCCTCGAGGCGCTCCCGGTACTCGTTGTTGACCTCGTAACGGTGACGGTGGCGCTCCTTGACCTCGGTGGAGCCGTAGGCGCCGGCCACGACGGACCCGGGCCGCAGCTGCGCGTCGTAGAGGCCGAGCCGCATGGTGCCGCCCAGGTCACCGGCACCCTCGACGAACTGCTTCTGCTCGTCCATGGTCGCCACGACCGGGTGGGCGGTCTCCGGCTCGAACTCGGTCGAGGAGGCCCCCGCCAGGCCGAGCTCCGAGCGGGCGAACTCGATGACCATGCACTGCAGGCCCAGGCACAGCCCGAGGGTCGGGATGCGGTGCTCCCGGGCGAAGCGCAGGGTGCCGAGCTTGCCCTCGATGCCGCGGATGCCGAAGCCCCCGGGGACGCAGATCGCGTCGACGTCGCCGAGCTCGCGCTGGGCGCCCTCCGGCGTCTCGCACAGGTCCGAGGCCACCCACTTGATCTTCACGCGGGCGTCGTTGGCGAAGCCGCCGGCCCGCAGGGCCTCGGAGACCGACAGGTAGGCGTCCGGCAGGTCGATGTACTTGCCGACCATGGCCACCGTGACGAAGTGGGAGGGCTCGTGCACGGCCTTGAGCAGCCGCTCCCACTGCGCCAGGTCCGCGTTCCGGTAGTCCAGCCCCAGGTAGTCGAGGATGTAGGTGTCGAGCCCCTGGCTGTGCAGGGTCCGGGGGATGTCGTAGATGCTCGGGGCGTCGGGGCAGGAGATCACGGCGTCGTGGTCGACGTCGCAGGCGTTGCCGATCTTGCGCAGCATCGTGTCCGGCACCTGCCGGTCGGAGCGCAGCACCAGCGCGTCCGGCTGGATGCCGAGCCCGCGCAGCGCCGCCACGGAGTGCTGGGTCGGCTTGGTCTTCAGCTCGCCCGAAGGACCGATGTACGGGATCAGGGAGACGTGCAGGTAGAACACGTTGCGGCGGCCGACGTCCTGGCGGACCTGCCGCGCGGCCTCGAGGAACGGCTGGGACTCGATGTCGCCGACCGTGCCGCCGATCTCGGTGATGATGATGTCCGGCTGGTCGTCGCCCTGCGCGCGGCGGCGCATGCGGTTCTTCAGCTCGTCGGTGATGTGGGGGATGACCTGGACGGTGTCCCCGAGGTACTCGCCGCGGCGCTCCTTGGCGATGACCGTGGAGTACACCTGTCCGGTGGTCACGTTCGCCGAGGCGTCGAGGTTCTCGTCGAGGAACCGCTCGTAGTGGCCGATGTCGAGGTCGGTCTCCGCCCCGTCGTCGGTCACGAAGACCTCGCCGTGCTGGAAGGGGTTCATGGTGCCCGGATCGACGTTGAGGTACGGATCCAGCTTCTGCATCGTCACGGAGAGCCCGCGCGCCCGCAGCAGCATCCCGAGGGACGAGGCCGTCAGGCCCTTGCCGAGGGAGGAGGCCACGCCGCCCGTCACGAAGATCTGGCGGGTCACCTTGCCCGGTCGCTGGTTTTCGGTCTGCTGTGCGCCGGCCTCGTGGGCGGCTTCGTTTGCATTCACCACGGAATTCGACCCTATCATTCTTGTCCGCTCAGGACGTCGGTTGCGTGCTGGGGATCACCGGGCGGCGGCACCTCAGAGCACCGCGCCACGGACGAGCTCCCGGGCGTGCTCACGGGCCGCCGCGGAGTCCTCGTGGCCGGCGAGCATGCGGGCGAGCTCCACCACGCGCTCCTCCGCGTCGAGCACGCGCACGTCGCTGACCGTGGCGTCCGTGCTCTTCGTGACGAGGATGTGCTGGTCGGCGAACGCCGCGACCTGCGGCAGGTGCGTCACCACGAGGACCTGGACGTGCTGGGCGAGCATCTTCAGCCGGCGGCCGATCTCCACGGCGGCCTTGCCGCCCACCCCCGAGTCCACCTCGTCGAAGACGAAGGTGGGCACGGGGTCCACGGCGGCGAGGACCACCTCGATGGCGAGCATGAGGCGGGACAGCTCACCGCCGGAGGCGCCCTTGCCGAGGGGCCGGGGCGCGGCGGCGGCGTGCGGTCTGAGGAGGAACGAGATCTCGTCCCTCCCGTGGCCGGAGAACTCCTCGGTGGGCTCGACCTCGATGACGAGGGAGGCGTTGGGCATGGCCAGTGCCGTGAGCTCGGAGCTGACGGCACCGGAGAGCCGGTGGGCGGCGTCCCGGCGCCGTTCGGTCATCCGCGCGGCCAGCTCGCTCAGCTCGGCGTGCAGCTGCTCGAGCCGCGCCCGGAGCTCCTGCTCCCGCGCGGGGTCGTCCGTCAGCTCGTCGAGGCGCGCCCGCGAGCGCCCCGCCCAGTCGAGGACCTCGTCCACGGTGGCGCCGTACTTGCGGGTCAGGGACTTGAGCTTGGCCCGCCGGGACTCCACCTCGGCCAGGCGGGCGGGGCCCTCGTCGTCGAGCCCCGAGGCGTAGCCCGAGAGGTCCGCGGCGATGTCGTTGACGAGCACGGCCAGCTCGGCGACCCGCCCCGACAGCTCCTCGAGATCACGGTCGGAGCCGGCCTCCTGCTCCAGGGCCCGGTGCGCCGCCGCCACGAGGGCGGTCGCGTCCGGGGTGTCGGCGTCGGCGAACTCCCCGCCGCTCAGAGCGGCGTGGGCCGTGAGGGCGGCGGCGCGCAGCTGCTCGAGGTTGGTCAGCTTCTGGCTCTCCTGGTCGAGGCGCTCGTCCTCGCCGGGCTGGGGGTCCACGGCGTCGATCTCCTCGAGGGCGCCCTGCAGGCTCTGCGCCTCGAGGGCGCGTTCGCGGCCGTGCTCGGTGACCTCGCGCAGGGTCTGCTGCACGGAGCGGTACTCGTCGAGGCGCTCCCGGTAGCGGCGCAGCTCCGCGGCCAGCTCCTCCCCCGCGTACTGGTCCAGGGCGTGGCGCTGGGCGGCCGGGGACCTCAGCCGCAGCTGGTCGGACTGGCCGTGCACCGCCACCAGGGTCTGGCCCACCGCGGAGAGGGTGCCCACGGGAGCGGAGCGGCCACCGACGTGGGCGCGGCTGCGCCCCTCCGCGGTCACCGTCCGCGCGACGGTGACGAGGGCCTCCTCGGCGTCCCCGACGGCCTCGACGTCCACCGCGCCGCCGGCGTCCTCGACGAGGACCGCGGCGGGATGGCCGGCCGGCACCCGCACGACGGCCTCGGCGACGGCCTTGGGCGCCCCGGAGCGCACGGCGCCGGCGTCGGAGCGGTTGCCCAGCAGCATCCCGAGGGCGGTCACCACCATGGTCTTGCCCGCGCCGGTCTCACCGGAGAGGATGCTCAGCCCCGGGCCGAGGGGCAGCACGGCGTCGGTGATGACCCCGAGGTCGTGGATGCGGATCTCCTCGATCATTCAGCCGGCCTCCCCGGACTCGTCGTGGGTACGGTGGGCGCCGGGGCGTCCGGCTCGTGCGGCATCTCGTGCCCGACGGTGGACTTCTGCTGCTCCTGCGCCTCGTCGCCGCGGACGACGGGCAGGGCCGTGGTCCGCGCCGCGGCCGCCTCGTGCGGGGGCACCGGCCCCCGCCAGCCGCTCGTGGGCAGCTCGAACTTCCGCACGAGTCGCTCCGAGAAGGGGGTGAGGTGCATCCGCGCGAGATTGACCGCCTTCGGGGAGCGCACCACCTCGATCCGGGAGCCCGGCGGCAGCTCGGTGGTCCGGCGGCCGTCGCACCACAGCACGCCGCGGGCGTCGGTGCGGGTGAGGACCTCGACGGCCATCATGGAGTTCGGGGAGATGACCAGGGGCCGGGAGAACAGGGCGTGGGCGCTGAGGGGCACCATGAGCAGCGCCTCGACCTCTGGCCACACCACGGGCCCGCCTGCGGAGAACGCGTAGGCGGTGGATCCGGTCGGGGTGGCGAGGACCACACCGTCGCACCCGAAGGTGCTCAGCGGCCGGCGGTCCACCTCGATGACCACCTCGACCATCTTCTCGCGGTCGCCCTTCTCCACCGAGGCCTCGTTCAGCGCCCAGGTGTGCAGGACCTTCTTCTCGCCCTGCCACACGGTGACGTCGATCGTCATGCGCTGCTCCACCGTGTAGCGCCCGTCCACGATGGCCTCCACGGACTCGCGCAGGTCGGAGCGCTCGCTCTCGGCGAGGAAGCCCACGTGGCCCAGGTTGACCCCGAGCAGCGGGGTGTCAACGCTGCGCACCAGTTCGGCGGCGCGCAGGATGGACCCGTCCCCGCCGAGCACCATGACGAGCTCGATCTCCCGCAGGGAGACGTCCTCCTCGATGACCTCCACGGGCGCGAGCGGCTCCGCGTCCTCCTGGAGCGCCTCGAGGTCCGCCCGCGAGATCACCGGCACCAGGCCGGCCTCGTGCAGCTGGAGACAGGAGTCGCGGGCGGCGTCCTTGGCCTCTTGCCGGCCCATGTGGGCCATGACCAGGATCTTTCTGCTCACCGGGTCCTCCCGTTCTCGACTGCTCGGTGCGCGCGGGCGTCGTCAGGACCGGGACCGGCCCGTGGCGCACGCCGTGCCCGCGGACCGGGCACCGCTCACCACCCTACGCGAGGGCGGGGACAGTCAGGACGGCTGGTCCCGGCGGCACCACAGGAAGAACTCGTGGTTGCCGTCCTGGCCCGGCAGCGGGCTGCGCTCCCGGCCCCGGACCGACAGTCCGTGGGCCCGGGCGGCGGCGGCCACGGCCTCGACGGCCCGGGCCCGCTCCTGCTCGCTCGTGACCACCCCCGTGCGCGCGAGGCGCTCGGCACCGACCTCGAACTGCGGCTTGACCATGAGCACGAGGTCACCGCCCGGCACCGTGGCCGCCGCCAGCGGCTCCAGGACCAGGGTGAGCGAGATGAAGGACAGGTCGCAGACCGTGAGCTCCGCCGGGCCGCCGATGTCCTCGGGGCGCATCCAGCGCACGTTCATGCCCTCCAGCACCCGCACCCGGGGGTCGGCCCGGAGCGAGGGGTCGAGCTGGTCGTGGCCCACGTCCACGGCGACCACCTCCCGGGCGCCCCGTCGCAGCAGCACGTCGGTGAACCCGCCCGTCGAGGCGCCGGCGTCGAGGCACCGCTTGCCCGCCACGTCGATGTCCGGGAAGGCCGCGAGCGCTCCGGCGAGCTTGTGCCCGGCCCGGCTGACGTAGTCCGGGACGTCCGCGGGCCGGACCTCCAGCAGGTCCTCGGGGCCGACCCGGACGGAGGGCTTGGTCGCGGGGCGGCCGTTCACGAGGACCCGGCCCTCGCCGATCCACCGGGCGGCGACCGTGCGGGAGCGGGCCAGCGCCCGCGCGGTCAGCTCCTGGTCGAGACGGGAGCTCACCGGTGCGCCGCCTCCTCCTGTCCGGTGCCGGGTCGCGGCACGAGGCCGGCGGGGACCGTGCCGGGCTCGGCGTCGAGCTCGGCGACGAGTGCCGCGTGCAGCTCGTCGTAGCGGCCGGGGTGCTCCGCGACGGGCAGCGCCTCCAGCTCACCGGCACGGTCCAGCACGGCGTCCACCCGGGCGTGACCGGTCGGGCGCAGGGCTGGGCCGTCGTCCCCGGCCGGGCGCTGCGCCCCGGCGCCCCCGGTCACTCGCCCGCCTCCCACTCGGGGTCCGGGACCACGGGGACGTCGGTGTCGGGGTGCGCCGCCCACCAGGCCGCGCACGCGGCCCGCCAGGCGTCGAGGTCGTCCTGGGCGCCGCGGATCCGCAGCCGCGTGCCGTCGGTCTCGGCCTCCGCCGCTCCGCAGCGCGCGGAGTGCGCTCCGGCGGAGGACGAGACCTCGACCTCGGGATACGGCTCGAAGAGCGCGTGCAGGGTCCCGACGACGTGGTCCGGGCGCTCCGCGCTGCACGCGGCGAGGATCGTGTGCACGGTGTCCACCCCGGTGAGGACCGCGATCGTCGCGAAGCCGGCGGCGTTGCCGCCCCGGATGTCGGTGTCCAGCCGGTCCCCCAGCACCACGGGCCGGGCGCTGCCCGCCCGCTCGGCGGCGGTGCGGAAGATGGGGGCCTCCGGCTTGCCGGCCACGACCGGCGGCCGCGCCGTCGTGGCCGCCACGGCGGCCACGAGCGTGCCGTTGCCGGGCGCCAGACCGCGGGCCTGCGGAATGGTGCGGTCGGTGTTGGTCGCGACCCACAGCACGTCCGGGTCGGCCAGCGTGTACGCGGCCTCGGCCAGCTCGGCCCAGCCCAGGCCGGGGTCGAAGCCCTGGATCACGGCGCGGGGCTCGTCGGACTGGGCGCGGACCGGGACCAGCCCGGCCTCCGCGACGACGTCGGCCAGGGCCTGGGAACCGGTGACGAGCACCGCGGTGCCGGCCGGGACCCGCTGCGCCAGGAGCTCGGCTCCCGCCTGCGCGGCGCTCACCACGCCGTCCGGGCCCGTGGGTACGCCCAGGTCCGTCAGGTGCTCGGCGACCGTCGCGACGGAGCGCGAGGCGTTGTTCGTCACGAACACCACGGGCACGCCGTCCTCGGAGATCCGGCGGAGGACCTCCGGAGCGCCGGGGATGGCGTGCGGGCCGGCGTAGACGACGCCGTCCAGATCGCTCAGGACGGCGTCGTACCGGTCGAGCAGCCGCTCAGCCACGCCGCGGGCCGCCGTCCGTGCCGTCGCTCGCCTCGTCACGCTCGTCGTCACTCGCGTCGTCGCCGTCGAGGTCGGTGAGATCCTCGTCGTCGTCCGGGTCGAGGTCGGCCTCGGAGCCGCCCTCGAAGTCGTCGTCCGGGTCCAGGTCGTGCTCCGAGCCCTCCGCCTCGTCGTCCGGATCCAGGTCCGGTTCCTCCTCGGTGCCCTCGTCGAGCACGTCCTCGCTCTCGTCGTCCGCCCCGCCGTCGGGGTCGAGGCCCGGATCGTCGCCGGAGGCCTCGACCGCGTCTGCGGCCGGTGCGTCCGCCGGGTCCGAGGTCGGGTCCTGGGCCGTGTCCTCGGCGTCGGCCAGGACGACGCCGCCGGCCGGCACCTGCTCGGTCTCCTCCTCGTCGTCGAAGTCGACGATCTCCGGCTCGGCGAACTGCCCCGTCCCGAGGGCGGCCTCGGCCACCACGGCCTGCCGGTCCCAGGTCAGGGCCTCGCGGTCCCTGCCGACGCCCCGCAGGGCCTCGGCGTAGGCGCGGAACAGCCGGGGGCTGTACGGGAAGCCCCGGTTCCTGTCCAGCTGCGGAATGGTCAGCGCGTCCACCGCACCCTGGGCGTCCCCCTGGTCCCGGCGCATGCCGGCCAGGACGATGGCCAGCTCCACCTTCTCGCTGGGCTCGAGCGACTGCACGGCCTCGGACGTCGCGAGCTCCACGGCCTTGTCCAGGCGTCCGAGGGCCCGCTCGCAGTCGACCATCAGGGGCAGGTGGATGTCGGCTCCGGTCATCCGGCGGAACGTGCGCAGCTCCTTGAGCGCTAGTGCGTAGTCACCCGCCTCGTACGCCGCGACGCCGGTCGCCTCCCGCACGGCGGCGATGCGGCCGCCGCGCCGTCCCGCCGCCTGCGCGTGCTCGAGCGCGAGCTCGGGGACGTCGAACAGGTAGCGCCCGGCCATGACCAGGTGCTTGGCGACGGCCTCGGCGTTGCGCGGCTCGAGCGCCCCCAGCTGGGCACGGGTCGGCTTGTCGAGCTCACGACCCGTGATGTCCTCGTCCACCTCGGGCGCCCGGTGACGGTGGGTCGAGACGTCGTCCCGGTCGTCACGCCGGCCCCGGTAGCCCTCGTCGCGGTCCGGGATCCCGCCGCGTCGGTCACCTCGCGGCGCGTACCCGCCGCGGCGGTCGTCGCCGTGGCCTCCGCGACGGTCACCTTGCCGGTCGTCACGCCGGTCACCGCGCGGGGCGTAGCCACCGCGACGGTCGTCCTGGCGGTCGTCGCGGCGACCGCGGTAGCCCTCGCCCTCCCGGCGCGGCCCCCGCTCACCCTGCCGGTCATCACGCCGGNGACGGTCGTCCTGGCGGTCGTCGCGGCGACCGCGGTAGCCCTCGCCCTCCCGGCGCGGCCCCCGCTCACCCTGCCGGTCATCACGCCGGCGGTCGTCGCCGTAGCCTCCGCGACGATCACCTTGCCGGTCGTCCCGCCAGTCGCCTCGCGGCGCGTACCCGCCACGACGGTCGTCCTGGCGGTCGTCGCGGCGACCGCGGTAGCCCTCGCCCTCACGGCGCGACCCCCGCTCACCCTGACGGTCATCACGCCGGTCACTTCGCGGCGCGTACCCGCCACGACGCTCGTCCTGACGGTCGTCGCGGCGACCGCGGTAGCCCTCGCCCTCACGGCGCGACCCCCGCTCACCCTGACGGTCATCACGCCGGCGGTCGTCGCTGTAGCCTCCGCGACGATCACCTTGCCGGTCGTCCCGCCGGTCGCCTCGCGGCGCGTACCCGCCACGACGGTCGTCCTGACGGTCGCGGCCGGGCCGGTCGGCGGCTCCGCGGTCCTGGGAGTTGCGTCCGCGCGCTTCGCCGTCGCGAGCCGGACCGCGCTGCCCCTCGTCGAAACGGCGTCGGGGCTGGGCGCCGGACCGGTCGCCCTCGCGCCCGGCTCCTCCGCCGGACCGGCGGTCGCCGGAATGTCCGTTCCGACGCTCGTCCCGGGACCCGTGCTGGAAAGACTCGGACACGTACCGCTCCTCTGTGCCGACGCGGTGCCGGTCGGCTCTCGTGGATGTCGGCGGTGGCCGGAGAACGGTCCGCCATGATGATCGTTCCCATTGTATAAGCAGGTCCGACGACCCTCTGTCCCGATTCGTCCCCGGCCGCTCCCTCGTCGGATGATGGGCTCATGTCCAAAAAACCCCTCACGTCCCACCTCCTGGTGCGCGTGCTGCTCGGCATCGTCCTGGGCGTCGCCTGCGGTCTGTTCTTTCCCGAACCGCTCGCCCGAGTCTTCCTGACGTTCAACGGCCTCTTCAGCGCTTTCCTCGGCTTCATCGTCCCGCTGCTGATCGTCGGTCTCGTCACCCCGGCCATCGGCGACCTCGGCAGAGGGGCCGGCAAGTGGCTCGGCGTGACCGCCGCCATCGCGTACGCCTCCACCGTCCTCTCCGGTCTGCTGGCCTTCGCCGTCGCCCGCGCCGGATACCCGTGGCTGCTGGCCGGGGAGCGAGACGTCGACGCCCTGGCCAACCCGGAGGAGAGCGCCCTCGCCGGCTTCTTCACGCTCGAGATGGAACCCGTGTTCGGCGTCATGACAGCGCTTCTCCTGGCCTTCTGCCTGGGGGTGGGCATCACCCTCATACCGGGTGACACCCTCCACCGGAGCATGGACGACCTGCGCCGGATCATCATGCGCATCGTGGAGCTGGTCATCATCCCGCTGCTGCCCCTCTACATCTTCGGGATGTTCATGGGGCTCACCATGAACGGACAGATCCTGGTGGTCGTCGCCACCTTCTCGAAGGTGGTGCTCGTCGCCCTGGCCCTGTCCGTCGTGCTGCTCGTCGCCCAGTACGTCGTCGCGGGGATCTACGTGGGCCGCAACCCCGCGACCCTGCTGAAGAACATGCTGCCGGCCTACGCCACAGCGCTGGGCACGTCGTCCTCCGCCGCGACCATCCCGGTCACCCTGAGGTGCGCGGAGGCCAACGGCGTCCGTCCGTCCGTGGCAGGCTTCGTGATCCCGCTGAGCGCGACGATCCACCTCGCCGGGTCCACGCTGAAGATCGTGCTGTTCTCGACGGCCGTCATGACCATCACCGGCACCCCCATCGACGACGTGGCCTACGTGGGCTTCATCCTCATGCTGGGGATCACGATGGTCGCCGCCCCGGGCGTTCCCGGCGGCGCGATCATGGCCGCCGTGGGTCTGCTCCAGGGCATGCTCGGCTTCGACGAGACCGCGGTGGCCCTGATGATCGCCACGTACATCGCCATCGACTCCTTCGGCACCGCGACGAACGTGACCGGGGACGGTGCCATCGCCGTGGTCATGAACAAGCTCATCGGCCGGCACACCGCGACCGGATCCGCACAGGAGAACCCGGCGGAGCTGACGCTATCGGACGCACACACCGCTCGGTAATCGTCCGGCTCCATCCGCTGCGGGGCGGGGCCCCGCAGCGCCCGCTCGGACGGCTCCCCTCGACCGGATGCCGCGGATCGTTCCCGAGGCTCCGCCTTGACCCTAGGTCCGGCGTCGGAGCCATCATCGGGCGGGGCACCCGTGCGGTGCCCCGCCGAGGAGCCGAGGGACGGCGCCGCCGGAGCAGAGGAGCCCTTCCATGACGAAGTACCTGATCTCGTTCCCGAGTGAGGCCATGGTGGTCCCCGAGGAGGATTTCGAGGCGGTGGTGGACGCCTCGCACGCCGTCATCGAGGAGGCCAAGGCGGCGGGCGTGTACGTCTTCGGCGGCGGGATCGACGAGGCCTTCCCCGGCCGTGGGCCGAGCGGCCCGCGGGACATCAGGGACGAAGCATCCAGTAGAGCTCGGTGACCATGTCGGCAGGGTCGTCCCCCGGCCGCGGCTCGGTCACGTAGACCTCCCACATGCGGTCGCCGAGGGCGAGCCCCTGCTGCCCCGCCCACTCCGCCAGGTGCTGCCAGGATCGCCCGAGGTCGTCGTAGTTGCCGCGGTGCACGGACGTCGCCACGCGAGAGGCGGACAGCCGGCCCGCCACCACTGCGCCCTTCGGGGAGACCTCCCCCTGCACCGGGAAACCCACCTCCAGGTGCACCGTCTCCGCCGGAACCCCGTGGTAGACGGCCATCGGAGGACCCGTCGGCTCGAACGCCCCGTCGGACATCGCCTGTCCCAGTTCGCCGAAGGCGCGGTCGAAGAACTCCCGCAGCTCGCCCATGGCCACCGTTCCCGTCACCACCGCCGTGGGCTGCTCGTCCTGCTCGATCACCCTCGGGGTGAAGGACTCATGGTCGGTCGCATCCATGCCCGCATTATCCGCTGTCGGCCGGTCCCGCGCTTCTGTGACGGACAGCGGTCGGTCCGTGGAGCGGCGGCCGTATCGCGGGTCCGGCTCGCTCGCCGGCGGCAGCGGGGCCCAAGGATGAGCACAGGCCCTCACCGTGGGATGAGGGCCTGTCCCGTAGAGCTCGTGCTGGGTGATGGGTGTTAAATGCGGGGAGCCCCCGCACCGTGTGGTGCGGGGGCTCGACCCTGGTGGTGTGGTCCGGCGGTGTCCTACTCTCCCACACCCTTCCGGGTGCAGTACCATCGGCGCT
>NZ_AOSQ01000041.1:0-20788 GCF_000349605.1 Kocuria sp. UCD-OTCP
CGTGACTGGAGTTCAGACGTGTGCTCTTCCGATCTCGGCGGGCGGACGGCGTCACATTGCGGACGGTTTCGCGCCGCCGCGGGCTCCGGTGGCGGCAGGGACGACGGCGGGGCGGTCACCCGGGAAGGTGACCGCCCCGCCGTCGTCGGGAGCCGTGGGCCTAGCGGCGACCGGCCTTCGCCAGGAAGTCGTCGGCGCCGCCGACGAGCTCGACGTGCCCGGTGGGGACGTCCGCGGTGACCATGCGGGCGATCTCCTCGGCGAACTCCCGCACGGAGTAGAGCTTGCCGGCGGCCTCGCGGCGCTCCTCGAGCGCCCCCGGACGGGCCCGGTTGAGCAGGGTCGCGGTCACGGTGCCCTCGATCATGTCGCCGGAGACCACCACGAACGTGATGCCCTTCCCGGTCAGCTCCGGGATGCGGGCGGTGAGGGCGTCCTCACCCGCGCGCTTGGACTTGGCGACCTCCACGTACTCCGGCATGGTCTCGACGTCGTTGATGAAGTGCGCCTGGTGGCTGGTCACGAAGACCACGCGCCCGCCCTCGGGCAGGTGCTCCAGCGCGGCGCTGAGGGTGTCGTTCTGCGCGTCCCGATTAAGCTTGAGCGCGTAGTCCTCACCGAGGTCCGTCTCCATGCCGCCGGAGGCGTTGAGCACGAGCACGTCCACCCCGCCGAAGGCCTCCACGGCGCGGGCGAACAGGTTGCGGACGTCCTCGGGCTCGGTCATGTCCGCCTGGACGGCGATGGCCTTCCCGCCGGCCGCCTCGATCTCCTTGACGACCTTGTTGGCGCGGGGCGCCTTCTGCCGGTAGTTGACGACCACGTTGGCGCCCTCCCCGGCCAGCAGCTTCGCGGTGTCGGCGCCGACGCCGCGCGAGGACCCGGTGACGACGGCGGTCTTGCCTGCAAGTGAACTCATGGTGCTCCTTCGGTGGAACGTGCGGGGATCAGGGGGCGGCGGGGCTCAGTGGCCCATGCCGAGGCCGCCGTCCACGGGGATGACGGCGCCGGAGATGTACTTCGCCTCGTCGGAGGCGATCCAGCGCACGACGGCGGCGACCTCCTCCGGCTCGGCGAACCGGCCGGCCGGGATCGAGGCGAGGTAGTTCTTCTGGGTGTCCTCCGGCAGCGCCGCGGTCATCTCCGTGTTGATGAACCCGGGGGCGACGACGTTGGCGGTCACGTTGCGCCCGCCCAGCTCCCGGGTGATCGACCGGGCGATGCCGACCAGGCCGGCCTTGGACGCGGCGTAGTTGACCTGCCCGGGCGAGCCGTAGAGCCCGACCACGGAGGAGATGAGGACCACGCGCCCGCGCTTGAGGCGCATGAACCCCTTGGCGGCGCGCTGCACCACGCGGAACGCGCCGGTGAGGTTGGTGTCCACGACGTCCTGGAAGTCCTGCTCCTTCATCCGCAGCAGCAGGGTGTCCCGGGTGATCCCGGCGTTGGCCACGACCACCTCGACCGGGCCGAACTCGGCCTCGACGGCCTTGTACGCGGCGTCGATCGACGCGGAGTCGGTGACGTCGGCCTGCACCGCGAAGAAGCCCTCGGGCGCCTCGCCGGAGCGGTAGGTGACGGCCACGTTGTCCCCGGCGTCCTGGAACGCCTGGGCGATGGCCCGTCCGATCCCGCGGTTGCCGCCGGTCACGAGGACGGTGCGGGGGGCCGGGCTGCGCTGCTCGTCTGCCATGGGGAGGGGGCCTTTCGGTCGTGGGTCGCGGGTGCGCGGCACGCCGGTCGGCGCCGGCCCGCGGGGAAATCCCCCCAATCGTACCGGTCGCCGCGGGCGACCGGACGGCAGCCCCGGAGGACCGCCTTCTCGATGTCGGACCCCGGTGAGATACTCGATCGTCTGTTGGGAGGACCATGAGCAAGCGCTATCTCACGACCGGCGAGGCCGCCGGCCAGGACGACGTCCACTCGATCACCGCCACCGCGGAGCCGCACACGCAGGACATGGGCCACCGGATGAAGGTCTACAGCATCCAGATGGGCCTGCGCATCGTGTGCCTCATCGTGTTCGTCGCGGTCGACAACATCTGGGTGCGCGGCGTCGCGATCCTGGGCGTGGCCGTGCTGCCGTGGATGGCGGTGCTGCTGGCCAACAGCAACGACCGCTCCGCCCGGACGAGCCAGTACTACGAGCCGCCCGCCGCGCCGGCGCTGGCCGCCGCCCCCGAGCCGCGGCCGCCGGCCGCGCCCCTGGCGATCGACTTCGTGCTCGAGGGCGAGTTCGTCGCCGGGCACCGCGAGGACGACCCCGCCCCGGCGGGCCGCGGGCGCACGGCCGCTCCCAGCGGGGACCCGGCTTCCTCCGCTACTGTCGAGGACGACACCACCCGGCGCCGCGGAGCGGCCTGAGCCCGCTTCGGGCCGTTCCGGGACCCGCCGAAGACCCTGAGGAGCACGACCGCCGTGGAGTTCGACCTGCTCGGATCGCTGTCCCCACGAGGCGCCGACGCTCCCCCGGCCGGGCCCGACACCCCGCAGTGCTCCCGCAAGGGCTGCCGGGCGGACGCCGCGTGGCAGATCCGCTGGAACAACCCGCGCATCCACGCCCCGGAGCGCCGCAAGACGTGGCTGGCGTGCCCCGAGCACCGCGAGGACCTCGAGCAGTTCCTCGGCGCGCGCGGCTTCTGGAAGGACACCGTCCCCCTCGCCGGCGCCGGCCCCGCGCAGGAGGGCCGGGGATGAACGACTACCGTTTCCTGCTCAGCGGCAAGTGGCTCGGCTTCTTCCTCCTCGCCTGCGCCGCCGCCGTGGTCTCGGTGTACCTGGGCGGCTGGCAGATGGACCGCAACGACCACCTGATCGGCGAGAACACCAAGATCACACAGAACTACCGCGCCGAGCCCCTGACCGGTGCGGCCGCCGCCGGGCAGTTCGCCGCCCACGACGAGCGCCTCACCTGGCACCCCGTCGAGCTCACGGGCGAGTACCTGCCCGAGGACCAGGTGCTGGTCCGCAACAGGCCGCAGGACGGGCGCGTCGGCTACGAGGTCCTCGTCCCGTTCCGCACGCAGGACGGGGACGTGGTGGTCCTCGACCGCGGCTGGATCCCCACGGGTGAGGCGGCCAACGGGATGCCGGACGAGGTGCCGGCCCCGCCCGCCGGCCGGGTCACGGTCACCGCCCGGCTCCAGCCCGCGGAGCCGGCCGTCAGCCGCGGCGCCCCCGAGGGCCAGATCGCCTCGATCGATCTCGAGGAGCTGCGCGAGCGCTGGGACCGGCCGATCGGGACGGCGGCCTACGGCGAGGTCTTCGCCGAGGACCCGGCCCCCGCGGCCGCCCCCGCGCCGGCCCCGGAGCCGGAGATCGACTCCGGGCCGCACCTGTCCTACTCGTTGCAGTGGTACGCGTTCGCGGCGCTGTTCTTCGTGGCCTGGGGCTACGCCGCCCGCCAGCAGGCCCGCAACGACACCTGGGACCGCCAGTTCGCCCAGGAGATGGAGCGCCGGCTGGCACGGTTCTACGACGAGGACGGCAACTACATCGGCGAGGGCGACGAGGAGCTCGTCGCCCGCCAGCTCGAGATGGCCGACGACATGCCGGCCCACCTCCGGTCGCTCATGCGCCCCCGGCCGCAGCGCCGGCGCTCCGGCCCCACGTGGGAGGACGAGGAGGACGCGATGCTGGACGCCCTGGAGCGCGAGCACACCTCCGCCGCCCGCGACTGACGTCGCAAGGGGCGCCCGCCGTCAGGCGAGGGAGATGAGGTCCTGGTACTCCTGGCTCCACAGGTCCTCGGTGCCGTCGGGCAGGATCACCACGCGCTCGGGGTCCAGCGCCTCGACCGCGCCCTCGTCGTGGGAGACGAGCACGACCGCGCCCTCGTAGGTGCGCAGCGCGTTGAGGATCTCCCGGCGGGAGGCCGGGTCCAGGTTGTTGGTCGGCTCGTCGAGCAGCAGCACGTTGGCGGAGGAGGCCACGAGGGTCGCCAGCGCCAGGCGGGTCTTCTCGCCGCCGGAGAGCACCCCGGCCGGCTTGGACACGTCGTCGCCCTGGAACAGGAACGAGCCCAGGACGTTGCGGACCTCCGTGTCGGCGAGGTCCGGGGCGGCGGAGCGCATGTTCTCCAGCACCGTCCGGTCCGGGTCCAGGGTGTCGTGCTCCTGGGCGAAGTAGCCGAGCTTGAGGCCGTGCCCCGGGACCACCTCACCGGTGTCCGGCTGGGCCTCGCCCGCCAGCATCCGCAGCAGCGTGGTCTTGCCGGCGCCGTTGAACCCGAGGATGACCACCCGGGAGCCCCGGTCGATGGCCAGGTCCACGTCGTTGAAGATCTCGAGCGAGCCGTAGGACTTGGACAGGTCCCGGGCGGTCAGCGGGGTCTTGCCGCAGTCGGCGGGCTTCGGGAAGCGGATGTTCGCGACCTTGTCCGCCTGGCGCTCGCCCTCGAGGCCGTTCATGAGCCGCTCGGCGCGCTTGATCATCTGCTGGGCGGCCACGGCCTTGCTGGCCTTGGCGCGCATCTTGTTGGCCTGGTCCATCAGCGCGGTGGCCTTCTTCTCCGCGTTGGCGTACTCGCGCTTGCGGCGGTGGGCGTCCTGCTCGCGCTGCAGCAGGTAGTTCTTCCAGCCCATGTTGTACAGGTCGATGACGCAGCGGTTGGCGTCCAGGTACAGGACCTTGTTGACCACCATCTCCATCAGCTCCACGTCGTGGCTGATCACCAGCAGCCCGCCCTGGAAGTTCTTCAGGAAGTCCCGCAGCCACACCACGGAGTCGGCGTCCAGGTGGTTGGTGGGCTCGTCGAGGAGCATGATGTCGGCGTCCGAGAACAGGATGCGGGCGAGCTCCACGCGACGGCGCTGCCCGCCGGAGAGGGTGCGCAGCGGCTGGTCGAGGATCCGCTCGGGCAGGTCCAGGTTGGACGTGATCGTCGCGGCCTCGGACTCCGCGGCGTAGCCGCCGCCGGCGAGGAACTCCGACTCGAGCCGGTCGTAGCCGCGCATGGCCTTGCTGCGCACGGCGTCGTCCTCGGAGGCCATGTCCTGCTCCGCCTGGCGCAGGCGGGCGACGACGCCCGCGAGGTTGCGGGCGGAGAGGATGCGGTCCCGGGCCAGCTGCTCCATGTCCTCGACCTTGGGGTCCTGCGGGAGGTAGCCGATGGCCCCGGTGCGCGTGACCGTCCCGCCCGCGGGCAGGGTCTCCCCGGCGAGGACCTTGGTCATCGTGGTCTTGCCGGCGCCGTTGCGCCCGACCAGGCCGATCTTGTCCCCCTTGTCCACCCGGAAGTTGACCTCGTCCATGAGCAGCCGCGCACCGGCACGCAGTTCGAGGTTCTGGACAGTGATCACGGAGGAGACCTTTCGGGAGGCAGTGGTGAGGAGTGGGTGCCCTGACCGGGCAACCTGTCCATTCTACCGGTCCCCGTTCCGCGGCGGCACCCCGCGCAGCGGGCCGGGTCCGCGTTCTTGCTCACGTGCCGGACGGGCGCCTTCTCCGGGGCATCTTCTGCGCGGCCCGGGCCCGGAGGCTGACACATTCGCCCGACACAATCGCCCGACTCCGGGCGGACTCTTCTCGGCGGGGCCGTCGCTGGGTAGTGTCCGACGTCAATTGGTCAGTCTCCTTCCAGTATTTCTCATCGTCGGAAGCGGGCAGCATGCGACAGGACGTCCAGCAGTGGTTCACCACCCGCAGCTACCACGGCAGCCAGTGGTCCGCCGAGCAGCTCTGCCGCCGGAAGCGCGGCAGCACGGTCAGCGTGGTGCTCCCGGCCCGCAACGAGGCCGAGACCGTGGGCGCGATCGTCACCGCGCTGCGGCGCACGCTCATGGAGGACGTGGCGCTGATCGACGAGCTCGTCGTCATCGACTCCGACTCGACGGACGGCACGGGGGCGGTCGCCGCGGCGGCCGGGGCCCGGGTCCACCGGCAGGCCGACATCCTGCCCGCCCACGGCAACGTCCCCGGCAAGGGCGAGGCGCTGTGGAAGTCCCTGGCCGTGACCACCGGGGACGTGCTCGCGTTCGTGGACTCGGACCTGCGGGAGTTCGACCCGCAGTTCGCCGTGGGGCTGCTGGGGCCGCTGCTGACCGAGCCGGGGGTGCAGTTCGTCAAGAGCTGCTACGACCGCCCGCTGCACGACGGCGCCACGGTGATGCCGGCGGGCGGTGGGCGCGTCACCGAGCTCGTGGCCCGCCCGCTGCTGAACCTGTTCTGGCCGCAGCTGGCGGGGCTGGTCCAGCCGCTGGCCGGGGAGTACGCGGGACGCCGGAGCCTGCTCGAACGGGTGCCCTTCGTCTCCGGGTACGGGGTGGAGATCGCGATGCTCATCGACGTGCTGGAGGCCGTGGGCCTGGACGCGATGGCCCAGGTGGACCTGGGTGTCCGGTCCCACCGGAACTCCTCCGACGCCGCCCTGGCCCGCATGGCCGCCCAGATCCAGCTGACGGTCCAGGCGCGGCTGCGCTGCGACTCCCCCGTCGCCGACGAGAGCGGGCGCCTCACGCAGTTCCTGCGCCAGGGGGAGCGCTTCCTCGCCGAGGTCCACGACGTCAGCGTCCGCGAGCGCCCGCCCATGGTGCAGGTGCCCGAGTACCGGGCGCAGCCGGCCGGCCGCGTCGCATGAGCGCGCTGCGGGTGCTCGTCAACGCGGGCCCCTGGCTGCCCGTGCCCCCGTCCGGCTACGGCGGGATCGAGACGGTGGTCGCCACCCTGGTGCCGGAGCTCCGGCGCGCCGGCGTGCACGTCACGCTCGCCACAGTGGGCCCCAGCACGCTCGAGGCCGACGACCACCTGCGCCCCCTGCCCGAGCCCGCGTTCCGCTCCATCGCGATGCCCTACAACCGGGTCTCGGGCATCGCCCACGCGCACATGCAGGGCCTCGTGGACGCGCTGCGGGGACCGCGGCGGTGGGACCTCGTGCACGACCACCTGGAGGTCGTGGGACCGTCCGTGCTGGGCGCGATGGGCACGGCGGCCCCACCGGTGCTGCAGACCCTGCACTGGGACCTGCGCAAGCACCCCGAGTTCTACTCGGCGTTCGACGGACGGGGCCGGGTCCGGTTCGCGGCGGTCTCCGCGTCCCAGCTCGAGCGGGCGCCGGCCAACCTGCGGCGGCAGACGCTGGGGGTGGTGCCGCTGGCCGCGCCCCCGGGGCTGCCCGTGGACGCGCCCCGGGGCGAGCACGCGCTGGTGCTGGCCCGGATCACCGCCGACAAGGGCCAGGACACCGCAGCCCGCGTCTGCCGGCGGGCGGGGATCCCGCTGGTGCTGGCCGGGCCCGTGGCCGGCATCGACGACCCCGAGGAGCTGGAGCGGCGCCTCGCCGACGGCGACGAGGCGCTGCGCTCCCACCCCGACGTCCGGTACTGGCTCGAGGCGGTCCGGCCCCTGGTCGACGGGACGTCGGTGGCCTGGGTGGGCGGGGTGGCGGGCGAGCGCAAGGAGCGCCTGCTGCGCTCGGCCCGCGCCCTGCTGACGCCCAACCGCTGGGCCGAACCCGGGGCCACCGGTGTCGTCGAGGCGCTGTCCCGGGGGGTGCCCGTCGTGGGGACCCCCCTGGGGGTGCTGCCCTCCCTGGTGGAGCACGGCCGCACCGGGTTCCTGGCCGCGGCGGAGGACGACCTGGTCGAGCACCTGCGGGACCTGGACAGCATCGACCCGCAGACCTGCCGGGACGCCGCCGAGCAGTGGACGCCGGCGGGCATGGCCCGGCGCTACCTGGACCTGTACCACCGGCTCCTGGAGGAGAACCCGACATGACGCTGCGCATCACCCTGGTCGGGGCGGGATCCGTGGCCCGTCGCCACGTCGACGTGCTGCACGGGCTCGGCGGGGCGCGCGTGGTCGGGGTGACGGACGCGCACCTGCCCGCCGCCACCGCCCTGGCCGCTGAACTCGACGTCCCCGCGTTCACCGACCCCGCGCAGGCCCTCGACGCCGTGGCGGCCGACGCCGTCTACGTCTGCGTGCCGCCGTTCGCCCACGGGCCCGCCGAGCTCGCCGCGCTGGAGCGCGGCAAGGCGCTGTTCGTGGAGAAGCCCGTGGGACTGGGCCTGGACGTCGCCGAGCAGATCGGCGCCCGGGTCGAGGAGAGCGGGGTGGTCACGGGCACCGGCTACCACTGGCGCTGCCTCGACACCGCCGTGCTGGCCCGGGAGCTCCTCGCCGAGGCGCCCCCGCTGCTGGCCAACGGCTACTGGCTGGACAAGCGACCGCCCGTGCCGTGGTGGGGGCGGACGGACCGCTCGGGCGGCCAGGTCGTGGAGCAGCTCACCCACGTGCTGGACACCGCCCGCTTCCTGCTGGGCGAGGCCGTCGAGGTGTACGCCGCAGGGATCCGCAGGGCCCCGGACGGGGCCCCGCAGGACTACGGCGACGTCGACGACGCCACCGCCGCGACCGTGCGCTTCCGCTCCGGGGCCGTCGCCACGCTCGCCGCGACGTCGGCGCTCGCGGTCAAGCACCGCGCCGCCCTGCACACCGTGAGCCGCGGGCTCTACCTGGAGCTCTCGGAGCAGGGCCTCACCGCCTACGCCGCGCGGGACCGCTCCGAGCACACCCCCGCCGAGGACCCGAGGGTGACCGTCGACCGGGAGTTCCTCGAGGCGGTGCGCGGCGAGCGCGAGTCCACCCGCGCACCCTACGGCGAGGCGCTGCGCACCCACCGGCTCGCGTGCGCGATCGCCGACTCGGCGCGCACCGGGCGGCCCGTCGCCCTGGCGGACCCGGACCGCGTGGGACCGGACCGCGCAGGACCGGCGGGTGAGCCGTGAGAGCGCGCCGCAACCTCGTCGTCCCCGCCCGGCACCGGATCGAGATCGTGGAGGAGGAGCTGCCCGCGGTCCCGGACGGCGGCGTGCTGCTGGAGACCCTCGCCACAGGGCTGTCCGCGGGCACGGAGCTGGCCTTCGTCAAGGGAGACCACCCGGGGCTGCACTCCCGGCACGACACCGAGCTCGGGCTGTTCCGGCCCGGTGCCGCGGAGCAGGGCTACCCGGTGCGCCGCCTGGGCTACATGGAGGTCGCCCGGGTGGCGAGCTCCCGCACGCCGGCGTTCCGGGCCGGCGACGTGCTCGCCACGGCCTACGGCCACGCCACCGCCCACGTCGCCGACCCGCTCACCGAGCACCTGGTGCCGCTGCCGGAGACGCTGGACCCCCTGCTCGGCGTGTTCGTCGCCCACTTCGGCCCCATCTGCGCCAACGGGCTGCTGCACGCCGCGGCGGACGCGGGACCGGTCCGCGGGCTCGGCGACGGGGTCGCCGGGCGGCTCGTGCTGGTCACGGGCGCGGGCCCGGTGGGTCTCATGACGGCCCTGTTCGCCCGCGCCCTCGGCGCGCGCGAGGTCGCCGTCGCCGACGCCGACCCTCGACGGCGGGCGCTCGCCGAGCGGCTGGGCTTCTTCCCCCTGGACCTCGCCGACGACCCCGGCCGGGTGCTCAAGACCCGCTGGCGGCACGGGCCGGGAGACCACGGCGCGGACCTCGTGTTCCAGTGCCGCGGCAAGCCCGAGGCCCTGCACGCGGCGCTGCGCGCGGTCCGGCCGCAGGGCAGCGTCATCGACCTGGCGTTCTACACCGCGGGCGCGGACGCGGTGCGGCTGGGCGAGGAGTTCCACCACAACGGGCTGAGCCTGCGCTGCGCACAGATCGGCCGGGTCCCCCGCGGTTTCGCCCACACCTGGGACCGGCAGCGGCTGTCCGCGGAGACCATCCGCCTGCTGGCCGCCCACGGCGGCGAGATCCGCGAGCACCTGATCAGCGACGTCGTGCCCTTCGACGAGGCTCCCGCGCTGATGCAGGACGTGGTCGTGCGGCGCCGGCACGTGCTCACCGCGGTCTTCGTCGTCGACGACCCCCGCTGAGCCCTCCGGCCCACGCGCGCGGGCACCGTTGGACAGCCCTCCACAGTCGCCTTAGTGTTGGCTCGATCGCCGTCGTCCCGTCCGCGGTGCCCGTCTTCCCTTCGCCACCCACGCCCCGAGGAGCGCCCGCATGGGAAATCCCCCACGCCCCGAGCAGCACAGCACGTCGTCCGGAGGCTCGAGTGCGGCGCCGCTGCACGCCGAGCGCGTCCTCGGCGGTCAGGCCGACCCCGGCACCAGCGCGGCCCCCGCCACGGGCCCCGGGGTCGAGCCCGCCGGCTTCGAGGAGGCCACCCAGGCCCTCGCCCCCGCCGTCAGCCCCTGGGCGGACTCCCTCGGCCGGGCCGGTTCCCGCGCCGCCCAGACCCTGCTCGTCGCCGCCGTGGTGGTCGGGCTGATCTGGATCCTGCTGCAGGTCAAGGTCGTGCTCATCGCCGTGCTCGTCGCGCTCATCCTGGCCTCCGCCGTGGGACCGGTCGTGAAGTGGCTCGAGCGCAAGGGCTGGTCCAACCTGCTGGCCACCCTCGCCGCCTTCCTCGGGATCCTGGCACTCGTCGGCGGGGTGCTCACCGGCATCGTGCTCGCCGTGCGCAGCGAGTGGGACACGCTCACCGCCTCGGCGGTGGAGGGCTGGGAGGAGCTGCAGCGCCTCGTGCAGTCCGGACCGATCCCCGTCGACACGGCCGCCATCGACTCCGCCGTCCAGCAGGCCGGGGACTTCGTCACCAGCGGCTCCTTCGCGGGCGGCGCCCTCAGCGGCCTGGGCGCCGCCACCGAGTTCGTGACCGGCCTGGTGCTGATGATCGTGGTGCTCTTCTTCTGCCTCAAGGACGGCGAGAAGATGTGGAACTTCACGCTGCGCTGGTTCCGCGGCGAGCGCCGGGCCAAGCTCGCGGAGTCCGTGGACCGCAGCGCGCAGGTGCTCGGCGGCTACGTCCGCGGAACGGCGTTCGTGGCGGCGGTGGACGCCGTGCTCATCGGGGGCGCGCTGCTCGTCCTGGGCGTCCCCCTGGCGATCCCCCTCGCGGTCCTCGTGTTCGTCACCGCGTTCATCCCGGTGGTCGGCGCCACCATCGCGGGCATCATCGCCGCCCTGGTCGCCCTGGTCACCAACGGGCCGGTCATCGCCCTCGCGGTGGTCGTGGTGATCGTCGCGGTGAACCAGATCGAGGGCAACATCCTGCAGCCCATCATCATGGGCCGCACCCTCAGCCTGCACGCCCTCATGGTGCTGCTCGCCCTGACCGTCGGCACGCTGGTCGGCGGCATCTTCGGCGCCATCCTGGCCGTGCCGTACACCGCCGTGGCGTGGGCCGTCATCCAGGTCTGGTCCAACCGCTACCAGGTCGGCGACGACCCGGTGCTCGGCCCGGACCCGGTGAACCCGAAGGACCGCGTCGAGGCCAAGGCCACCATGGCCGAGCGCTGGAAGTACCAGCGGATGCGCTACCAGCAGGCCCTGGGCGGACGCTTCGGGGCCACGGAGCGCGACGCCGTCCGGCAGCGCGACGACGCCGACGGCGCGGGGCCCGCGCAGGACGAGGACACCGGTTCCGCTCCGGGGGCCCGCAAGCCCTAGTCTGGGTGCCATGACCAACGTCGAGCGCCGCCGCACCATCACCGCCGAGGACCTCGCGAACATCGCCGTGTTCGCCGCCCTCACGGCCGCCCTGTCCGTGCTCCCCGGGATCCCCCTGGGCGCGGCGGGGGTGCCGCTGACCCTGCAGACCCTCGCCGTGTTCCTGACCGGCCTGGTCCTGGGCGGCACCCGCGGGCTCCTGGCCGTGGCGCTGTACGTCCTGGTGGGCCTGATCGGCGTGCCGGTGTTCGCGGGCTTCCGCGGCGGCTTCGGCGTGCTCGCCGGGCCCTCGGCGGGCTACATCCTGGCCTTCCCGTTCGCCGCGGCCGCGGCCGGCTACGTGGCCCAGTGGCTGATCCCGGCCCGCCGGGCCAACGACGGCGGCGCCACCAACGCCCGCTACGAGCGCACCGGCACCTACACCCTGCGGCTGGTGGCCGCGGCCCTGGCCGGTTTCGTGGTGATCCGGATCGGCGGCATCCTCGGCCTGGTGGTCAACGCGCGCCTGCCCTTCCAGGACGCGTTCCTCGCCGACCTCGTATTCTGGCCCGGCGACCTGCTCAAGGTGGTGCTCGCGGCGGTCATCGCCGTGGGCGTGCACAAGGCGTTCCCCCGGATCGCGGGCACGCGCTGAGCCGTGCCCGGATCCCCCGGGGCCGCGGCCCTCGTGTGCTCCCGCGTGACCGTCACGGTGCCCACCGCCTCGGGTGAGCTGACCCTACTGCGCGACCTCGACGTGAGCCTGGGCGAGCGGCGGGTGGCCGTGCTCGGGCTCAACGGATCCGGGAAGTCCACGCTCCTGCGGCTGTTCAACGGCCTCGTCCGCCCGTCCTCGGGCACGGTCACGGTGCACGGCACCGACGTGACCCGGGACGTGCGCGCGGCCCGGCGTCGGGTGGGCTTCGTGTTCACCGACCCCCTCTCCCAGCTGGTGATGCCGACCCCGGTCGAGGACGTCGAGCTGTCCCTGCGCGGGGCCGGCGTGCCCCGGGCCCGACGACGGACCGCCGCCCTCGAGCTGCTCGAGCGCGCGGGCATCGGCCACCGGGCCGAGCACAGCATCTACGACCTCTCCGGTGGGGAGCGCCAGCTGGCGGCGTTCGCCGCGGTGCTCGCCGTGGAGCCCGAGGTGCTCGTCCTCGACGAGCCCACCACCCTCCTCGACCTGCGCAACCGGGGGCGGCTCATGGGGCTGCTCGACGGGCTCCCGCACCAGCTGCTGATCTCCACGCACGACCTCGGCCTGGCCGCGACCGCCCCGCGCGTCCTGGTCCTGCACGAGGGCGCCCTGGTCGCGGACGGTCCGCCCGAGGAGGTCGTCCCCGCCTACGAACGGTGGTGCGCGCACGGCTTCCCCGGGGAGGCGCGCCCGTGAGCCGGGGCCCGGACCTCTTCGGCAGCTACTCCCCCGGCACCGGCCCCCTGCACCGCGCCCCGCTCCGGGTCAAGGGGCTCGGCATCGTCGCCGTGACCCTGGCCGTGGTGCTCTCGCCCTCGTGGCCGGTCCCCGCCGCGCTCACTCTGCTCCTGCTCGTCGCGGGCTCCGCCGCGGGCATCGGCGCTTGCGAATGGTGGCGGGGACTCGCCCCCGCCCTGCCCGTGCTGGTCCTGCTGGCCGTCTACCACGTCCTGACCTCGGGACCGGCCATGGCCGCCGACGTGGTGCTGACGATCGTCGTCCTCCTCGTGCTCACCCGGGTCCTGATGCACACCACGCCCCTGCCGGAGCTCCTCGACGGCGTCGTGTGGCTGTGCTCGCCGGTGCGGCTGGTCGGGGCGGACCCCGAGCGCATCGGCCTGGCGATCTCCCTGATGCTGCGCTCGATCCCCTTCATCGTGGGCGCCGTGGGCGAGCTCCGGGACGCCGTGCGAGCCCGTGGGCTGCGCCCGAACCCCGTGCGACTGGTGACCCCGGCGGTGATCTCCGCCGTCGCCTACGCCCAGCGGACCGGTGAGGCCCTCGCCGCCCGCGGCTTCGACTGAGCGCCGGCACCCGCGCCACCATCAGACGGCTTACACTTCAGCCATGAGTTTCGACAACAGCTCCCAGCTGGACGCCTCCCGCGTCGGCAGCGGCGGCGGGCGAGGACGCGGGATCGCCGTGGGCGGTGGACTGGGCGGCGGACTGCTGCTGCTCGTCGTGGGGCTGCTCTTCGGCCAGGACGGCATCGACGCGATCACCGGCGGGGGCGGCCAGGACACCGGGTCGCAGACCTCCGTGGAGCAGGAGCGGGCGGAGCGGTGCCGGACCGGTGAGGACGCCAACCGGTACACCGACTGCCGGATGATCGCCACCGCGCAGAGCCTCGACCAGTTCTGGGAGGACTACCTGCCGCAGGCCACGGGCGAGCAGTACGTGATGCCCGGCGTGGAGCTGTTCGAGGGCCAGACCAACACGGGGTGCGGCGCGGCGTCGTCGGCCGTGGGCCCGTTCTACTGCCCCGCGGACGAGACCGCCTACCTCGACATCGCGTTCTTCGACGAGCTGCAGACCCAGTTCGGCGCCGAGGGCGGCCCGCTGGCCGAGGAGTACGTGCTCGCCCACGAGTTCGGCCACCACATCCAGAACCAGATCGGCACCCTCGGCTACGCCCAGCAGGACCCGCAGGGCCCCGAGTCCGGCGCCGTGCGCGTGGAGCTGCAGGCCGACTGCCTCGCCGGGCTGTGGGCCGGCGGCGCCGCCGGGGACACGTCAGGGGCCGTGGACCTGGGCGACATCTCCCAGGAGGAGCTCGACCAGGCCCTCGACGCCGCCTCCGCGATCGGCGACGACCGGATCCAGGAGACCACCCAGGGACGGGTCAGCCCCGAGAACTTCACCCACGGCGCCTCCGCCCAGCGTCAGCTGTGGTTCTACGCGGGCTACCGCACCGGCGACATCAACGCCTGCGACACCTTCAGCGCCCGCGACCTGAACGCCCCGCCGGCCCTCTGACACCCGGCCGTCACGCCACCTAGGACACCGAGTCCCCACTCCGGCGCCGCCCGGGGCGCCGACTCCCCACAGTGATCGCAAACCCCCAATCCGATGGTGGGGACATGCGAGCTCTGTGGGGACTCGGCACTGGTCGAACCGCGGATGGCGGTACACCTGACTCGGCTTGCCGAGCTGGTCGCGCGCCATCGACTCTTTCCATGTTGGCCTGGCTTGCCCAAATGCTACGACTTCAAATTGCAGGGCTTCGGCGGCGAGAGGGGCTCGTTCCGCCGCAGGGACCGGACCGCTCGGTGTTCACGTGTTGCGCCTCTAGGGTTGTGCGTCGATCCTGCGGTTACGGGAGGTGATGAAATCGTTGCTGAGCCGCAGATAATTGAGGTATTCGTCAGCGTTTTTCGGTACGGCCGGGGTGCGGAAGTCCTCGAACCGGTGGAAGAACCGGATAGTTTCGCCGTCCTCCTCGACGAGGTCCTGAAGCAGGAAGAATTCGACGTACCCGGAGAAGTCCTCGAACAGGGCGAAGAAATCTGCATACCTGTGCAGGACATCTGCGAGGGGGCTCGGCTCACGGAGGTAGTGACGCCGAATGCACTCCAAGGTCAGGTCGAAGCGGTCGGCGATCTTGCCATTGAATCCACGCGCACCATTGATGTTCTGCTTTCCACCGATTCTGATACCCGGGAACACCAGGGTGCTTCCGGCTGTGTAGCCGCGCCACTCAGGCAGCTCGTTGTCCGGGATGTCGCGCAGGACGCGGGACGCCCGTTTCCGCAGCCGGGTGGTGATGGCGTCGCTGGAAAGACGAAAGACCCCCAAAGGGGATCGGTGCGCGAGGTAAGAGCGGGGTTCAGGTGCCAGGTCGAAGCGTGCGCCGGAGGGCAGCTCCTTGCTCCACAGCAGTTGGTGATGCTTGCGAAGGGTGGAGCTGAAGGAGTCAGGATCCTTGCCGGCCGGAGTGTCTGAGTGGTAGTCGAAGGACGTATCGACGCCTGCGGTCATGTGGTACCCCCATTCGATGCAAATGCACGGTTAAGGGTCACAGTAGTGGCATGGGGCCTACATCAATAGCAACCTGCGCGGCCACGCGGACCCGTCCTCAACACGGAAATCCGAAGCCTTGTCGACGCCGGACGAATACTGAGCAGATGCGACAGCGTCTGTCTCGCTTGGTCGCAACACCATCGGCTTGGTTTTGGGGCGCTTACGGTGGGTAGACGACTAGCGGGGTTCCTAAAGCTGGTGGCACGGACGTGCCGCGTTCAGCGACGGACTTTTGGCCTCTCCCATGGCGGAGTCTGCATCCCCGGCTTGGATGTCAGATGCCAGCACCGGCACGAACTGCAGAAGTACGCCCCTTTGGGGCCATCGAGGCCGCGATTTGCGTAACCGCGGGCTATTGCCTTCATCGCAACCACAGCAGTCCGACGGCTGGCGTAATGGATCTTCGAGCATTCCGACATGACGATTCCTCGACTTGTCGCACTCGGCGGGCTCATATCCTGCCCGGTACGCGGTTCACGCTTAACAGCGATCGGCCACAAAGGAACCTGAAGGCTCCACTTGTCAATCACAATAGCAAAACAAGCGCGCCTGTGCCGCCGACCACACGCCGCATATGGATTTCATCTGGTGGACGGTGTCTTAAGGAGTAGCGAGATTGCCGAGGTGGGTGCACCGTCGTCGGTCAGCGGCGGCGGCTGTCCCGCACCTGGACGCCCGGGTTCTGCCGGCGGACGTCGAAGAGACCGGTGGCCTCGATGAGGTCGCTGAGCTTGCGGTACCCGTAGTTGCGGGAGTCGAAGGACGCCTGGTTGCCGATCTGCTGGCCGACGGCGCCGAGGTGCGCCCACCCGTCGTCGCCGCTGGCGGCGTCCACCGCGCTCCGCAGCATCCTGACCAGCCGGGCGTCCCCGCGCAGCGCCTGCTGCGGCGCGGCCGCCGGCGCCTCCCCGGGCTTCTCCTCGGCGGGCTCCCCCAGGCTCTCCACGTAGGTGAACTGCGAGCAGGCGTTGATGAACGGCTCCGGCGTCTGCCGCTGGCCGAAGCCGTAGACCTTGTGCCCGTCGGTGAGGATCCGCATCACCAGCGGGGTGAAGTCGGCGTCGCTGGAGACGATCGCGAAGCCGTCGACCGATCCGGCGTAGAGGAGGTCCATGGCGTCGATCACCATGGCCATGTCCGAGGCGTTCTTGCCGGTGCTGTAGGCGAACTGCTGGATCGGCCGGATCGCGTACGCGTGCAGCACCGCCTCCCACTGCTGCAGGTGCGGGCTCTTCCAGTTGCCGTAGGCGCGCCGGACGTTCGCGGCGCCGTGGCGGGCCACCTCGGCGAGGACCACGTCGATCTTGGCCGCCGGTGCGTTGTCGGCGTCGATGAGCAGGGCGATGCGCTTTTCGTCGGTGTTCACGCGTCGACTCTGCCACGGACCGGGCCCGAGCGCTCCACGGGGCGCGCGGCGTGACGCCCCCCGGGGAGCGCCGAGCGGTGCTCAGGCCAGGGACAGGGCGAAGGACAGCGCGAAGCCCGCGGCCGTGCTCAGGGCCACCGCCGGCCCGCCGTGCTCGTAGGCCTCAGGCATCAGGGTGTCGGCCAGGGACGCGATCACCGCGCCGGCGGCGAAGGCGAGCGGCAGGGAGATGGTCTCGGGGTCGCTGCCGGCCAGCGGACCGGCGCCGACCAGCACGGCCGCCACCAGGAGCACGGCGCAGACCGACCAGAGCAGGACGGCCTTGCCGCGGGACATGCCCTGCTCGCGCATGGATGCCGCGCCGACCAGGGACTCGGGCAGGTTGGACACGAAGATCGCCGCGAGCAGGGCCAGCCCGCCCGTGCCCTCGGTGAGCGAGACGCCCAGCGCCACGTTCTCCGGCACGCCGTCCAGGGTGACGGCGGCCAGCAGGGCCAGCCCCGCGGCGCCGCCGGTGGAGGCGGCCGTCGGCGCCTTCTCGTCCGCGGCGGCGTCGGTGTCCAGCTTGACGCTGCCCTGCTGCTGCTCCGCGTCCGCGGCGGCGGGTCCCGGCTGCGCCCAGCGGTCCAGGAGGGCGCTGAGCGCCGTGAAGACCACGGCGCCGGCGAAGAGACCGATCACAGCGAGCCAGATTCCGCCCCGCTCGTAGGCGTCCTCGAACAGCTCGAAGGCCAGCGCGGTGATCAGCGCGCCCGCGGCGAAGGACAGCAGGATGGCGAGGAGGCGTTTGGGGAGCTCGAAGCGCACGCCGACCAGCGCCCCGATGACGAGCGCGCTCGAGGCGACGATCCCGAAGAGCAGGCTCTGGCCCATGACGGCAGTGTAGGAGCGCGCGGCGTCGGCGCACCCACAATTCGCAAGGTTACTTATCGAACGGGGCGCGGCACGACGACGCCCCGCCCACCTCCTGCGAGGTGGGCGGGGCAGCGTCGGTGCGGAGGAGGACTCAGATGTTGAAGCCCAGGGCCCGCATCTGGTCGCGGCCGTCCTCGGTGATCCGGTCGGGACCCCACGGCGGCATCCAGACCCAGTTGACGCGCCACTCGTCCACCATGGGGTCGAGGTTCTGCGCGCACTGCTCCTCGATGACGTCCTGCAGCGGGCACGCGGCCGTGGTCAGGGTCATGTCGAGGACCAGGGCGCCGTCCTCGGCCCACTTGGAGCCGTAGAGCAGGCCCAGGTCCACGATGTTGACGCCGAGCTCGGGGTCGATGACGTTCTTGAGCGCCTCCTCGACCTCCTCGGTGGAGGGCCGGCCCGCGGTCGCGGGGTCGGCGGTGGTCTCAGCAGGGGTGTCGGCCATCGCTGGCCTCCTTTCGAAAGCTGGTGGAGTCGGAGCCGCTTACTTGGCGGGGGCCAGGTAGCGGTCGTAGCCCTCGTTCTCGAGCCGCTCGGCGAGCTCGGGACCGCCCTCGTCCACCACGCGGCCGTCGTGGAACACGTGCACGAACTGCGGCTTGATGTAGCGCAGGATGCGGGTGTAGTGGGTGATGAGCATGACGCCCATGTCGTTGGTCTCCAGGGCGCGGTTGACGCCCTCGGAGACGACCTTGAGCGCGTCCACGTCGAGCCCGGAGTCGGTCTCGTCCAGCAGGGCGATCTTCGGCTTGAGCAGCTCGAGCTGGAGGATCTCGTGGCGCTTCTTCTCGCCGCCGGAGAAGCCCTCGTTGACGTTGCGCTGGATCATGTCGGGGCTGATCTTCAGCTGCTCCATGGCGGCCTTGACGTCCTTGGTCCACGTGCGCAGCGAGGGGGCCTCGCCGTCGATCGCGGTCTTGGCCGTGCGCAGGAAGTTGGAGGTCGTCACGCCGGGGATCTCCACCGGGTACTGCATGGCCAGGAAGAGCCCGGCGCGGGCGCGCTCGTCCACGGACATCTCCAGGACGTTCTGGCCGTCGAGGAGGACCTCACCGGAGTCGACGACGTACTTGGGGTGCCCGGCGATGGTGGAGGCCAGCGTGGACTTGCCGGAGCCGTTGGGGCCCATGATCGCGTGGACCTCACCGGAGGTGATGGTCAGGTTCACGCCCTTGAGGATCGGCTTGGTGGTCTCGTCGTCGAGCACGACGGACGCGTGCAGGTCCTTGATCTCGAGAGTTGCCATGGATGGTTCTCCTGTGGTCGAAAAAGTCTGGGGTCGGAAGGGTGCGTGCGGGCGCGGTGGATCAGTAGTTCGCGGAGGCGAGCTCGTCCTGGACGGACCCGCGCAGCCGCTCCTCGATGTCCGGGACACCGATCTGCTGGATGATCTCGAAGAGGAACCCGCGGACCACGAGCCGGCGCGCCTCGTCCTCGGGGATGCCCCGGGACATGAGGTAGTACAGGTGCTCGTCGTCCAGCTGGCCCGTGGTAGAGGCGTGGCCCGCACCGGTGATGAGGCCGGTCTCGATCTCCAGGTTCGGCACGGAGTCCATCCGCGGGCCGTCGTTGAGGATCAGGTTCCGGTTGAGCTCGTAGGTGTCGGTGGCCTCCGCGGTGGCGCGGATGAGGACGTCGCCGATCCACACGCCGTGCGCGTTCTCGCCCTGCAGCGCGGACTTGTAGGTCACCCGCGAGGTGCAGTGCGGCTGGGAGTGGTCCACGAACAGCCGGGACTCCAGGTGCTGGCCGGCGTCCACGAAAGTCAGCCCGTACATCTCCACGGAGCCGCCCGGGGCGTCGAAGCGGGTGGACGGGGTGACCCGCACGAGGTCGCCGCCGAGGCTGACGAGCACGTGCTTGAAGGTCGCGGACCGGCCGAGGCGCGCCTGCTGGGAGGAGGCGTGCACGGCGTCGTCGTCCCACTCCTGGAGGGTCACCACGGTGAGGTTCGCGGAGTCGGCGACCCGGAACTCGACGTTCTGCGAGAGCACGGCGCTGCCGTGGTGGCGCAGGACCACGAGGGCCTTGGAGAAGGGCTGGGCGTCGATCACGAGGTGCTGGGCCGCCGGGGTGGCGTCCGAGCCGTGGATGTCCACGAGCACGGGCGCGGCGACCTCGGTCTCCTGCGGCACGGTGAGCACCGTGGCCTCGGTGACGCTGCTCCACGCGTTGGCGGAGACGCGGTCCTCGGGGATCCCGGCGCTGCCGATGCGGGCGTCGTCCCGGCCCACGGTCTCGACGCGCACGGCGTCCGAGTCCACGGTCACCGCGGGCGCGGGGCCGGTCAGGGCGTCGGCGTGCAGCCCCTTGAGGCGCTTGAGCGGGGTGAACCGGAAGTCCTCCTCCCGGCCGGTGAGCTTCGGGAAGTCGGCGACGTCGTAGGACGTGCGCCGCCCGGCCCGCGAGGAGTCGGGCACGCCGGAGATGTCGCCGTGGGCGGTGTGCCGCACCAGGGTGTCGTTCTCGACCTTGTCGCGGGCCAGCCGCTCCCCCTCCAGGTCCATGCCCGGGATGGCGACGCGCCCCTCCCCGGTGCGGACCCCGTCGACCTTCTCGCCCAGGTTGCCGTAGGCGTCCTTGGCCGCGCCGACGGCCTTGTCGGCCACCGCGGTGGCCGCGGAGGCGGCGGCCTCCGTGGCGTTGCGAATCGTTTCGTTCAGCTTGGACATGTCAGCCAACGGATCCTTCCATCTGCAGTTCGATGAGGCGGTTGAGTTCGAGCGCGTACTCCATGGGCAGCTCGCGGGCGATCGGCTCCACGAACCCGCGCACGATCATCGCCATGGCCTCGTCCTCGGCCATCCCGCGCTGCATGAGGTAGAACAGCTGCTCCTCGGAGACGCGCGAGACGGTCGCCTCGTGGCCCATGGTGACGTCGTCCTCGCGGATGTCGACGTACGGGTACGTGTCGGAGCGGGAGATCGTGTCCACCAGCAGGGCGTCGCAGACCACGTTGGACCTCGAGCCGTGGGCGCCCTCGCGCACCTGCACGAGACCGCGGTAGGCGGCGCGGCCGCCGTTGCGGGCCACGGACTTCGAGACGATCGACGACGACGTGTTCGGGGCGATGTGCACCATCTTGGACCCGGTGTCCTGGTGCTGCCCCTCGCCGGCGAACGCGATCGA
>NZ_AOSQ01000042.1:0-37713 GCF_000349605.1 Kocuria sp. UCD-OTCP
ACCGGAAGCGAGGTGATCCCCGACCCCCTGACCGCCCTCACTGCCTGACCCCTACGAAAGATCGCTACACCACTTCTCGGGGCTTGACCCCAAGGCCTCCAAGCACGAGGAGGTGCGCTACCTCGACATCCGCGAAACCGATGAGCTGTATGCGGGTCACCTGCGGACCTGGATCGAGCAGGCCAGCAAGCTGCCCGGCGAGAAGATGTGACCCACCTGCTGGGCGGGCCTGAGTCTGTGTCCGTTCTCTGTCGAGCACGCCGACAACGGTTCGTTCGAAAGAAAAGGTGAAGGAGCAATGATCGCCACCATCGCCAAGGTCGCCGAGTTCGATCAGTTCATGGCGGCCTTCTCGACCATCGGCGTCGAGAAAAGGAAGGAGCACGGATGCAAGGGCGCCTACGTGTTCCGTGATCCCGATGACCCCGACCGGGTGTGGATCTTCTTCGACTGGGGCATCGAGGACTACAGGGGTTCCTCTCCGATCCCGAGATCCCGGCCATCGCGCGGCAGCTCGCCCTCTCCGAGCCACCGGTGAAGATCGACCCCCTCGCGCAGTACGAGTCCTGACGCGTCCGACTCGGCAATCCAAGGGCTGTGACGGGAGTCCCAGGAAACGCTCGCCCGGTCGCGAACGGGATCGCCGGGTGACGGAGTGCCAACGGAGTGCCAGAAGGGCGGGGAAGCACACGTGCCCACGGCACCCCGGCCCCGAAGGCGTCGACATTCGGGCCCCTCGAGGTTCTTCTGCACCAGGCGTCGTCATGTCTTCCCTGCACCTTCCCCGGACCGGGCGCGGAAGCAGACAATCCCACCATGACTACTCTCACGCCCTGCCTGTGGTTCGACACCGAAGCCCAGGACGCAGCGAACTTCTATCTGACGGTGTTCCCCAACTCCCGGATCACCGACATCACCTACTACGGCGAGGCCGGGCCGCGGCCGGCCGAGATGGTGCTGACCGTGGAGTTCGAGCTCGACGGTCATCCGTTCACCGCGCTCAATGGCGGGCCCGAGTTCAGCTTCAGCGAAGCGGTGTCGTTCCAGATCGACTGCGCCGATCAGGCGGAGGTGGACCGGTACTGGGAAGCTCTCACCGCCGACGGCGGGCAGGAGAGCATGTGCGGGTGGCTCAAGGACAAGTACGGGCTGTCCTGGCAAATGGTGCCCCGCAGGCTCGTCGAGCTGCTGGCCGATCCCGATCCGGGCCGGGCGCAGCGGGTGATGGCCGCGATGTTGTCGATGCGCAAGCTCGTCATCGCCGACCTGGAGGCCGCCGCCGACCGTTCCTGAAACACGGAGGGCGCGCTGCGAACCGCCCAGCCCCCTATGGGCGAGACCGTCCCCGCTCCCGTTCGTGGCTGTCGAACCGGCTCCGGACACTGGCCACCGTCGGATCTGGAACCATCCGACCGCCTCCGTCAAAAGACTCGATGGTCAGGACGGTGGTCCGACTGCGGTGCAGGGGGTGAGCTCGCACGCCCAGCGCCCGTTGCGGCAGGCCAGGACGGCTCAGGGGGGAGCACGAGTCGGGGCGCCGGTCCTCATCGGCTCATGCGCCGCGGCAGGTGCCCATGGTCCACAGGTTGCCGCCGCCGTCGCGGATCGTGAACTGGGGGGAGCCGTGGTCGGTGTCCGTCAGCGGCTCGAGGACCTTCACCCGACCCCCCGCACACAGAAAAACACCCCGGACACACAAAAACACCCCGGACCACAGGTCCGGGGTGTTTCCGATGTCCTGAGACATCGCACTGTGCGCGAGGGGGGACTTGAACCCCCACCCTCTAATACGAGGACTAGCACCTCAAGCTAGCGCGTCTGCCTATTCCGCCACCCGCGCGAGTGGATCCAGGGCGAACGTGGTGCCGTTTCCGGCCGTTCCTCCTGAACGCAACAGAAAATAAGGTACCACATGCGCGGCCGCCGTTCACATCGGCGCCGCTGTCCGGAGGAGCAGCGCGACCGCGCCGAAAATTTTGATGAAAACCCCTGAGTAAGTGCACTTCCGGCTTCCACCGCGCCCCGCCATGCGGTTGAATGGTGGCTGAGCATCTCCAGGATTCTCCAGCTGACCTGGGGCGATGCTCGTTCGAGGGTTGCGTTCGCGCCACCGGGGAGCCCCCCGTCCCCGCCGGTGCCAGGGACCCTCGACACGGCCGGGGACCCCCCTCACCTGTGCCGGCGGCGGCCGCCGCCGCCCCGTTCTCCCACGGGACCACGGTGGCCGCCGCCTCTCACCGTCCGGCGCCGGCACCGCCCGCCGAGGGCGTGCGGTGCCGCGGCGACTCAGAGGACGGAGCGGTAGACCTCCAGGGTCCGCTCGGCGATGGACTCCCACGCGAAGTGCTCCTCGGCGCGGCGCCGGCCGGCGGCGCCCATCTCCCGGGCGCGCACCGGGTCGGAGACCACCTCGGTCAGCGCGGCGGCGAAGTCGGCCACGAACTTCTCGGGATCGACCGGCGTGCCGGTGCCGTCCTGGGCCTGCTCGATGGCGACCAGCCGGCCCGTCTCCCCGTCGACGACGACCTCGGGAATGCCGCCCGTGGCCGAGGCGACCACGGCGGTGCCGCAGGCCATGGCCTCGAGGTTGACGATCCCGAGCGGCTCGTACACGGACGGGCAGGCGAAGGCCGTGGCGCCGGAGAGGATCTGGACGATCTCGCGGCGCGGCAGCATCTTCTCGATGAGCACCACCCCGGACCGGGTGGCCCTCAGCTCGTCGATGAGCGCGTTGACCTCGGCCCCGAGCTCCGGGGTGTCGGCGGCGCCGGCGCACAGCACGAGCTGCACGTCCTCGGGCAGCAGGGCCGCGGCGCGCAGCAGGAACGGCACGCCCTTCTGCCGGGTGACACGGCCCACGAACGCCACGGAGGGCTTGGCCGGGTCGATGCCGTAGGACTCGAGCACGTCGGTGCCCTCGTCGCGCACCCACTGGCTCACGTCGATGCCGTTGTGCACCGTCCGGACCCGGTCGGGGTCGACGTCCGGATAGGACCGGAGGATGTCCTGGCGCATCCCGTCGGAGACGGCGATGATCGCCGCGGCGGCCTCGTAGGCGGTCTTCTCCACGAAGGAGGAGACCGCGTACCCGCCGCCGAGCTGCTCGGCCTTCCACGGGCGCAGGGGCTCGAGGGAGTGCGCGGAGAGGACGTGGGGGATGCCGTACATCAGCGACGCGAGGTGCCCGCCCATGTTGGCGTACCAGGTGTGGGAGTGCACCAGGTCCGCGCCGGCGATGTCGCCGATCATCGCGAGGTCCACCCCCAGCGTCTGGATCGCGGCGTTGGCGCCGGCCAGGTCCGCGGGCACGGGGTAGGCCTGGACCTCGACGCCGTTGACCCGGGGCTCGCGCGGAGCACCGAAGCACCGCACCCTCAGGTCGACGAGCGGGGCCAGGACCCGCGAGAGCTCGGACACGTGGACTCCGGCGCCGCCGTAGATCTCGGGCGGGAACTCCTTGGACAAGATATCTACTCGCACGGTTCCGAGCGTACTGCAGGATCGGCACGGTGCCACGGGGAATCGCGCGCCGGGATCCGTGCGCGCCGTTCCGGGAGACACATCAGGACTCCTGTGCGAGCGGTCACTCCCCTGCGCGGCTGTTAAGACACAATGAAGGCGCCTGTCGAGTGGTTCCGCACCGCGAGGCGGAGATGTTGCGCCCGATTGCCGAAGAAGACAGAGAGGTTCCCATGCCCCACCGTAAGAAGGTTCTCGCGATCGTCCTGGCCGGAGGCGAGGGCAAGCGCCTGATGCCGCTCACCGAGGACCGCGCCAAGCCCGCGGTGCCCTTCGCGGGCGGCTACCGGCTGATCGACTTCGCGCTGTCCAACATCGTGAACTCCGGCTATCTCCAGGTCGTGGTGCTCACCCAGTACAAGTCGCACTCCCTGGACCAGCACGTCACCCAGACCTGGCGCCTGTCCGCCCAGCTGGGCAACTACGTGGTCACCGTGCCGGCCCAGCAGCGGCGCGGCAAGGAGTGGTTCCTGGGCTCCGCCAACGCCATCTTCCAGTCGATGAACCTCATCGACGACGAGAAGCCGGACATCGTGGTGGTGGTCGGCGCGGACCACGTGTACCGGATGGACTTCTCCGACATGGTGGACTTCCACGTGCGGTCCGGGGCCCGCGCCACCGTGGCGGGCGTGCGCCAGCCGATGGAGATGGTGACGTCCTTCGGCGTGATCGAGACGGACCCCGAGGACGTCACGAAGATCACCCGCTTCGTGGAGAAGCCCCAGAGCACGGCCCCCCTGCCGGACGACCCCAACGCCTTCTTCGCCTCGATGGGCAACTACGTCTTCGACACCGACGCGCTCGTCGAGGCCCTGCGGGCCGACGAGGCGAAGGAGGACACGAGCCACGACATGGGGGGGGACATCATGCCGTGGTTCGCGGACCGCGGCGAGGCCGCCGTCTACGACTTCACGAACAACGACGTCCCGGGCTCCACGGACCGGGACCGGCAGTACTGGCGCGACGTCGGCACCCTGGACTCGTACTACGACTCCCACATGGACCTGATCCGCCCGCTGCCGGTGTTCAACCTGTACAACTACGCCTGGCCGCTCTACACCAACGAGATGCAGGCCCCGCCGGCGAAGCTCGTGCGCGGCCCGAGGGGCGAGGGCGGCATCGCGACGGACTCGATCCTCTCGCGCGGCGTCCTGGTCACCGGCGGGCGCGTGACCGAGTCGGTGCTCTCCCCGAAGGTGCTGGTCAACAACGACGCCACCGTCAACCAGTCGATCCTGCTGCCCAACGTCCAGATCGGCGAGGGTGCCGTGGTGGAGCGGTGCATCCTCGACAAGAACGTGGTGGTGCCCCCGGGCGTGAAGGTCGGCGTGGACGCGGAGCAGGACCGGGCCCGCGGCCTGACCGTGACGCCCTCCGGGCTGACGGTCGCCCCGAAGAACTTCCGCTTCGAGAGCTAGGAGTCCCACCCGTCACGGCGGGGCCGCCCACCTCGGGGAGGTGGGCGGCCCCGCCGTCGTCACGCGGTCTGCGTGACCTCGACCTGGACCTGCAGCCCCGAGGTGCCGCCGCCGCCGGTGACCATGCCCTTGAGCGGGGTGACGTCGGTGTAGTCGCGACCCCGGGCCACGGTGACGTGGAAGTCGGTGAGCCGCGTGTGGTTGGTCGGGTCGTAGGCGTACCAGCGGTCGTTCCACCACTCCACCCACGCGTGGGACTCCCCCGGCACGGTCGTACCGATGCCCGCCTCGTAGTCCGGGTGCAGGTACCCGGAGACGTAGCGGGCCGGGATCCCGATGTGCCGCATCATGCCGATGGCCACGTGCGCGAGGTCCTGGCACACGCCCTTGGCCTCCCGCCAGGCGGCCTCGGCGTCCGTGTGCACCCCGGTGACCCCCGGCACGTACTGCATGTGCGAGGCGATGCCCCGGAAGATCGCCGCGGCCGCCGCGGCCGGGTCGGCCGCCTCCTTGCGGATCTCCTCGGCGACCTTCTCCAACTCGGGCCCGAGCCGGGTGAGCGGGGTCTGGGGCACGTGGTCGGAGACCGCGTCGAGGACCTCGGGGGTCGCCAGCTCCTCCCAGCTCAGCCCGTCGGCGACCTCGTCGCCGGGCCGCCGGTGCACCTCCACCGTGGCCGAGGAGCGGACCTCCAGGTGCCGGTGCCGGCCCTGGATGTCGAAGGCCGCGACCCGGGTGCCCCAGTAGTCCCGGTAGTTGCTGACCGTGGCGGTCCCCGGGCTCAGCGTCAGCTCCGCCTCGAGCACGATCTGCTCGTCGTCCGAGAGGGGCGTCATCCGGGCCTCGTTGTAGGACTTCGAGACGTTGTCGTTGTAGTCGTAGCGGGTGACGTGGTCGATCTTGAGCCGGGTCACAGCATGCCTCCGAACCAGGACGCCTCGACGGCGTGCGAGAAGTACTTGGTGCTCACGGCCTCCGACGCCCTCGCGCACGCGGCCTGGACGTTGTTCAGGTGCTCGGGCAGCACCGCGATGAGGTCCTCCGCGTGGTGGAACTCCAGCGCCGTGCGCGCCTCGCCGATGATCCGCCGGGCGTCGTCCTTGAACCCGACCCGCTGCAGACCCGGCTCCAGGCCCACGAGGATCTCCTCCGCCGTGGTCAGCGCGTGCAGGATCGAGCGGGGGAAGAGCCGGTCCAGGAGCAGGAACTCGGTCGCGGACTCGTCGCTGAACGTGCCGTAGCGGGTGCGCAGGAAGGCCTCGTACCCGCCGGCGCAGTGCAGGATCGACACCCACGACATGCCGGAGGTGGACGTGGACCGGGTCCACAGCAGCCGGGACGTCATGTCCGCCCGCTCGATCGCCGCGCCCAGGGACAGGAACATCCAGGACTCGTCGTGGGACATGGTCATCTGGGTCTGCCCGCGCACGGTGGCCATCCGCTCGATGGTCCAGTGGCAGACGCGGAAGGTGCCGACGACGTCGCGGCGGTGCTGGCCCAGGCCGTAGTACGTGGAGTTGAGCGACTCCCACATGGCCGAGGACACGGTCTCCCGGGCGCGGCGGGCGTTCTCGCGGGCGGCGTGCAGGGAGCCCGAGATGGAGGTCAGGCAGTCCTTGTTCCACGCGAGCTCGTGGATCATCGACCGGACGCTGTAGTCGCCGTCCCCGGGCTCCACGCCCATCACCGCCATGATCCGGCGCACCTCGGCCTCCTGCTCGCCCACGGGCAGCTGGGTGATCCGCTCCAGGTGGACGTCGAGGATCCGGGCCACCCCGTCGGCCCGCTCGACGTAGCGGCCGATCCAGAACAGGGACTCGGCAATGCGGCTCAGCATGTGGGCCCCTCTCCGGTGCGGGTCGTCGCGGTGGTGCCCGCGGTGGTGGTCACGGCCTGTTGCTGTTGCTGCTGCTGCTGGCCGTTGTCGCCCTCGTCCTGCCAGGACGCGGAGACCGGCCACGTGTGCACCGAGGAGTCGACGTCCGGGGGCGGGGCCTGGCCGGGGTCGAGGTCCTGGGTCTGCGGCTGGCCGAGCACCCAGGTGTCCTTCGAGCCGCCGCCCTGCGAGGAGTTGACGATCAGTGAGCCCTTCTGCATGGCCACCCGGGTCAGCCCGCCGGGCAGCACGTAGACCTCCTCGCCGCTGTTGACCGCGAAGGGCCGCAGGTCCACGTGCCGGGGGCTGAACTCCCCGTCCGCGAACGTGGGCACGGTGGACAGCTGCAGCACCGGCTGGGCGATCCACCCGCGCGGGTCCGCCAGCACCTTCGCCCGCAGCTCCTCGAGCTCCGCCGCGGTGGCCTGGGGGCCGATGACCAGGCCCTTGCCGCCGGACCCGTCCACGGGCTTGACGACCAGCTCGTCCAGGTGCGCGAGCACCCAGGCGCGGGCTTCGTCCTCCTCCAGCCGGTAGGTGTCCACGTTGGGCAGCACCGGCTCCTCGTCGAGGTAGTACCGGATGAGGTCGGGGACGTAGGAGTAGGTGAGCTTGTCGTCGGCCACACCGTTGCCGATCGCGTTGGCGATGGTCACGTTCCCGGCGCGGGCCGCGTTGACGAGTCCGGAGCAGCCGAGCGCGGAGTCGGAGCGGAAGTGCAGGGGGTCGACGAACTCGTCGTCGATCCGCTTGTAGATCACGTCCACGCGCTGCTCGCCGTCGGTGGTCCGCATGTAGACCTTGTCGCCGCGGACCACGAGGTCGCGGCCCTCCACGAGCTCCACCCCCATGAGCCCGGCCAGCAGGGTGTGCTCGAAGTAGGCGGAGTTGAACACGCCCGGGGTGAGGACCACCACCACGGGGTCCTCGGCGGCCTCCGGGGCCGTGGCGCGCAGCGCCTTGTAGAGGTGCCGGGGATAGGCCTCCACGGCGCGGATCGGCTGCGACATGAAGGCCTCCGGGAGGCCCTTGGTCATGGCCCGCCGGTTCTCGATGACGTAGGAGACCCCGGAGGGCACGCGCACGTTGTCCTCCAGGACCCGGAACACGCCCTGCTGGTCCCGGACCACGTCGATGCCCGCCACGTGGATCCGGACGCCGCCCGGGGGCCGGAAGCCCCACACGCTCCGGTGGAAGTGGGCGGAGGAGGTGATCAGCGCCTTCGGCACGATCCCGTCGGCCACGACCCGCTGCTCCCCGTAGACGTCGTCGAGGAAGCACTCCAGTGCCCGGACCCGCTGCTTCACGCCGCGCTCGATGACGTCCCACTCCCCGGCGGTGATCACCCGGGGCACGATGTCGAGCGGGAAGGGCCGCTCCTCACCCGCGAAGTCGAAGGTCACGCCCCGGTCGAGGAAGGAGCGGGCCATGGAGTCGGCGCGGGTGTTGACGTCGCTGAGCGAGAGGTCGTCGAGGACACCGCCGATGCGGTCGTAGCCGGGGCGGACCTGCCGGTCCGGCGTGTACATCTCGTCGTAGGCCGCCGCCACGGCCATGTCGGCGGCGTAGTTCTCGAACAGGTCGGACATGTCGGGCGATCACATGCCTTTCGGGGTCGGGGCGGGCAGTGTGTGCAGTATGGACGGGCCGTATTTCGCAGCGGTAACCCGGTGGCCGAGGCTCCTCCCGATTGTGTCACGCGCCGTGCGCCGGAGGGCCGGAGGACGTGCCCCTACGATGGGAGGGCGTGTCCGCCGGGAGGCGGGCCCGCGACCGCAACCGCGACCGCCGCCGCGGCGCGGCGGACCCGACGGAAGGACACGATGGACGCCCCGGACCCCCAGTGCCGCGTCACGGTGGTCGTGGCCACCCGCAACCGCCGGGAGGAGCTCGTGGCGCACCTGGGCCGGCACGAGGGGCCCGTCGTCGTCGTGGACAACGCCTCCACGGACGGCTCCGCCGAGGCGGTGCGCGCCGCCCACCCGCACGTGCAGGTGCTGGAGCTGCCACGCAACGTCGGGGCCGTGGCCCGGACCGTCGGCGTCCGGCTCGCCCGCACCCCCTACGTGGCCTTCGCCGACGACGACTCGTGGTGGGCCCCCGGGGCGCTCGCCCGCGCCGCGGCCGTCTTCGACGCCCACCCCCGGCTCGGCCTGATCGCCGGGTCCATCGCCGTGGGCCCCGAGGAGCGCCCGGACCCGCTCAACGCCGTGCTCGCCGCGTCCCCGCTGGGCATCCCCACCGGGGCCCCCGGCCCGGCGCTGCTCGGCTTCGTCGCGTGCGGGGCGATCGTGCGCCGCTCGGCGTTCCTCGCGGCCGGCGGCTTCGACGACGTCGTGCGCTTCCCCGGCGAGGAGGAGCGCCTCGCCCTCGACCTGTTCGACGCCGGCTGGCGGCTGTCCTACGTGCCGGAGATCCGCGCCCACCACCACCCCTCGCCGCACCGGGGCTCGGACGAGCGCCGGCAGGTCGCGCTCGTCCGCAGCCACCTGCTCACCGTGCTCCTGCGCCGGCCCTGGCATGTCGTGGCGCACGAGCTGCGGAAGGCGCTGCGCGGCGGCCGCGCGGGGCGCCGCGGTCTGCTCCGCGCCCTCCCCCGCACCCCGGCGGCGCTGCGCGCCCGGCACCGGGTGTCCCCGACCACGGAGGCCGCGCTCGCGCTGCTGCACGGCCCCGCCCCCGCCGACCCCGCCGCACCGGAGGAGAGCCCATGACCGAGACCACCCCCGCACCCCCGCCCGCGTCCGGCCCCGACGCCCGCGTGGCGGTCGTGATGATCACCCACAACCGCCGGGAGGAGGCCCTGCTGGCCCTGGCCCGGCTGCGGGAGCTCCCGGAACGGCCGCACGTGGTGGTCGTCGACAACGGCTCCGGGGACGGCACCGCGGACGCGATCCGTGCGCGGCACCCCTGGGCGGAGCTCGTGGCGAGCCCCGTCAACCTCGGGGCCGTGGGCCGCAACGTCGCGCTGGAGCGCGTGGACGCACCGTTCGTGGCCTTCTGCGACGACGACACCTGGTGGGAGCCCGGGTCGCTGCGCCGGGCGGCCGACGCGCTGGAGACGCACCCGCGGCTGGGCGTGGTCACGGGCAGGATCCTCGTGGAGCCCGGGTCCCGGGAGGACGCGATCAACGCGGAGCTGCTGCACTCACCGGTCGAGGGCCCCGCGTGGCTGCCCGGCCCCGCCCTCGGCAGCTTCCTGGCGGGGGCCTCCGTGGTCCGCCGGGCCGCGTTCCTCGAGGTGGGCGGGTTCAGCGAGCGGCTGTGGCTCGGGGGCGAGGAGGAGCTCCTGGCGGCGGACCTCGCGACCGCGGGGTGGGAGCTCGTGCACCTGCCCGACGTGGTGGTCCACCACCAGGCCTCCACGGTCCGGGACCCGCACCTGCGGCGCCGGCACGGACTGCGCAACACCCTGTGGTTCATCTGGCTGCGCCGCCCGCTACGGGCGGCCCTGCGCCGGACCCGGGACGTGGTCGGCGCCGCCCCGCGGGACCGGGTCACGGCGCTGGCCCTGCTCGACGCCCTGCGCGGTGCGCCGTGGGTGCTGCGCGAGCGGCGGCCCCTGCCCGAGCGCGTCGAGCGGCGGTTCCGGGCGCTGGAGGAGTCGCAGCGCGCCAGCGCCGCGCGCCGCTACGTCAGCTGAGCGCCCGGCGGACCGGACGGCGGAGCGGCCGGTGGAGCGCCCCGCCGGGCCGCCGCGGCCGGGCCCGCGCGCTCAGCGCGCCCGCACGGCGGTCTCCGGGAGGCCGGCGCCCTCCCGGAACCACTCGACGGTGCGCTCCAGCCCCACCGGCCACGGGACCTCCGGGGCCCAGCCCAGGACCTCGGTCGCGAGCGTGGTGTCCGGGCGGCGCACCATGGGGTCGTCGACGGGACGCTCGACGAACTCGACCCCCGAGGACGTGCCGGTCGCGGCGATGACGTCGTGGGCGATCTGCAGCACGGACAGCTCGTGCGGGTTGCCGATGTTCATGGGCCCGCTGTGCCCGCTGTCGGCCAGGGCGAGGATGCCGCGGACGAGGTCGGAGACGTAGCAGACGGAGCGCGTCTGGGTGCCGTCCCCGGCCACGGTGAGGGGCTCACCGGCCAGGGCCTGGCGGATGAACGTGGGGATCGCCCGGCCGTCGAAGGGCCGCATCCGGGGCCCGAAGGTGTTGAAGATCCGCACGATGGCCGTGTCCACCCCGTGCTCGGCGCGATAGGCGACCGTCAGGGCCTCCGCGAAGCGCTTGGCCTCGTCGTAGACCCCCCGCGGGCCCACCGGGTTGACGTGGCCCCAGTAGCTCTCGGCCTGCGGGTGCACCTGCGGATCGCCGTACACCTCGGAGGTGGAGGCCAGCACGAACCGGGCGCCCTTGTCCTTGGCCAGGCCCAGGGCGTGGTGGGTGCCGATCGAGCCGACCTTGAGCGTGTGGATGGGCAGCTTCAGGTAGTCGATCGGGGACGCCGGGGACGCGAAGTGCAGGACGAGGTCCACGTCCCCGGGCACGTGCACGTAGTCGGTGACGTCGCACTGGACGAGCCGGAAGCCGGGGTCGCCCACGAGGTGGCCGATGTTGGCCGCGGAGCCGGTGAGGAAGTTGTCGAGGCACACCACCTCGACCTCCCGGCGGCGCAGCTCGGTGCACAGGTGGCTGCCCAGGAAGCCGGTCCCCCCGGTCACCACGGCCCGGCGGATCGGACGGGTCGCGCTCGCGGCGGTGGTCGCGTTCGTTGTGGGATTCACGGTGCTCCTGACGGATCGGGTCGGATGGGAACGGCTCGGCGAACGGGCCGGGTGGTGGGCGGCGGGCCTCAGGGCCGGGCCGGGACCCCGGCGCCCTGGGCGAGCTGGGCGCGGGCGGCGGCGAGGACCTCGTCGGCCGTCACGGCGGCGAGGCGGGCGTCCAGGGCGTCCGCGTGCGGATCGCCCCACGTCGCGGCCGCCGGGTCACCGTGCCACAGCACGGTGTGCAGCCCGGGGTCCACCGCGGGGCCCCACCGGGCCGGCGGCGTCGGGCCGAAGAGGACCACGGAGCGCACGGCCAGAGCGGTGGCCACGTGGGCGACGCCCGTGTCGCCGCTGAGCACCGCGGCGGCGCCCCCCACCGTGGCGGCCAGCTCCGGCAGGGAGAGCCGGCCGCACCGGTTCTCCGCCGAGGAAAGCCCGCCGGTGACGGTCGCGGCCAGCTCCGCCTCGGCGGCGGAGCCGGTGACCACGATCCGGTGGCCGTCCGCGGCCAGGGCCTCCGCCACGGTCCGCCAGCGGGCCGCGGGCCAGCGGCGGGCGCCGGAGGCGGCCCCCGGATGGATCACCACGGGGGCACCGTCGGGCGCCGGAGCGTGCTCGCGCAGCAGCAGGTCCTCGGGGCCGCAGGGTCCCCCCGCCGTGCGCACCAGCCGGCACCACCGGTGCACCTCGTGCTCGTCGGCCCGCCACGCGGGGCCGGCGTGCCCGGCGGCGGCGAAGGCGACGAGCCGCTCCGGGCCGGTGGCGAGCAGCAGCTCGTGGCTGCGCGGACCGCGCCCGTGCAGGTTGACCGCCACGTGCCCGCCGGACAGCGGCGGGAGCGGGCCGAGCCCGGACGTGGGCAGGACCGCGTCCACCACGCCCAGCTCGGCCAGCCAGGTGCCGATGCCCTCGGGCGCGGCCAGCACCAGCCGGTGCCGGGGCAGCATGCGCCGGACCCCGCGCAGGGGCGCCACGCCGGTCAGGCCGTCGCCCAGGCCGAGGGCGCGCAGCACCAGCACGTCGCCCGGTCCGACCTCGCCCGGGTCCACGGTGCGGGGGCCGCGGGGCTCAGCCCTCACGGCCGGCCCGCTGGAGGATCGCCGTGGTGGAGCGCCCGGAGAGGTAGGGCAGGACGGTGACCTCCCCGCCCCAGCCGCGCACGTCCACGGCCTCGGGAAGCTGCTCGGGAGTGTAGTCGCCGCCCTTCACCCACACGTCGGGGCGCAGGACGGACAGGGCCGCGCGGGGGTCGTCCTCGTCGAAGACGACGACCGCGTCGACGCTGCGCAGGGCGGCCAGCACGCGGGCGCGGTCCTCCTGGCCGACCACCGGCCGGCCCGGGCCCTTGAGCCGGCGCACGGAGTCGTCGGAGTTCAGCAGCACCACCAGCGCGTCGCCGAGCCGGCGCGCGGCGTCGAGGGAGGCGATGTGTCCGGCGTGCAGGACGTCGAAGCAGCCGCCCGTGGCCACGACCGTGCCGCCCGCTGCGCGCACGTCCACCAGCAGGTCCTGGACCTCCCGGGGCAGCCGCTCGGCACCGGGGTGCAGGCGCGCGAGGCCCTGGACGCCCTGGGCGCGGCGGGTGCGGAAGGTGGCGGCGCCGCCGGCGGCGACCCACTGCCCGGCCGCCTCGACGGCGGACTCCACGGCCGTGGTCACGTCCGTGCCCGCGCCGAGGGCCAGGGCCGCGGTCGAGGCGAAGCGGTCCCCTGCCCCGCACGGATCGGTGTTGCGCACGGGAGCGGCCGGCACCAGCTCGGTGCCCGTGGCGGTCGCGAGGTGGGCGCCCTCGGCCCCGGCCGTCACCGCCACGGCACGGGCCGACCACCGCTCGCGCAGGGTGCCCGCGAGCTCGCGGGCGCCGGTCGACGCGGGGGCACCCAGGGCGGCGGCGGCCTCGGCCGCGTTGGGGGTGACCAGGGCGCAGCCGGGGACCGGCTCCCCGCCGCGCGGGTGGGGGTCCCAGACGACCGTGCCCGTCCGGGCGTGCTCCGCGAGGGCGGCGCGCACGGCGGGGTCGCGGGTGACGCCTCCCCCGTAGTCGGACACCAGGACGGCGTCCGCGCCCGCGAGGACCGCGGAGACGTGCGAGGCCGAGACGCCCACCGGGGTGCCGGGCCCGCCCTCGTCCACGCGCACCAGCGTCTGGCCGGCGCTGCGGATGCGGGTCTTGGTGCGGGTCCCGCCCTCGTGGCCGAGGCGCTCGAGGGCCACCTCCCCGAGGGCGGCGGCGAGCTCGTGGCCGGCGGCGTCGGCGGCCACGGGTGCCAGCAGGGTCACCGTGACCTCCACCGGGACGGGGCCCACAGCGGGCGGCAGGGCGCACAGCAGCGCCGCCAGGCCGGCGCCGCCGGGGCTCGCGAAGACGTCACCGACGTCGACCACGGGCACCGGGGCGTCCGGGCTCAGGCGCGTGGACGTGCCGTCGACGTCCCGGTCCAGGAGGGCATCGCCGACCACGACGATGCGGACGGGGCTCATGCGACCCCCGCCCGGACGGCCGCCCCGTCGGCCCGGGCGCCGGAGGCCCCGCGCACGGCCGGGCCGGCGTCAGGAGGCGGGACGAGGCGCGCGTCGACCGCGGCGCACACGGCGTGGAGCAGCATGAGGTGGACCTCCTGGATCACCGAGGTGCTGGACGCGTCGACGGTCAGGGACTCGTCCGCCCGCTCGGTCAGCGGATTGGGGCCGGGGCCGGTGAGCGCCCAGACGTGCAGGCCGTGCTCCCGCGCCCGGTCGGCCGCCGCCAGGACGTTGGGGCTGCGGCCGCTGGTGGACAGCACCACGAGCACGTCGCCCGCCCGCCCGTGCGCCTGGACCTGGCGGGCGAACACCTCCTCCGCGCCGTAGTCGTTGACGATGGCGGTCAGGCTCGAGGTCTCCGCGGACAGGCACACGGCGGACAGCGGCCGCCGGTCGTCGACGAAGCGGCCGACGAGCTCGGCGGTGAAGTGCTGGGCCTCCGCGGCGCTGCCGCCGTTGCCCACGGCGAGCACGCGTCCGCCGTGCGTGAGCATCCCGGCCAGGCGGGCGCCCCACCGGTCCACCACGCCGGCGTGCTGGGCGGCCTCGCCCGCGGCGACCGACAGCTCGTCCAGGTGGGCCCCGAGCCAGTTCTCGGTCTGCCGGAGCAGCGGCGGGTGCTCCCGGCGGTGCCGGGCGACGACGCGGGCGTAGGACCGCTCGGTCTCCTGGGCCACGTGCCGCCAGCCGAAGAGCCGCTCCACGCGCTCCCGCCCGGCGCGCCCCATGCGGGCCGCCAGCTCGGGGTCCACCAGCAGGGTGCGCAGGGCGGCCGCGGTCCCGGCGACGTCCCGCGGGGGCACGTGCAGGCCGGTCACGCCGTCCTCGATGCTGTCGAGCAGCCCGCCCACGGCGCTGCCCACCACGGGGCGGGCGCACGCCATCGCCTCGAGCGGGACCATGCCGAACGGCTCGTACCAGGGGGTGCAGGCCACGACGTCCGCGGTGGCGAGCAGCGCGGCGGCGTCGTCGTGGTCCACGCGGCCGAGCAGCTCCACGCGCTCGGCCACGCCGAGCTCCCGGGCCAGGGCCCGCAGCCGCAGGGCCTCGGGGTCCCGGTCCAGCTCGGCGCGGGCGGGGCCGCCGGCCACGACGAGCTCCGCGTCCGGCAGCTCGGCGAGGGCGCGCACGACGACGTCCACGCCCTTGCGCTCCACGAGCCGGCCGAGCGCCACGATCCGGGGCCGCCGGTCACCGGCGGGCGGCGGCGCGGGGACGAAGGCGTCGAGGTCCACGCCGCACGGCACCACGTCGATCCGGGAGGGGTCCCCGCCGAGGGCCAGGAGCTCGGCCCGTTCGTCCCGGCAGGTGGCCAGGACGAGGTCCGCCGCGGCGACGAGCTCGTTCTCGGCCGCGAGCCGGCCGGTGGGGCTGGTGTCGGCCGACCCCTGGTGGCGGCGCTTGACGGCCCCGAGCGCGTGGAAGGTCTGCACCACCGGGATCTGCATCGTCTCCGCGGCGCGGCGGGCTGCGATCCCGGACATCCAGAAGTGGGCGTGCACGAGGTCGGGGACCCCGCGGTGGGCCCAGTCGCGGGCGAGCCAGCGTCCGAACTCGTCCATGTACGGCGCGAGGTCGTCCTTGGGCAGGAGGCTCGGGGGCCCCGCCGGGACGTGGACCACGTGCGCCCCGGGGGCGAGCTCGACCACGTCGGGCAGCCGGGCGTCGTCGCGGCGGGTGTACACGACGACGTCGTGGCCCAGCCGGGCGAGACCCGCCGCGAGGGCGGCCACGTAGACGTTCTGCCCCCCGGCGTCGACCCCGCCGAGCGCGGCCAGCGGGCTGGCGTGCTCGGAGACCATTGCGATTCTCATGCTGTCACCTTCTCCAGGATGCGGTCCCACTCCGCGAGGAAGCGGTCCGCGCCGTAGTGTTCCAGGGCGTGCTCGCGGGCGGCGGCGCCCGCGGCGGCCGCCGCACCGGGATCGTCCAGCCAGTGCCGGGCGCGGGCGGCAAGGGCCTCCGGGTCGTTGGAGAGCAGCCCCGCCCCGGGCGGGACCGCCCGGGGCGCCTCGGTGGTCGAGAGCCCGAGCACCGGCATCCCGATGGTCATCGCCTCCAGCAGCGCCAGGCCCAGGCTCGTCCACCGGTAGGGGTGGTAGTAGGCCCGGTGCTCGCCGAGCGCCGCGTGCAGCTTCTCCTGAGGATAGTTCTCGTGCAGCCGCCCGGCCATGTGGGGCGCGTGCTCGGCGAGCTGGTCCATCCCCATGCCGTACACGTCCACGGGCAGCTCGCGGGCCAGCGCGGTCAGCAGGTCGGTGCCCGCGATCCGCCCGCGCCGGACGGGCTCGTTGACCACGGCGGCCAGGCTGGCCGTGCGTCCCGTGTAGAGCGGTCCGGGGTCCAGGACGCCGTGCTCCACGACCTCGGTGGGCGCGTCCCCGTTGTCCCACATCATCCGGTTGAAGTGCGTCACGTGGACCACGGGGATGTCGGAGCGCCCGGCCAGGGGGTGGCGGGTGGCCACGGCGGGCCCGCGCGGGGTGTCGTGCTCCACGTAGACCGCCGGGACGTCGCTCCCCGCCCGGCGCCCGGTCCACCGCTCGAGCAGCTCCAGCTCGTGGGGCCGCTGCAGCAGGACGACGTCGAACGCGGTGCCGGCCAGCTCCTCGGGCGTGCACTCGACGGCGGCCGCCGGCCAGTCCCAGGTCTCGGCCCGGCCGCGGCCGTCGGGGCCGCGGTCGGCGACGACGGGCAGCAGATAGGTGTGGGGACCGTGCACGAACGATGTCGTCCACGATCCGTGGACGTGCCAGGTCAGGATGCGCACCCGCGTCCTCCTTCCGGTTCGGGAACAGTGGCGAGGGCCCCGGGAGCGCCGTGCACGAGCTCCTCGACGGCCGCGAGCACGGCCGCCGGGGGCACGGAGGACAGGCACGGGTGGCCGGGCACGGGGCAGTCGCGGGCGCGGGAGCCGCGGCAGTCCGCGCCCTGGTCCCCGAGCAGCACGACGGGCACGCCCCAGGGCGCCCAGCGCTCGGGCGGCACGACCGGGGAGAAGAGGGAGACCACCGGGGTGCCCACGGCCGCGGCCAGGTGCGCGGGTCCGGTGTTGCCGACGACGACGCACGCGGCGGCGTCCAGCACGGCGGCCAGGCCGGGCAGGTCGGTCCGGCCGGCGAGGTCCAGCACCGTGCCGTCCGGGGCGGCCTCCCGGGCCGCGGCGCGGGCAGCCGCGGTGAGCTCCCGCTCCCCCGGCCCGCCGGTGAGGACGACCGGGCGCCCGGCCGCGGCGAGTCCCGCCGCGAGGGCCCCGGCGTGCTCGGCGGTGAGCCCGCGGGACGGGACCGAGGCGCCGGGGTGCAGCGCCACGAACCCGTCCGGCAGCGCCGACACCTCGGCCGGGAGCTGCGGGAGCGGGCGGCGCACGGCCAGGCGCAGGTCGGCGGCGGCGGGCTCGGGGGCGCCCGCCGCGACGGCGAGCGCACACGCCGCCTCGACCTCGTGGCCCCCGCCGGGTGGGTCCGCGCGGCGGTGCCGGACGTCCAGCAGCGACCCGGGGTAGTCCTCGCTCGTGGCGACCACGCGGTCGATCCCGGCGAGCCGGGCCAGCAGCGCCATGGGCAGGGGGCTCTGGTGGAAGGACGTGAACACCACGGCGAGGTCGTAGCCGCGGGCGGCGAGGGCGTCCACCAGGTCCTCGGTCGTCTCCCGGTCCACGGGCGGGGGCCGGAAGCCCGACCACGGCGCCGAGTACTCGAGGACCTCGTCCACGTCCGGCAGCAGGCGGGCGGCCGCGGCACCGGACGGGGAGGCCAGCAGGTCCACCGGGTTCCCCAGCCGGGCCAGGGCCCGCACCGCGGGCCCGGTCAGCAGGACGTCCCCGTCCGAGTCGAGGCGGACGGCGAGGGTGCGGCCCACGCTCAGCCCCGGGCCTCGGCCGCCACCGGGCGGGCGTCGGGCCGGGCGGCCGTCCCCCCGTCCGCCGCGGGGGCCATGACGGCGGCGACGGCCTCGCGCAGGGTCCGGGCGACCACCGGGGCGGCCGCCACCTCCTCCTCGCGGGTCACCGGGGTGGGGACCAGGACGCTGCGCGCGCCGGCGGCCTGGGCGGCCTCGACGTCCGCGCCGATGTCGCCGACGAGCACGCACTCGGAGGGGTCCACGCCCAGCTCCGCGGCCGCGGCCAGCACCATGCCGGGCCGGGGCTTGCGGCACGCGCAGTCCTGCTCGGGGGCGTGCGGGCACAGCTGCCAGGTGTCGAAGGGGCCGAGCAGCTCGGCCACGCGGGCGTTGACGGCGTCGACCTGCTCGCGGGTCAGCAGGCCGCGGCCGATGCCGGACTGGTTGGAGACCACGCCCACCCGCAGCCCGGCCGCGCGCACGGCGTCGACCGCCTCCCGGGCCCCGGGGACCAGCTCGACCGCGTCCGGGTCGCCGTTGTAGGGCACGTCGTGGACCAGGGTGCCGTCCCGGTCGAAGAGCACGGCTCGCACCGGGACGGGCCAGGGCCCGGTCCCCCGGTGCCGCCACCAGCCACGCGCCTTGTGCCGCACGGCGGCCACGGGGATCGTGACGCTGGTGCGGACCATGCGGCTGAGCTCGGGCAGGAACTCGGGGTCGCCGGGACGTGGCCCCGGGACCGTGCGGAGCAGCACGAACCGGCCGGTCAGCCAGCCCCACGCCGCGGCGCCGGCGCCGGCCGCGGCCAGGGCGGAGCGCCGGGCGGGCCGGTGGCCCAGGGCGGTGGCGGTGAGCGCCGCGCCGGCGCCCGCGCCCGTGGCGCCCAGGGCGGCGACCGTCGCGGCGTGCCAGCGGAAGCCCCCGGGGGGAGCCTCGGCCGCACGGCGCCAGTCGGGTCCGTGCAGGCGGCGCATCAGGGCGTCGTCGGCGTTGCCGGCCTGCACGCGCAGGCTCACGAGGTCGTCGGCGGGACGCACGGGGTGGGTGATCCGGCGATGCCCGCGCACCAGCTGCCACCCGGCCCGGCGCACGCGCAGCGCGAGGTCGGCGTCCTCCCGGTAGGCCCGGGGAAAGCGCTCGTCGAAGCCGGAGACGGCCTCGAGCGCAATCGTGCGGTAGGCCATGTCTGCGGTCGCCCAGTCGGCGTCCTGCAGGGACGCGGTGTTGCGCTCCCAGTCGGTGGGCCGGCGGGAGCCCGGGAGGGGGACGTCGATCCGGCCCTGGGTCGCGCCGACCTCCGGGCCGCACGCGGCGAGGTCCTCGGCCAGGCGCTGCGCCCAGCCGGCCGGCAGCTCCACGTCGTCGTCGAGGAAGGCGACCCACTGCGCCCCCGAGCGGCGGGCGACCCGCCNCGAGAACCTGCACCTGGAATTCCCCACCAAGACGGTCTTCGACGCCGTCAGTCTCGGCATCGACGAGGGCGACCGGATCGGCATCGTGGAAAACAACTTCGAAAACGGTGCGCACGGTCCAGGCCACGGTGCCGGGCACGCTGGGCCGCAGCGGCTCCACGTCGCCGGGCCGGTCGTCCACCACCACGACCTCGAGCGGTCCCGGGTGGTCCGCGTCGACGTCCTGGGCGGCGAGGGTGTCCAGCAGCCACTGCAGGCTCGGCCGTCCCATCGAGGGGACGACCACGGCGTAGGTCGTGGGCGCGGCCGTCACTCGGCCCCCTCGAAGAAGGCGGCGCGGCGGACCAGGTGCGGACCGAGCACGAGCGCGGCCACCGGGGCGGAGCCGAAGAGCTCGAGGGCGTCGCGCGGGTCGTCGACCATGGGCCGGCCGGCGGTGTTGAGCGAGGTGTTGACGACGACGGGCACGCCCGTGCGCTCGTCGAAGGCCCGCAGCAGCGCGGCGATCCCGGCGTTGTCCTCGTCGGTGACCGTCTGGATCCGGGCGGTGCCGTCCACGTGGGTGACCGTGGGGATCCGCTCGCGCCACTCGGGGGCCACGTCGTGCACGAAGAGCATGAAGGGGCTGGGCAGCGGCCCGCCGCCGAAGATCTCCGCGGCGCGCTCCTCGAGGACCATGGGCGCCACCGGCCGGAACTGCTCGCGGCCCTTGACGTCGTTGAGCCGTTCGAGGTTGTCGGGGTGGATCGGGTTCGCCAGGAGGGACCGGCGGCCCAGCGCCCGGGGCCCGAACTCGCTGCGGCCCTCGAACCAGGCGATCACGCCGTTGCCGGCGAGGATGTCGGCGACCTCGCCGGCGAGGTCCTCCGGGGTGGTGAAGGGCACCTGGGCGGTGCTCAGCCACTGCGCGAGCTCCTCGCCGGACCAGCTGCGCCCGAGGGCCGCGGTGGGCTGGGGCGCGCCGAGGTCCCCGGCCTCCTGGGCCAGGTGCAGGGCGGCGCCGAGGGCGGTCCCGGAGTCCCCGGAGGCGGGCTGGACCCAGACCTCCTCGAAGGGCGTCTCGCGCCAGATCCGGGAGTTGGCCACGCAGTTCAGGGCCGTGCCGCCGGCCATGGTGAGCACCGTGTCCCCGGTCTGCCCGTGCAGCCAGGTGGCGAGGTCCACCAGGACCTCCTCGACCACGGCCTGGACCGAGGCGGCGAGGTCGGCGTGGTCGCCGCCCCAGGTGCCGTCGTCGATCCGGCGGGGCGCGAAGCGGGTCCAGTCGGGGGCCTGGGCACGGAAGCCGCCGTCGCCCGTGGCACGGACGATCTCGCGCAGCTCGGGCAGGAAGCGGGGCTCTCCGTAGGAGGCGAGCGCCATGACCTTGAACTCGTCGCTCGAGCGCAGGAAGCCCAGGTGGTCGGTGAGGGACTCGTAGAGCAGGCCGAGGGACTCGGGCAGGGCCTGGCGGTGCAGGATCTCCAGCTCCCCGTCCCGGTAGCGGCCGGCCAGGTGCGAGTGCGCCTCGCCGCGGCCGTCGACCACCAGGACGCTGCTCGTGCGCGTGGGGGCGGCGAGCCCGGCGGAGGCGGCGTGGGCCACGTGGTGCTCCACGAACCGGACCTTGTCGCGGTCCAGGCCCGGCAGCGCCTCGGCCAGGAATCCGGCGGCGCGCCGGGCGTAGTCCACGCGCACCGGGTCGTACGGGTCGTCCGGCATCTCGGCGGCGATGGCAGGGTCGAAGGAGTAGCCGACGGCGTCCAGGTCGGCGGGCGTGAGCCCGGCCTCGGCGAGGCACCAGCGCATGGCCTGCTCGGGCAGCTCCCACGCCGAGAACGGCACGGGGCGCTTGCCGTGCTTTCGGCGGGAGAAGCGCTCCTCCTCCGCCGCCGCCACCACTCTGCCGTCCACGACGAGAGCCGCCGCGGGGTCATGAAAAATCGCGTTGATGCCCAGGTAGTTCATGAACCGGAGTATGGCACAAAACGATCAGGCGGCTGATATACATCTCGTGTCGGCCCCCGGGCGTCGCCCCGGCCGCTCGGCGGGCGGACCAGCAGCACTGTCACGTCCCATAACGAGTCGGCGCAACAACTGGTGACGCAGGTCACGGGCGTCTAGGCTCGATGGCACGGGTCGAGCAGCCGGCCGTGACGTCCTGTCGTGGAAGGACCCCTCCATGGACCACTCCCTGTCCGTCGTCGTGCAGATCGAGCTGGACACCCGGTGCGTGCACCTGGTGGTCACCGGCGATCTCACCGAGCGCAACCACCGCATCCTCACCCCCCTCGTGGCCCGCGCCCGCACCCTGGTGCCCGGTGCGGCCGTCGTCGTGGACCTCACGGGCGCCCAGCACGTGGACCCGGGCGGTCTGGACCTGCTGCGGTGGTCCCTCGACCACGACCCCCACCCCGACTCCGGTGGCGCCGTCCGGGTGCTCACCCGGCCCGCGCCGTTCGGCCTCGCCGAGGCGGCCCGCCCCCCGGCCGGTGCGCCCGCGCCGGCACCCGCGCGCTGGAACGGCGCCGAGCCGGGCGGGGTGGCGGCGTGAGCGGCGTCGACGTCGCCACGTCGCCGGCCGGCACCGGCGCCGGGGGCACCCAGGACTGCGACACGTGCCTGAGCCCGGACTGCGACTTCCCCGCCGAGCTCTCCGCGCTCCCCCTCGTGGAGCTGCAGGTCCTGCACAGCCGGGTGGTCTGCCAGCTCGAGCACGAGTACCTGCTCAACACCGACGGCCCCCACCCCGTCACCCAGGACCGCCACGAGGAGCTCGTGGCGGAGCTCGAGGCCCGCCGGGACGCGGCCCCCGGGGCGTGAGCGCTTCTCAGGCGGCGGACCGGGCCGCCCGGACGCGGGGCCGCCCGGCGGCGTACCGCTGGGCGAAGAGCACGACGATCAGGGCCACGTCCACCACGTCCCCGCCGTAGTACATGAGCTGCGCCCCCGTGCGGGCGTCCGACGCCCCGACCCCGTCCGGTGGGTGCCCGTACAGGTGCTTGGCGAGCGCCGAGTGGACCGCCACGAAGCCGACCAGGACCGCCGCCCGCACGCGGAAGGAGCCCCGGTGCGGGTCCGGGTCCACCCCGACCACGGCGGCGGTGAAGATGCAGCCCGCGAGGAGGACGTGGAGGTGCACCGCCGCGTGCACGGCCACGGAGGCGTGCATCGTGCCGTACAGCCCGGTGGTGTAGAGCACCCACAGGCCGCCCGCGTTGAGCGTCCCGGCCACCACCGGACGGGTCACCGCCCGGACGGGCGGCGTGCGCAGGAGACGGGACAGGGCGCGGGCCCGGGCCACGGGCAGCGCGCGCAGCGCCAGGGTCACGGGGGCGGCGAGCACCAGCAGCAGCGGGGCGGCCATCCCCAGCAGCAGGTGTCCCGCCATGTGGGCGGTGAAGCCGGCGCGGGCGGCCCCGGCCAGGGGCCCGACCAGCGCCGTGCCGGCGCACAGCAGTCCCGCGAACCACAGCACCGTGCGGTGCGCCGGCCACGGGTCGCGGTGCCGTGCCGCCCACAGCCCCGCGGCCCAGCCGGCGGCGGCCAGGACGAGCAGGGCGAGCACGGTCGCGTCGAAGAGCGCCCAGCCGGTGGTCCCGTGGTCGTGCGTCATCGGCGCGGGCGGTCGGTCCGGTGCGGTCGGGTCCGGCGCAGGAGCAGGAGTCCCGCGGCGAGCGCGAGCACGGCCGTGCCGATCCAGGTGGCGTCGTAGACCAGCAGGTCCACGTCGTAGCGGATCTGGTGGATCCTGAGCACCTTGTGCAGGACCACGCCGTCGACGAGCTGGAACGCGCCGAGGCCCGCGAGCAGCCCCCCGGTCCAGCGGCCCCAGGACATGGCGCCGCGGCGGCGGATGTCGGCCAGCAGGAAGAGGGAGCCCACGGTGACGAACCAGCCGAAGGCGTGGAAGAGCCCGTCCGAGGCGAGGGCGACACCGGTGGTGGAGAGGTCGTAGAAGTGGTGCCAGTGCAGGAGCAGGTGGAAGACGGCGAGGTCCACCACGGAGGCGGCGATGCCCGCCCCCAGCAGCGCGCCGGCGATCACCGTCCGGCGGTCCTGGTCGGCCATGGTGTCCTCCTGGTGCGGGCGGGCGGGGTTGCGACCCAGCCTACGGCCGCCCGGGGCCCGGCCGTCCAGACCCGGGTTGTCCGCGGCCCGGCACGGCAGGGCCCGGCGGGCGGACCGGCCCGGGTGGTTCAATGGCACGGTGCGCAACGACAACCTGACCCGCCGCGAGACCGCCGACCGTTCCGAGCTCGTCGCCGTGGAGAGCTACGACGTCCTGCTGGACCTGTCCACCGCGCCGGACCCGGAGGCGGACTCGTTCCGGTCCGTGACCACGGTGCGCTTCGCCGCGGAGGAGGGCGCCCAGACGTTCCTGGACTTCATCGGCCGCTCCGTGGAGTCGGTGACGGTCAACGGCCGGGAGCTGGACCCGGACGACGTCGTGGAGGGCGCCCGGATCCGGCTGCCGTCCCTCGAGGCGGCCAACGAGGTCACGGTGGCCGGGCGGGGGCTGTACTCCCGCTCCGGGGAGGGGATGCACCGGTTCGTGGACCCGGCCGACGGCCGGGTCTACCTGTACACCCAGTACGAGCCGGCGGACGCCCGCCGGGTCTTCGCGAACTTCGAGCAGCCGGACCTCAAGGCGTCCTTCCGGTTCACGGTCCTGGCCCCGGACGGCTGGCAGGTCTCCTCCAACGGGGTGCGCATGGCGGCGTCCCCCGCTCCGGAGGCCGAGCGGCCCGGGGCGGTGCGCCACGAGTTCGCCCCCACGGAGCGGATCTCCACGTACATCACCACGGTGCTGGCGGGCCCGTACCACCGGGTGGCGGGCGAGTGGCGGCACTCCTTCGAGGACGGCAGCCGCATGTTCGTGCCGCTGGCCCTGTACTGCCGCGCCTCGCTGGCCGAGCACCTCGACGCGGCCACCGGCGCCCGCGAGCTGTTCGACCTCACCCGGCAGGGACTGACGTTCTTCACCGAGCTGTTCGGCTACCCGTACCCGTTCGGGAAGTACGAGCAGGCGTTCGTGCCCGAGTACAACCTGGGTGCCATGGAGAACCCCGGGCTGGTGACCTTCACCGAGGAGTACCTGTTCCCGGACGGGGCCACCCGCGCCCAGTACCAGGGGCGGGCGAACACCCTCATGCACGAGATGTCCCACATGTGGTTCGGGGACCTCGTCACGATGACGTGGTGGGACGACCTGTGGCTCAAGGAGTCCTTCGCCGAGTTCATGGGGGCGCACGCGTCGGTGCAGGCCACGGATTTCGAGGAGGCGTGGATCGCGTTCGCGGACCGCCGGAAGGCCTGGGCCTACCGGCAGGACCAGCTGCCCACCACGCACCCGGTGGTCGCCGACATCCACGACCTCGAGGCCGCCCGGCAGAACTTCGACGGCATCACCTACGCCAAGGGCGCCGCGGTGCTCAAGCAGCTCGTGGCGTTCGTGGGCTACGGCCCGTTCGTCGACGCGTGCCGCGCCTACTTCCGCCGCCACGCCTACGGGTCCACCACCCTGGAGGACTTCCTGGCCGTGCTCGAGGAGGCCTCCGGGCGGGACGTGCGCGGCTGGGCGGAGTCCTGGCTGGGCACCTCCGGCGTCACCTCGCTGGCCCTGGACCTCGCCCGGGACGACGACGGCACCGTCACCTTCGCGGCGCTGCTCCAGGACCCCGGCGCCGGGGTGCTGCGCCCGCACCGGCTGCTGCTCGGCGGCTACGAGCGCGGTCCCGGGGACGTCCTGGTGCGCACCGGCACGGTCAGCGTGGACCTGCCCGCCGAGTCCTCCGTGGAGGTCCCCGAGCTCGTGGGCTCGACCGCGCCGCTGCTGGTGGTCAACGACGAGGACCTCACCTACGCCAAGACCCGCCTGGACCCGCTCTCGCTCACCACGGCCCTGAGCTCCCTGTCCTCCGTGGAGGACGACATGGCCCGCGCCCAGCTGTGGTCGGGGCTGTGGAACGCCACCCGGGACGCCGAGCTCGACCCCGGGGACTGGGTGGGCGCCGTCCTGGACCACGGCTTCGCCGAGCCGCAGACCGGAATGTTCTCCACCGCCGTGGACCACGCCGTGGAGGCCGTCGAGCGCTTCACCCCGACCGCCCGGCGGGCCCGGCTTCGGGGCCGGCTGCTCGACGCCGCCGTCCGGGAGCTGCGCCGGGCGGATCCGGGCAGCGACCGGCAGCTGGCCCTCGCCCGGCTCACCGCCCGCACGGCCCGGCGCGACGGCAGCCACGCCGGATGGTTGCGCGACCTCCTGGGCGGGCGGGACGCGCTGCCCGGGCTGCGGCTGGGCTCGGACCTGCGCTGGGCGCTGTGGACGGCGCTCGCGGCCACCGGCCACGGCGAGGACCCCGTCCTGGACGCCGCCCTGGAACGGGAGCGCGCCGCCGACCGGACCCGCACCGGGCAGGTCGGCTGGGCCCGGGCCCGCGCCGCCCGCCCGCTCCCCCGGGCCAAGGCGGAGGCCTGGGACGCGATCACCGGTGACGAGCTGTCCAACGACCTGCTGAGCGCCACGGTCGCCGGCTTCCAGCTGGGCCCGGCGGAGCTGGTGGAGCCGTACCGGGAGCGGTACTTCGCCATGCTGGAGGAGGTGTGGGCGCGCCGGTCCATCGGGATGGCCACCCGCATCGTGCAGGGGCTCTACCCCGCCGGCGCCGATCTCGAGCCGGGGCACGACCCCGAGCACCACCCGGTGCTCGCCCGCACGGAGCTGTGGCTGAGCAACCACGCCGGGGCGCCCGCCGCCCTGCGCCGGATCCTGGTCGAGGAGCGGGACCACCTGCTGCGGGCGCTGCGGGCGCAGGCGGCGGCGCGCCCCTGACCCCCGCACGCCGAGGCCGGCCCCGGGTCCTCCGGGCAACAGCAGTCCCCCCGGTGCGCACCGGGGGGACTGCGACGGTCCGGGGGACCCGGCGGTTCCGGGCGGCGCGGGCTCAGGTGGCGGGGCGCCCCGAGCGGCGCAGCACGCGGTCGACGGCGCGCTGGGCGTCCTCGTTGGACTTGAAGACCCGCCGGTCGAGGCTCTGGCCGAGCGACATCGACGAGTTGCCCAGCTGCAGCAGGTTCACCTTGGAGTCGTTGCGGTGCTCGCGGCGCGGCTGGGGCGCCTGCGGACCGGTCCGGGCGTCATAGGCCATGGTGGATCCTTTCCGTGACACCTCCAGTGTAGGAGGCCGCCGCCCCACTGAACAGAGCGCCGCCGGTCATCGGCCGTGCCGCCGCGCCCGGGACGTGAACCAGCCCCGGTCCACGGACCGCCGCACCCACCAGGTGCGCGCCACGAGCACGAGGGACAGCACGTGCAGCAGCACGAGCACCGACCAGTACGCCGCGGCCGCCACCGGGGTGAAGGGGACGGAGGCCGCGCCGGCGAGCATCAGCATGACCAGCGCCTCCAGGTTCAGCGCGTAGCGCAGGGGGCGCATCACGCGCACGGAGATGTCGTGCTCGGGCTGCCGGTTGATCCAGGACAGCAGCACCGCCACCACGGACATCACGATCGAGGCCGCCGCGGAGGGCACCTGCCAGCCCGGCCCCAGGACGTGCTCCCGCACGGTGGCGACGAGCCCCACGAGCAGCAGGACCGCGGTGATGAGGCTGACCGCCACGGAGGCGAACGCCGTGATCCCCTGCCGGGCCGGCAGGATCACCATCTCGCAGAAGGCGTCGTCGAACCGGGACGTGGGCCGCAGCGCCAGGTGGCCGCGCACCGCCCCGGGCCACCGCCGCACGGCGCGGTCCTCGGCGAGCACCCGGTCCACCGCCCGGTGCGAGCCGCCCGGCCCGCCGGGGCGCCCGCCCTCGTGCGAGAGGACCGTGAACTCGTGCAGCCGGACCTCCGGGGGCACCGTCAGCTCCAGGTGGAAGCTGCGGCAGGACGCGAGGTCGTGCAGGCCGACCCGACCCACCCAGGGCATCCAGCAGTGCCGCAGCCGGTCCCGGGCGCGCGGTCTCCGGCCGGCGGCGTACTGCTCGTCCATCGAGTACTTGAGCACGAGCCGGCGCCCCGCGAACTCGGCGGGCAGCGCGAAGGTCAGCAGGAAGCCGCGGGCCAGCTGGTCGGCCACGGTGGTGAACAGGGCGAGGTCGGCCTCCCAGTGCTCGGCGTCCTCCGCCGGCAGCCGCCCCCGGTCGACGAGCTCCTGGACGACGGCGCGCAGGTGCTCGCAGTAGGCCCAGAACCCGTCGAGGGCGTCCTCCACGAGCAGCTCGGGGGCGTGCACGATCGCCGGGACGTGGTCGTCCGCCAGGACGGCCGCCTCGGCCAGCGGCAGCTGCTCCGGGATCAGTCCGCGCAGCAGCAGCTCGGCGAGCGCCCCGTTGTCCTCGGTGCTGAGGACCGGGACGGGGTCGCCCTGGCAGACGGCGTCGAAGTTGCGCAGGGGCTGCTTGGCCTGGATGGTCACGGGCACCAGCAGCCGGCCGGCGCCGTCGGCCGGCCACGGGGCGCGCACGGCGAGGTCGACGTCGAGGGAGACCTTCCGGCGGGTGACCCCGTCGGGGCTCATCAGCACGGACTCCACGCGCCGGTGGATCCAGTCGCCGGGGCTGAGGAAGAGCGTGCGCAGCACGTCGACGTCCACCGCCGGGCGGTCCGGCTCGGGCGGGAGGTCCTGGCCCTGGGGCATCCGCGCGCCTCCTTCGGGGGTCCCGGTCCGGCTCTCGTCCCGGGCGGTCACCGGGGCCCGCCCGGTGTCCTGATCGGCCATCATTGCACCAGTCAGCGCGGACACCGTACGGGCCCGGCGGTGGACCGGGCGTCACGGGAATCGTGAGAAGCTATTGACGACTTGATGCCCCAGCTCCATCGAGGGAGACCATGACCGACTACGCGCTCAACGACCGCGGCTCTCTGGAGATCGTCACGGAGAACTTCTACGACACCGAGATCATGCGGGTGTTCGGCGGTCTGTCCTTCGGCAAGCTGCGCACCTGGACGGGCAACGCGGCGCTGGTCCCGGAGCCGGACAACCCCTTCGACCCCCACACCGTCTCGGTGCGGATCGGGCCCAACAAGATCGGCCACCTCGCCCAGCAGGACGCGCAGCGGTACTGGCCCTACCTCGCGCGGGTCATCGCGTCCGGCTACACGCCGGTGGCGCCGCTGAAGCTGGAGGCCACGGTCCTGCGCCAGGACGGGCAGGCGGAGGTCGACGCCGCGGCGCGGCTGTCGATCGCGGCCCCGGACCTGCTGTTCCCGCTCAACACGCCCCCGGCGCAGGCCGCGGTGCTGCCGCAGGGCCCGTCGATCAAGGTCCTGGACGAGCAGGAGTTCGCCGAGTACCTGCACAGCGTCATCCCCCCGTCCGGGGAGGGCCGCGTGATGCTGACCCTGGAGACGAACAAGGTCCGCAACCACCACGGGCAGACCCTGGACATCGTCGACGTGCTCTACGAGCGCCGTCAGGTGGGCCGGCTCTCCACCCAGATGTCCCAGCAGTTCATCCCGATCATCGACCACGCCTTCCAGCAGGAGAAGCTCACCGCGGTGTGGGGCACCATCCGCGGCTCGGCCTTCGAGGTCTCGATGACCCTCCAGGCCGCGCGTCCGGAGGACATCCCCGCGGAGTGGTTCGAGCAGCTGCCCAACGACGTCCCCGAGCTCCTGCCGCCCGGCGGCAGCTTCCCCGTCCCGGACGCCTACGTCCCGGCCGAGGCCGACCGCTCGCGCAACGCGAAGAAGTGGCGCAAGGGCCTGGCCGTGTCCGCGGCGGGGTCCGGGGGCGCGGAGCGCGCCGGGCACGACGACGACGTGTCCGCTCAGCGCTCCTCCGCCGGCCCGGGGACCGGCGTGCTCGGCCGGGTGCACGTGGCCGTGTGGACGCTGCTGGCCATGACCGTGCTGCTGGGCGGGGTGGGCGTGGTCTTCCTCGGCATCGAACCGCTGGTGAGCGCGCTGTGCTTCATCGTGGCCGTCGCGACCGGCTTCATGTCCTTCTACCTCGCCCGGATGAGCACCGGAGCGGCCCGCCGATGATCAGCCGCCGGGAACGCTTCCTCCAGATCCTCGAGGTCCTCTCGAAGCACGGCTTCGGCTTCGCCCTCGGCGGGATCAAGGAGGAGTGGCGCGCACCGCTGGCCCGGGTCCGGCTCATCGACCCCGACAAGCTCTACAGCCAGCCGGTCCACCTGCGGCAGGCCCTCGAGGAGCTCGGTCCCACGTTCGTGAAGCTCGGCCAGGTGGTCTCGACCCGGCCGGACCTGCTGCCGCCGCGGTACGTGCAGGAGCTGACCCGGCTGCAGGACAGCACGCCCCCGGTGCCGCCGGAGCGGATCCGGGCGATGATCGAGTCGGAGCCCGACTCCGCCGCCGAGGAGATCCTCGCCGAGATCGACCCCGTGCCGCTCGCCACGGGCTCGATCGGCCAGGCGCACGCGGCCGTCTACAAGGGGGTGGACGTCGTCGTGAAGGTGCGCCGCCCCGGCGTCGTCGAGGAGGTCAACCGCGACCTCGAGATCCTCGCGGAGCTGGCCAAGCTGCTGTCCACCTACTGGCCGGCGGTGCAGCACTTCGACCTCGTGGGTCTGGCGGACGAGTTCGCCCAGTCCCTGCGGGACGAGCTGGACTACCTCACGGAGGCCCGCAACGCCCAGCGGATGGCCGAGAACTTCAGGGGCGACCCCCGGGTGCACGTCCCGGAGATCTTCTGGGAGGCCTCGACCTCCCGGATCCTCACGATGGAGCGGATCCGCGGGATCAAGATCAACGACTACCCCGCCCTCGAGGCCGCCGGGCTCGACCGGCACCTGCTGGCCGTGGACTCGACCGAGGCCATCTGCCGGATGATCTTCGAGCACGGCTTCTTCCACGCGGACCCGCACCCCGGGAACCTCTTCGTGGAGACCGGCGGGCGGATCGGGATCATCGACTTCGGGATGATGGGCACCCTCACCGACGAGTTCCGGGACCACCTGGTGACCCTGATGCTCGGCGTGGTGCAGGAGAACCCGCGGCGGGTCGCCGCGGGGCTGCTGGGGCTGACCTCGCAGGAGCTGGACGTCAACAAGAAGGACCTCGAGCGGGACGTGGCGATCCTGCTGCGCCGCTACGCGAACAAGCCCCTGCACGAGGTGCGGGTGGGCCACCTGATGGGCGACCTCATCGGGATGCTGCGCCGCTACCGGATGCACCTGCCGCGCGAGTCCGCCCTGTTCCTGCGGATGCTCGTCACGGCGGAGTCCGTGGGCACCGGCCTGGACCCGGAGTTCGACCTCGTCTCGGTCCTCGCCCCGTACGCCCAGCGGTTCGTGCTGCACCGGCTCTCCCCCGAGATCCTGGCCAAGCGGGTGCGCGACATCCTGCAGGACGCGGTGCAGATGGGCGTGGAGGCCCCCGAGTACCTCCGGCGGCTCATCGTGGTGCTGGAGCGCGGCGGCTTCGACGTCCACCTGCGCGCCGACGAGTTCGAGCCGCTGCTCAAGCGCGGCGAGAAGATCGGCCACCAGGTGGTGGCCGGCGCGGTGATCGCCGCGTCCATCAACGGCATGGCCCACATCCTGGCGTCCGACCCGGAGCGGTGGCGGAAGTTCCACACCCCCCTGATCGCGGGCGGCGCGACCACCGTGGGCACGCTCACCGGCTATCTCGTGCTCTCCACCAACGTGCCCAAGGTCCGGCGCCTGGCCAACACCATCCGGGTCCGCCGCCGCTTCTGAGCCCCGGCGGGGCGGCCCGTCCGGCCTCCGCCCCGGACCCCCGCCGCGCGGGGACCCGGCAGGGACCCGGCACGGACGCACTCGCGGCGGGGCACGACATCCCGTTGACTTCCCCCACCCCGCGGCAGAGCATGGCGGTGGAACCCGGGCGCGGACGTTGTGCCTGGTCAGCCGGGGGGAGCGGGATCATGGGCGAGCGGAGGCCGATCACGCTGCGCCTGCTGGGGAGCTGGGACCTCGCCGTGCAGGGCGCCCCGGTGCACACCGGGGCGCGGCAGCAGCGGCTCCTGGCGGCGCTGGCGGTCCACGGCCCCCGGTCCCGGCACTACCTCGCCGGCCTGCTGTGGCCGGAGTGCCCGGAGGACCACGCGCTCGGCAGCCTGCGCGCGGCCGTCTTCACCCTGTCCCGGCGCGTGCCGGGGGCCCTCGCGGGCCGCGGCGGCGACCTCGCGCTCTCCGGGGCGGTGGACGTGGACCTCCACCGTCTGCTCGAGCTGGTCGTGCGCCCGGTGGCGTCCTGGTCCGCCGAGCGGGACGACGCCTGGGTGCTGGACCGCCCCCGGGTGGCGCTGCTGCCGGGCTGGTACGACGACTGGGTGGTCGAGGAGCAGGCCCGGCTGCAGGAGCTCTACGTCAACGCCGTGGAGGAGCGGGCCGAGCTCTGCCTGGTCCGCGGGGAGGTCCACCACGCCCTCGCGCTGGCCCGGACGGTCCGAGACGCCGCTCCCCTGCGCGAGAGCGCCGTGCGCCTGCTGCTCCGCGCCCACCTCGCTCTCGGCAACGAGGCCGAGGCCCGGCGGGCTTTCCAGGAGTACCGCTCGGCCCTCGCGGCGGAGCTGGGCGAGCAGCCCTCGGACCGGGTCCGGGGGCTGCTCGAGCCACGGCGCCGGCGGTGAGGACCCGGGTTCCGCGGCCCGGGCCCACGGGGGCCGCGGCCAGTGCTCAGCCGGCCGCGGGCGGCATCTCCAGGTGCACGACCTTCACCTGGGTCATCTCGTCGAGGAGCTCGGGGCCGTAGCCGAAGCCCGCGCCGGACGCCCGCCGCGGCTGCGCCGCACCGCCCGGGGCGCCGCCGAAGACGTTGTTGACCTTGAGCGTGCCCACGGGCAGCTCGGCCACGGCGCGCTGGGCGTGGGCGATCCGGCCGGTGAGCACGGTGGCGGCCAGCCCGTAGCGGTCGGCGGCGGCCAGCCGGAGCCCCTCGTCGAAGCTGTCGACGACCTGGACCGGCGCCACGGGCCCGAACGTCTCCTCGGTCATCACGGCCATCGCGGGGGTGCACCCGCGCAGCACGGTGGCCGGGTAGAACGCGCCGGGGCCCTCCGGGACCTGGGCGCCCTCGAGCACGACCGCCCCCTGGGCGACGCTCTCGGCGACCTGGCGGTGGACCTCCTCGCGCAGCCGCTCGTCGACCAGCGGCGCGAGCGTGCCGTCGGTGTTGCGCCGGCGGGCCTCCTCGGCGAGCGCCTCGAGGAACGGCTCGGCGACGCCGCGGTGGACGTAGATCCGCTCGACCGCCACGCAGATCTGGCCCGAGTTCGCGAACGCGCCGAGGGCGGCCTGCCCGGCGGCCCAGACGGGGTCGACGTCGTCGTCGACCACCAGGGCGTCGTTGCCGCCGTTCTCCCGGACCACGTGGGCGCCGGTGCCGAGCGCCGCGCGGGCGATGGCCTCCCCCGTGGCGGTGGAGCCGACGTGGGCGAGGACGTCGACGCCGGGCAGCGCCGTGAGCAGCTGCCCCACGGCGGCGCCTCCGGTGACGGTGCCGAGCACGCCGGCCGGCAGGACCCCGGCGAGGATCTCCCCGAGGCGGGCTCCGAGGTGGGGGCACCGTTCGCTCGGCTTGTGCACCACGGTGTTGCCGGTGACGATCGCCGCGCCCAGCAGGCCCGCGGCCACGGCCACGGGGTCGTTCCACGGGGTGAGGGCGACGACGACGCCGCGCGGCTCCGCGACCGTGTAGTCGGCCGCGAGCACGCTGCCGCGCAGGCTGTGGCCCCGGTGCACCGGGCCGAGCTCCGCGTACTGGTGGAGCGTCCCGACCCCGGCCATCACCCCGCCCAGGGACTCCTCGACGGGCTTGCCGGTCTCGCGGGCGTTGAGCTCGGCGAGCTCCTCGGCGTGGGCGGCCAGGCGGTCGGCGGCCGCGCGCAGGGCCTTCCCGCGCTCCTCGGGGGCGGTCCGGGCCCAGTCCCGGGCGGCGGCGCGGGCGGTCTCGACCGCGGCCCGCACCTCCTCCTCCGTGGCGGCGGCCAGGGTGCCGACCGTGGACCCGTCCCGCGGATCCTGCACGGTCAGCTCGGTCGTCGGGGCGGTGGCGGGTGCAGCGGTGGTCATGGAACTCCTTCTCCGTGCGGGCGGGCGTCCTCCGGCCGTGCGGGCGCGGACACCCAGGGGGCCGTCCTGATGAGCATACTGATGAACGGCTCGGGAGCGGCTACGGTAGCAGGGCCAGGCCGCCGCACCCGCGGCGCCTGCCCCCTGTTCCGACGAGGAGCAGCACGCCCGCCCGCGGCACCGGCCGTGGGCGCGGCCGTGTCCAGCAGAGAGGAAGTTGCATGAGTCTCCAGCCCACCAATCCCGGCCGGGTGCTGATCACCGGCGGTGCCTCCGGGCTCGGCGCCGCCGTGGCGGAGGCGGTCCGCGACAACGGCGGCACCCCCATCGTCCTGGACCGGGACATCAGCACGCTCACCGGCGTCACCGCCTACGAGGTCGACGTGGCGGACACCGCCGCGGTGACCGAGGCGGTGCGCCGGGCCGTGACGGACGCCGGCGGTCTGGACGCGGTCGTCACCGCGGCCGGCATCGACCGCTGCGGCCGGCTCGAGGACGTGGCGAGCACCGAGTGGGAGAAGGTCGTGCAGGTCAACCTGTTCGGCACCGTGTCCACGGTGCGTGCGGCGCTGCCCGCCCTGCGGGAGTCCCGGGGGCGGGTCGTCACCGTGGCCTCCACCCTGGCGCTGAAGGGCGTCTCGGACGCGACGGCGTACTGCGCCTCCAAGTTCGGGGTGCTGGGCTTCACCCAGGCCCTCGCCGCGGAGCTCAAGGGCGAGGTCGGCGTCACCCAGCTCATCCCGGGCGGCATGAAGACACGCTTCTTCGACGACCGGGACGAGCAGTACAAGCCGCAGGACGACTCCCAGCTCAACGATCCGGAGAACGTCGCGAACGCCGTCCTGTTCGCCCTCGGCCAGCCCCACGGGTGCGAGATCCGCGAGCTGTTCGTCGCCCACGCCGAGGAGGGCTCCTGGCCCTGATCGGCCCTGCGCACGGAGGGACGGCCGGGCCGGACCGCGGAAACGCCTCCGGCCCGGCCGTCGCCGCTGGTGAGGGCACGATTGTCCCCACAACGGGCGACGGGTCGGGCGCGGGCAGATCATGACTGCGCATCTAGACTGATGACCTCTCCCCGACCGCACAGGAAGGCCTGACGTCAGCGTGGACTCCCCCCTCGACACCACGGTGGCACGCGTCCCGATCACGGTGCGCTGCCTCGACGAGCACGGCCGGCCCGTGCGCCTCTCGGCGCGCACGCTCGGCCGCGGCTCCACCGACCTGCAGGACCTGCTGCGCCGGGCCTACGCCGCCGTCCGGGAGGACTGCCCCGCCGAGACCGTCACCGTCTCCTTCCTGGAGGACTGCCGGGGCAGGCTGCAGCTGGAGTACCTGGTGGTCGACCGCACCCGTCCGAGCCGCTGGCGGCGGAACCGCGAGCGGGGCCGCGCGGAGGACGTCCGGACGGCGCTGACGGAGGCGACCATCGTCGTGACCCTCGCGGTCGAGGCCGTCGGGGCGGTCGCCGCCGCGTCCACGGCCCGGTGGTCGGAGGGCGACACCCCCGACTTCGCCGACCTGGTCCTCGACGGCGCGCGCACCGTCCGGCTGCCCGGCGCCGTGCGCGACCTGCTCGGCGACGACGCGGTGCTGGAGCTGCTGCGGGGCACCATGGCGATGTTCCTGGACGACGACGTCGAGCAGCTGGTCATCGGCAAGGACCCCGAGCTGCCCGGCCGCTACCAGGAGACGGTGGTCACCCGCTCCCCCGCCCTCGTGCGCTTCCTCCGGGGCGGGCCCCTGGCCGGACTGGTCCCCGGGGGCTCCGAACGGCCCTGAGCTCCCGGCCCTGCCCGCTGCGGCCCCGCCCCGGTGGCGGATCCGGGCGCGGTCCTGCGCGGCGCGCCGCCGCGGATGTCGGAGGCGGCGGCCATGATGGGCCCGACCGGTCACCGGGACGGAAGGGGCTCGACGTGGGACTGATGGCGCCGCTGCAGGACAGGCTGCGCACGACCTTCGCCGGACAGGCGGACCGCGTGCCGGAGTGGGAGCTGGCGCTGGCCGACGGCCAGGACGCCGGGCACTTCCGGCCCGGTTCGGCGGTGTGGGCCGTGCACGGGTCGATGGCGACCATCCCCGCGGGCGTGCGCGCCCTGCTCACCCAGGCCCTGCACCCGGGGGCGCTGGCCGGCGTCGTCGAGCACTCGGACTACCGGAGCGACCCCCTGGGGCGCCTCGCCGGGACCATCCGGTGGATCTTCACCGTCACCTACGGGGACACCACCGCCGCGCACCGGGCCTCGGCGCACGTCCGCCGGATCCACGACGGCGTGCGCGGCACCTACACCGGGGCCGACGGCGTGCGGCGCCCGTACTGCGCGAACGACCCCGAGCTCGCCGAGTGGGTCCACCTGGCGTTCACGGACGCGTTCCTGCGCTCCCACCAGCGGTGGGGCGGGACGATCCCGGGCGGGCCGGACGCCTACGTGCGGGAGTGGGCCGTGGCGGGCCGGCTGATGGGCGTGGAGCGGCCGCCGCGCTCCGAGGCCGAGCTGGACGAGCGCCTCCGGTCCTTCGGCCCCCGCCTCGCCGGAGGCCCGCGCGTGGACGACGTCGTGGCGTTCCTGCGCCGCCCGCCCCTGGACCCCGTGCTGCTGCCGGGCTACCGGGCCCTGTTCGCCGCCGTCGTGGACTCGCTGCCCGGGGACCGGCTGGACCTGCTCGGTCTCGAGCGTCCGCGGCTGGGCCCCGTGCCGCTGCCCACGCGCAGCGCCGCCGGGCTCACCCTGGCGGTGGTCGGCCGCGCCCTCGGGGAGACGGGGCCGAGCGAGGCGGCCGCGCGCCGCCGCCTCGCTCGCCTCGGCCTGCTCTGAGAGCGCACCGCGCTCAGGCCGAGGCCTCCTCGGTCCCGGCGCGCCCGGTGACGTGGTCGTAGGCCTCCGCGGCCGCCGCGGCCACGCCGTGCCACGTCCCTCCCGGCACGACCCGGCGCCGGCCCTCGCCGCCGAGGCAGCGGCGCACGGCGGGGCACTCGAGCATCATCCGCAGGACCGTGGCGAGGGTCTCGGGCTCCTCCGGCGGGGTGAGCATCCCGGTGATGCCGTCGGCCACGGTCTCGGCGAGCACCGGCAGCCGCGAGGCGACCACGGGGGTCCCGGTGGCCAGGGCCTCGACGGACTCGGTCGGGGCCGCGGCCCGTGTGACCGGGCGGTCCTTGCGGGCGACCACGAACACGTCGAACGCCTGGTGGTACTGCACGACCTGCTCGTCCGGGACCCGCCCCGTGAAGCGGACCCGGTCGCCCAGGCCGAGCTCCGCGGCCAGGCGCTCGAGCTCCCGCCGCGCCGGGCCCGCGCCCACGACCACCACGAGCAGCTCCGGCACGTCGGCGCGCACGAGGGCCGCGGCGCGCAGGAGGTCGTCGAGGCCCTCGTGCTCCACCAGGTCCGCGACCGCGCCCACCACCCGGGCCGTCTCCGGCAGCCCGAGCACCCGGCGCGCCTCCCGCAGGGGACGGGGATCCGCCAGGTAGGGGCCGTCCACGGCGGGGGGCGCCACGCGGACCGGGACCGGGCCGGCCGGCAGGGCCCGCGTCAGCGCCCGCACCCGCTCGCCCATCGCACGGCTCGTGGTCACCACGTCGGCCGCGGCGGCCAGGACCTCGGCCTCCCGGGCGCAGTCGAGCCGGTGGCGCTCGCTCGTGACGGCCTCGGCGGGACGGGAGGCCGCCCACCGGTCGGCCGGCAGCTCGCGCACCTCGTACACCCACGGGATGCCCAGGGCCTCGGCCACCGCGCGGGTCACGAGGCCGTTGCCGGGACGGCTCGTCGTGTGCAGCACGGCGGGCCGGGCGCGCAGGGCCAGTTCGAGCAGGGCCTGCGCCTCCTGCTGCAGTCGTGCCGTGGGCAGCAGCGCGCGGCGGGCGGGCAGGATCCGGTGGTAGGAGACGCCGTCGAGCACCTCGGGCGCCGGCCCGTGCGACCGGCCGTCGGCGGGCACGGGACCGGGGCGGGTCACAGCGGTCACGGTCCAGCCCTGGGCCACGGTCGCGGACAGCAGGGAGTGGTGGCGCGGCGCGCGGAGGCCCCGGGCGCGCGGCGGGGCCTCGGCCAGCACGTGCAGCACGGAGGCGGCCTCCGGCCGGTAGCCGACCACCGGGGTGAGCGCGGGACGCCAGCCGGAGAGCAGCCGCAGGTCGTCCTCGTAGTGGAGCAGCCGGCGGCGCTCCCCCGGCGTGGCTCGCCCGGCGGCCACGGCGCGCCGGAGCTCGACCACGGCCTCCGAGATCCGGCCGACGTAACGGTGGCGGCGGGCCCGCGTGCCGGCGAGGTCGCTGGTGCCGGGCGGCACCAGCGCGAGGAACCGGTCCGCCTCGGCCACTTTTCGAAAGTGTTTTGATGATTGCGTGTTCGCGGCCTCCGGGGCCCAGTACCAGAACCTTCACGCCCTCAGGCTAGTTGGCGGCACCGGGAAGTGGCACATCGT
>NZ_AOSQ01000004.1:0-107410 GCF_000349605.1 Kocuria sp. UCD-OTCP
GCCCGGGTTCACGGCTGCGCGCGACGTTCACGACGTCGTCGCGGAACTCCTTGGGATAGGGCTTGGGCATGGTGTACATCCTTCCATCGACGCCTCTCAGCGCCACAGATCAGGTGTCACCGAACCGTGCATCAGTCCCCTGTGGTGAGTTCATGACGTCAGCATTCCAGGGTCTGTGGTCCCCGCGCGGGTTGGGCGCAGCCCTTTGGCTTCCTGACGAAAGAGTCACACCGAGATGACGAATGTTGACTGTCAACAGTCGGCCGCGATAGCGTGATGCACAGCACACGTTCTCGACGGCTACAGGCAAGGACGGCATCGCATGATCTCTTCCCGGTTGGGCTGCTCGTCCATCAGCTTCCGGCACCAGCCGCTGCCCGAGGCGCTACGCACCATTGGAGGGCTCGGCTTCGAGGAGATCGATCTGGGGGCCCTGCCGGGGGTCTGCGACCACGTCCCCTACGTGCTGGACGCCGCTGCCGTCGAGCAGGTCGCCGCCGACGTGCACCACTCGGGTCTGCGCGTGCGCTCGGTCAACGGGGACGTGGGTGATCTCAACGTGGTCCTGGACGAGGCGCAGCGTGCAGAGCGCGCGGACCACCTCGACATGCTCCTCGAGCTCACGGCCGCCGTCGGCGCCGAGGCCCTCGTCCTGCCCCGCGGGGCGCTGGACCACGAGCCGATCCGCTCCCTCGAGGAGGACGTCCGTACGGTGGCCGGGGAACTGGCCCAGGCATCCCGGCGGGCCGCGGCGGCCGGCGTCGAGCTGTGGTGCGAGTCGTTGCACTTCTTCCGGCTGTGCTGGAACGAGGACCGCGCGCGGCGGCTGGCGGACGAGCTCGAGGGCACCGGCGTGGGTGTGGTCATGGACTTCAGCCACATCGTGGCCTCCGGCGGGGATCCGGTGCGCTTCGTGGAGAGCTTCGCCGAGCAGCTCACCCACGTGCACCTGCGCGACGCCACCGCGGGAAACATCAACCTGAGCATCGGCAACGGCGAGGCCGACTTCGCCGCCGGCCTGCGGGCTCTGGAGCGTGTCGGGTACACCGGCCACTTCTCGCTCGAGCTCGAGACCCGCGACGTCAGCCACGACCAGCGCCCGGCGGCCGCCCGCGTGGCCGCCGCGCACATCACGTCACTGCTGTAGAACCCATCATCACTCACCCTAGGAGCACCATGTCGATCGTTCAGCGCACCGCCGTCATCACCGGAGCCACGTCCGAGAAGGGCATCGGAGTCACCACAGCCCGCCGTTTCGCTCGTGAAGGATGGGGGGTGGTGATTCTCGATCTCGACGCCGAGAAGTCCGCCCGGGTCGCCCAGGACATCGGGCAGGAGTGCGGCGTGCCGGCCTTCGGCCACGCGATCGACGTCGCGGACGAGGCCTCGGTGACCGCCGCCCACGACGCGGTGGCCGCCGAGGTCGCTGCCGGCGCCCTTCCGCCGGTGGGGGCCGTGGTCAACATCGCCGGGATCACCTCCCCGGTCCCGTTCCTGGAGACCACCCTGGAGCTGTGGCACAAGGTCATGGACGTCAACGCCACCGGCACCTACCTGGTCACCAAGGCGTTCCTGCCCGAGATGATCGAGCAGGGCTGGGGCAGGGTCGTGAACATGTCCTCCGTGTCCGCCCAGCGCGGCGGCGGGGTCTTCGGCAAGGTGCCCTACTCCGCGGCCAAGGCCGCCATCCTGGGCTTCACCAAGGCGCTGGCCCGCGAGCTGGGCACGACCGGGGTCACGGTCAACGCGGTGACCCCCGGGGCGGTCGACACCAACATCCGCGTGGGCAGCACCGACGAGCAGGAGGCCGCCATCGCCGCGGGCATCCCGGTCGGGCGCACGGCCACCACCGAGGAGATCGCCGCGTCCATCACCTTCCTCGCCTCCGAGGACTCCTCCTACCTCACGGGAGTGACGCTGGACATCAACGGCGGGAGCCACATGCACTAGAGCGTTCTGCCCGCCACGTGCCCGCCGCCTCCCCGCACCTGCGGGGAGGCGGCGGAACCATACCCAGGAGAACCCATGCTTCGCCCCGTCCAGCCCCGCTCCGCCGCCGCCCTGGGCCGCCCGTCCGGGACGGGTGTGCAGATCCGTGCCGTGTCCGACCTCCGTGTCGGTGACGTCGTCGAGATCCGGACCTGGGACACGGTTCACTGCCGCGGAGAGGTCGACGCGGTCTGTCCCCGGCTGGGAGTGCTGTGGGTCCTCGACGGACGACTTCGAGATCGGATGATGGTCGAGGCCTCCGGGCACACCGTGTGGAGGCTGCCGCGCTGACCGGGTCCGGCCTCCCGCACCGTGGCAGGAGAGGCGCCGTGCTCGGCGCTCTGGGAACCGCGGGGCGGTGAGTTGCCGGTCGGCCGGATCGGACGGGTCGCGAGATCGGCGCAGCATCTGAGGTCCGGGCAACGACAGCGGTGGGGGCCGGACGGAGAAGTTCTCCGTCCGGCCCCCACCGCTGTGCCGTGCTGCTCGGTGCCGTGCTCAGTCCACGCGTTCCGTGTGCCGCGGGTGGAGCAGCGTCCTGACCTTCTCGGCGATCTTGGTCGTGGAGACCCCGTAGCGGTCGTTGAGGGTGGGCAGGGCGCCGGCGTCGAGGAACTCGTCGGGCAGCCCGATGGGGGTGATCTGCCGCAGGACGCCGTCGCGGACGGCGGTGTGGGCGACCGCGTCGAAGAGGCCTCCGATGACGGTGTGGTTCTCGCAGGTGAGCACCAGCCGGTCCTTGGCGAGCTCGGCCAGGATGGTGGCCTCGTCGAGGGGCTTGAGGGTGGGCACGTGCAGCACGGCGACGTCCACCTTGTCGGCCTCCAGGGCCTTGGCGGCTTCCAGGGCGCGTTCGGTCATCAGGCCGGTGGAGATCAGCAGGACCTCGGCCCCGTCGCGGATCAGCTTGGCCTTGCCGAGCTCGAAGGTGTAGTCGTACTCGTCGAGCACCCGCGGGACCTTCCCGCGCAGGATCCGCATGTAGGTGGGTCCGTCGTGGGCGGCCAGCTGGGCGACGGCCTGCTCGATGTCCACCGCATCGCAGGGGTCCACGATCGTGAGGTTGGGCATTCCCCGCAGGATCGCCACGTCCTCGGTGGCCTGGTGGGAGGGCCCGTAGCCGGTGGTGAGCCCGGGCAGGGCGCAGACCATGTTCACGTTGAGGTTCGCCTCGGCGATGTCCAGGCACAGGAAGTCGTAGGCCCGGCGCGTCGCGAACACGGAGTAGGTGGAGGCGAAGGGCACGAAGCCCTCCATGGCCAGCCCGGCGGCGGCCCCGAGCAGGGCCTGCTCGGCCATGCCGACCTGGTAGAACCGGTCGGGCATCGCGTCGCGCAGGATGTGCAGGTCGGTGTACTTGGCCAGATCGGCCGACAGGCCCACGACCCGGTCGTCGCGTTCGGCGAGCTCCACCAGGGCGTGGCCCAGGGGAGCGGCGGTGGTCCGCTGCCCTTCCCGGGCCAGGGAGGCGCTCATCGCGTCCGAGGTCAGCCGCTTCTTCTGGGTGGCGGTGTTCGGGGTGGTGTTCATGCCTGGGACGACTCCTTCAGTCGGTCGTGGGCCTTCTGCCACTCGTCGGCGGCGACGGTCATGAAGTGCAGCTTCTCGCGGTTCTCCAGGAAGTCCACGCCCTTGCCGAGCTTGGTGTTGGCGATCAGGCACCGCGGCTGGTTCGCCTCGATGGTCCGCAGTTCTTCCAGGGCGGTCAGGACGGCGGCGACGTCGTTGCCGTCGACCCGGCGGGTGATCCAGCCGAAGGCCTCGAACTTGCCCTCGATCGGCTCCATGCCGAGCATGTCCTGGCTCTTGCCGTCGGCCTGCTGGTCGTTGAAGTCCACGATCGCGATCAGGTTGTCGAGCTCGTGGTGGGCGGCCACGGCGGCGGCCTCCCAGGTGGAGCCCTCGTTGAGCTCTCCGTCGGAGAGGATGTTGTAGACGAACGCCGGGTTGTTCTTGCGCTTGAGCCCCAGGGCCACGCCGTTGGCGACCACCAGGCCGTGGCCCAGGGACCCCCCGGAGATCTCCACCCCCGGCGTGTAGGACGCCATCGCCGACATCGGCAGCCGGGAGTCGTCGGTCGCGTAGGTCTCCAGCTCCTCCAGCGGCAGGAACTTCGCCTCGGCCAGGGCGGCGTACAGGGCGATGGCGTAGTGGCCGATCGAGAGCAGGCACCGGTCCCGGCCCTCCCACTCCGGGTCCTCCGGGCGCAGGTTCAGCTGGTCGGCGTAGAGCACCGCCAGGACGTCGGCGATGTCCAGGGCCTGGCCGATGTAGCCCTGCCCCTGCACCTCGCCCTGGATCAGTGCGTTGGTCCGGATGCGGAAGGCCGCCTCCTTGATCCGGGTCAGACGCTCGGGCTCGACCGGAGCGATATCAGTCGTTGGCTGCATGGGTTTCCCCTCATGTGGTGGTGGTCGGATCAGCCGGTCGCGCGATACGGCGTCCTGGTGGCCGCGGAACTGGTGCCTGTCGACACGGTCTGTGGTTGGCATCACAGTACGCCGTTCAACTGTTAACAGTCAACAGAAAAGATGACATCTTGATCCTCCCGGAGAAGTGCCGCCCCCGCACATCCGGCTCGGTCAACGGTTAACCGGGCCCGTATGATCGAGGGGTGAGTCGCAGTCACTGTGCGGCGGTACGTTCATGGCACTGATGTCGTCAGCGGAGCCGACCGGGCCGACACTTCCGGGGTTCCGTTCAACGCGCGGCAGGAGGCGGCGGTGCCCCCGCCGCGTCCGACCAGTCCACCTCCAGCTTCCGAAGGATGACCACGATGACCTCTCAGACAGCGGCCCTGGCCGGACTGGCCAAGGTGAACCTGCGCCAGCAGGCTCTGACGGCGCTGCGTCGGGCCATCACCACCGGCGAGCTGCCCCCGGGCACCCACCTGGTGGAGACGGAGCTGTCCGAGCAGCTGCAGATCAGCCGGGGCACCCTGCGTGAGGCCATGCGCCAGCTCCAGCAGGAGGGGCTGATCGCCGCCGGAGCCCGTGGCCGGCTGTCCGTGCGCAGTCTGGATGCCAAGGAGATCGTCGACATCTTCGCCGTCCGGGCGGCCCTCGAGTCCCTGGCCGTGCGCACGCTCAGCCGAGCGGAGCATCGCGATGCGGCCGTGGCCACACTGCGTGACGCGGTGCGGGCCATGGATGAAGCCGTCGGCCACACGTTGGAGGAGCGGATCGAGGCGGACCTGAACTTCCACCGAACGCTGTGCCGCCTCACGGACAACGCCATGCTCCTGCACTCGTGGCAGGCCCTGGAGGGGTCGATCCGGATGTCGTTCATGTGGGCCGGCATGGACCGGGCCGTGGGCAACATGCGCGTGGACCGGCACACCGCCATCGTCGATGTCATCGCGGCCGGGGACGCCCCGGCAGCCGCCGACTACATGCTCTCCCACATGGACGAAGCCGCGGCCAACCTCGTCTCCTGAGCACCGGCTGTCGAGGTGCCGCCTCCGGCCGATCGCCTCGGACTCGCAGGCCCGGGCACTGCGATGCCCAGCCGGGGGCCGACGGCCCGGAACCGGATGACGTCTCGCCGAAACTGAGCTGACCGGTCGACGCGAGCCCCTCTGTCCACGGGGGCGGTCGGACGAGCCCGGACGGATCCGCACCAGCACCCCGCGAACTGCGCCATGTCATCCCCCCGCGCGGCATATTGCGGGCCGGAGACATCGCACGGCTCCGTATGCCGTCCGCAACTCGCCCGGCTGTCAGCCCTTCTGACCCAGGGAGCTGGTGCTCCAGCCCGTCGTGGACCCTGACGGTGGGCCTGCCAGACCCATCGGCCGACTTCGGCCTGTCCGCCCTGTCCAGCGGGCCACGGCTGTGCTGCCGGTCTTCGCCCGGTTGCGGCTCTGGCTGCGGCTCCCGCCTGCGCCGGGGAACCGATGGGCTTCTTGGGCGGCATCATGCGGAGGTTTGCCGGAGGGGCCGCCCCCCGCAACCGGAGAAGCCCGTCACCAGGGCTGGATGGACCTATCCCATCTCGTCGATCAATCATTGCGTCTCGTGTGTGCTCTGTGCCACACTTCCAGCAACAGCAGTTGACTGTTAACAGTCAACTGAAGTCGTGGTCAGTGGTGAGCCGGCCGAGGACAGACATGCGTCCGCCCGAGCCCGTGCCGGGAACCGCCGCTCTCGGGTGGTAGGACCGGTCGGGTCAGGCGGCGGTGTTTCGGTGCAGTGAAGCCCGATCACCGGTCGCTGCGGCATGCCACGGCCCTGCTCGCCTCCGTCATGCGGAGCACCGCCCGTGTGACCCGACCACCATCCGCTTGCCGGTCCGTCCGGCGTCATCCACAGAGGAGCAGACATGGACACGCTCGTCCTGGTCCATCTCGCCATCTCGGTCATCGGCATCGTCCTGATGATCGTCTGGGCGAAGATCAACCCCGTCGTCGCACTCGTCGTCGGCGCACTGTACCTGGGCGTCGCCGCCGGGCTCGGCTTCACCGAATCAGTGGCCGCCGTCAATGCCGGCTTCGGGGCGCTGATGGCCGAAGTGGGCCTGATCATCGGCTTCGGCGTCATGATCGGCACCACGCTGACGGCCACCGGCACGATGCAGCGTGTCGTCGACGGGCTGCTGAAACTCGTCGGGCCCAAGCGGTCGCCCTACGTCCTGGGACTGACCTCGGGCATCATCTTCCCGTCGATCTACTTCGACGTCGCCCTGGTCATCCTCGCCCCGATCGCCGGTGCCATCGCCAAGCGCACCGGCAAGAGCATCGCCACCCTGGCCGGTTCACTGGCCATCGGCCTCGAGGTCGGGCTGCTCATCGTGGTCCCGGGTGTGGCGGCGATCGCCGTCGCCGGACCACTCGGCGTGGAGATCGGCACCATGCTGATCTGGGGCATCCCCCTGGGCATCTTCTTCATCATCTCCAGCATCTTCGTGCACGACCTGATGATGCGGAAGATCTTCGACCCCGCCACGGACCAGGACCACAGCTTCGACGACTCCATCTTCGGCGAGTCGATCGAGGAGGAACGCGCCCGCCTCGAGACCCAGCGCGAGACGGGCCCCACCACCGTGGGCACCACCGAGGTCGCCGGCACCTCGGCGGGCACCCTGACCGTGACCGCCCCGACCCGGCAGATGCCACTGGTCGTCGCCATGCTCCCCGTGATCGTGCCGATCCTGCTCATCATCCTGGACACCGTCACCGGACTCATCGGCCAGGAAGTCCCCGTCCTCGGCTTCCTCGGCAGCCCCGTCGTCGCCCTGCTCATCGGCCTGCTCATCGGCATCGTCCTGGCGGTCCCCGCCGTGACCCGCGACGGCATCGACGACCTGCTCACGCGGGGCGCTCAGACCTCCGGCTCGATCCTCCTGTTCACCGGCGTGGCCGGGTCCCTGGGCCAGGTGATCACCGAGGTCGGCATCGGCGACATGATGGCCGCCCTTTTCCAGGCCAATGCCGCGATCCCGGTGCTGCTCACCTGGACCGTGGCCGCCGTCCTGCGCATCGCCCAGGGATCGGCCTCGGTGGCCGCGATCACCGCGGCGACCCTGCTCGCCCCGATCATGGGCTCCATCGAGGCCGCGCCGATCCTGATCCTGCTGGCCGCCGGCACCGGCGCCGCGTTCGGCGCCCACGTCACGGACAACACCTTCTGGATCTTCAAGCAGATGCTCGGGTTCACCACCAAGGGCACGTTCAAGATCTACACGCTCGCCCAGTCCACCTTCGCCGTGATCGGCTTGGGCGTGTGCCTGCTGCTCGACCTGTTCATCTGAGTATGCCCTGCCCGTCACGCCCTCAGGAGGCTCCCATGTCACCCGCTCCACCGCCCCGGATCACCTTCATCGGAATCGGAGCCATCGGCCTGCCCATGGCCGAGCAGCTCCTCGGCGCCGGATTCGACGTCACCGGTGTCGACCCGTTCGCCGAGCAGCGGGCGAAGGCCACCGCACGGGGCCTGCGCGCCGAGGAGACCCCGGAATCCGCGGTCGCGGCCGACGTCGTCGTGTGCATGGTGGCCACACCGGAGCAGCTGCGGGCGGCCACCCTGGGCGAGGCAGGGGTGCTCCGGCAGATGCCGGCCGGCAGCGTCCTGGTGGTGATGAGCACCGTCGGCCCCCGTGCGGTGCGTGAGGTGGCCGCCGCGGCCCCACCTGCGGTGAGCGTGCTCGACGTGCCCGTCACCGGCGGGGTCGCCCGGGCGATCACCGGTCAGCTCAGCCTGTTCGCCGCCGGCGACCCCGCCGCGATCGACGACGTGCGGCCGGTCCTCGACGCACTGGGGGCGATCATCGACTGCGGCACGGAGATCGGCCAGGGCCAGGCCTACAAGGCGGTCAACCAGCTGCTGTGCTCGGTGCACATCGTGGCCGCCGCCGAGGCACTCGCCCTCGCGGAGGAGCTCGGACTGGACCCGGAGAGGGTGCTGCCCGCCGTCGCCGGCGGTGCCGGGGGGTCCTGGATGCTCTCCGACCGCGGCCCGCGCATGCTGCAGGGCCTGGACGCCGAGGTGACGAGCACCATCGGCATCTTCGTGAAGGACTCGACCCTGGTGAAGGACATCGCCGACGAGATCGGCTTCGACGCCCCGATGATCAGCGCCGCCCAGGCGAGATACCAGGCCGCCAAGGACGCCGGCTGGGACCGGAAGGACGACTCCCAAGTCATCCAGACCTACCGGCGGTGATCCGCCCGCCCACCCCACCACGTCCAGACGAGCACCATGGGTCGGCGCCCCGGACACGAGGCGGCGAGAGAGATCGCCGCGTGGCCTGCGGCCCGGTCGGCGGCGGACCAACGTTGCAGTAGGGGTTCGGCGGATTCTGGTGGTCATTGCAACAGCAGGTCGCCGATCACTTCGATCGGTTTCTGGAACTCTAGGCGTTTGCGGGGACGGTCGTTGAGCTCCTCGGCGACCGCGTCGAGCTCTGCGGCAGTGAACGCTGAGAGGTCGGCGCCTTTCGGGAAGTATTGGCGCAAAAGGCCGTTGGTGTTCTCGTTGATACCGCGTTGCCAGGGCGAGTGTGGGTCGCAGAAGAAGATCTCGATCCCGGCGTCCACCCGCACCTGCTTCCAGTCGCGCATTTCCGTGCCTTGATCCCAGGTCAGCGACCGTCGCAGCGCCTCCGGCAGTGTCTTGATCTTCGCGGCCAGCCCGTCACGGACCTGTTCGGGTTTGTAACCCTCGGGCAGGTGAACAAGCATCGTGTAGTTGGTGGTGCGTTCCACCAGGGTTCCGATGGCGCTCTGATTGTTCTTGCCAATGATCAGGTCACCCTCCCAATGGCCCGGCACTGCGCGGTCCTTGGCCTCAGCGGGCCGGTCGCTGATGTTGATCATGTCCGGGACCCGGTTCTTGAGTTGCCCGGCCTTGCGGCAGGGCCGGCGCACAGCTCGTCCGGTGCGCAGGTATCGGGTCAGCTCCTGTTTCAGGGCCCCACGGGACTGCACGTAGAGGGACTGGTAGATCGTCTCGGTCGACACCCACATCTCCGGCTTGTCGGGGAATTCTCGTCGCAGGCGCCCAGCGATCTGCTCCGGCGAATACTTCTTGGCGAGGTCTCTCACGACGATCGCACGCACCTCGGGATGGGTGTGCAGCTTCGCCGGCTTCGGGCGCGCTGCTCTTTCATAGGCCAGCACGTGCGCTGTCGTGGCCCGATAGCCGCCTTGGGCGGTGGCGTTACGTCGCAGCTCTCGAGAGATCGTCGACGGTGATCGGCCGATCGCCGCCCCGATCTGCCGCAAAGACTGTCCCTGAACGCGCAACAGGGCGATCTCCTCCCGCTCGGCGAAGCTCAGGCACCGGCCCTTGAGGTCGCGTCCGCGGCGTGGCCGCACCCCACCGGCCTCCTCCAGGACCCGGGCCCCGGTGCGCCGGCTTGTACGGATAGCTGCCACCGCCCCGGTGATGAACTCCCCGGCCTGCATCCGCTCCCAAAACACCTGGAGCAGATCCGGCCTGATCAAGATCGAGTACCCACCCACAACACCACCCCCAACGCTCAGTGTTGCAACCACCGCAAGAACCCGGGGTTCCTCGTCCGCGCCAGCAGTGTCTGCGGCATCAATTCACCTGCGGCCCGGCGGTGCGACGCCGCAGCGCGAGCGGCAGAGTCAGCAGTGAGATCGCACCCGTGATCAACAACGCGGTGCTGAACGAGGTCCCTGCGGCGATCATGCCCACCAGGACCGACCCGAGACCGGTCCCGATGTCGAAGCCGATGTTCCACACCGCACTGGCCGTACCGTAGTGCGGCCGGCTGACGGCGTGGAAGGTCACGACCAGGGTGAGGTTCTGCAGGCCGCCGTAGCTGATGCCCACCATCGCTGCTCCGATCATCAACATCGGGGCCTCGGTGGCCCGGGGATCGCGGACCGCCCAGGCGATGGTCATCATGCCGGCCGTGGTCAGCAGCACAAGCGGCGCGATGAACCGGCGTGGGCCGTACCTGTCGGACAGTGCGCCGATCCGCCAACGAGTGAGTGCGGCGGCGAGGTTCATCAGCAGCAGCGCCAGGGCGGTCAGCGCGGCACTGCTGCTCATCTGGGCCATGAAGGTGATCAGCGCGCCGCCGGCCAGGGTGACGCCGGTCAGCAGCGCCATCGGAGGGAGGAGGCGCAGGTAGGGCGCCCGCTCATCCTCCTCGTCCCCCTCCGGGACGCCGTCCAGCATCCGGGCCAGACCGATCGCGGGCACGACGGCGACAACGGGCAGGGCTGCCAGGGTGAACACGACCCAGAATCCGAGCTGTTCGGCGATCCAGGGTCCCGCCGACAGGAACAGGATCTGCGGTCCCGCGATCGCCAGGCCGTAGGCACCGATCGCCTTCCCGCGACGCTGTGGCTCCACCAGCTCGGCCACCAGTGCACTGCCGGTCACGGTCAGTACGCCGAATCCGAGCCCGCGCACCGCGGAGAGCACCAGGGTCGGCCCCAGGGCGTCACTGACGCCGTGGGCCAGGGCGGGCAGTCCCAGCAGGAGCATGCCCGCCACGAGGACCGGCGCCCAGCCGAAGCGGCGCAGGGCCCTGGGGACGAACAGCTGGGTGAGTACGGTGAAGAGCATGAGCACGCCGTTGACCAGCCCCGCGCCGGCGGTGTCAGCGCCGCCGTGCACCGCCCACAGTGGCGCGACGGCCAGCAGCGCGGCATATCCCGAGAAGCCCAGGGCGGTCATCGTCAGCATCAGCGGCATCCCCGGCGCCCGCCAGACCGAGTTGTTCACCATCGATCGTGGCCCGTGACGACGGCCCCGTCATCGTGGCGCGCCTCAGCGGGGGCTGTGCGGCGTAGCGGCCCTACGGGTGACTGCTGGTCGCGGACAATGATGATCGACATGATGACGCCAGCCTATGTCCGGCATCCTTCGATCCCTCGACCTGGGGGATCGCGACAGGGCCGGTCGCCAGCACGGGCGCCGGGCCCCAGCGATGCGGCCGGTGAGGCCCTGCTGCAGGAAGCCGAGGCCGCCACCGCCCGTGCCCTGGCCGACCGGCCGGTGGACCAGCTTCCGCACGTGGCCGCGTGGCGGGAGGCCTACCGGGCGTTCGGGGCGAAACCGCAGCGCACGCGCAACAGCCTGGAGGCCCTGACGCGCCGAGCGGCCTCCGGGCTGCCGCGGGTGAACCGGCTGACCGATCTCTACAACGCGGTCTCGGTCCTGCACCAGATCCCACTCGGCGGGGAGGACCTGGCCGGCTACCACGGAGCGCCGCGACTGGTACGCGCCACCGGCCAAGAGCCCTTCGACACGGTGGCCGGCGGTGAACCGGTGATCGAGCACCCCGAACCCGGCGAGCTGGTGTGGTGCGACCAGTCCGGGGTGACCTGCCGCCGCTGGAACTGGCGCCAGGGCCGGCGCACCGCACTGACAGCGGAGACCACCACGGCCCTGTTCATCCTCGACGCGCTGGCGCCCATGACGGACGAGGCCCTGCACGCCGCCGAGGACCTCGCCTCCCGCCTGGCCGATCTCGGCCCCGACGTGCGGAGCGCCCGCCGCCTGTTCACTGCCGGCGACCAGCACACCCCAGGGGACCCGTCATGACCCTTCGTCGCCCTTCCCCCACGGCGGTGCCGCCGCGATCCACCATCCGTTCCACCGAAGGAGACAGCACCATGTTCACCGGTTTGAGCGCCTTCCCCCTCACCCCCCTGGCCGACGATGCGGTGGACGAGTCCGCTTACGTGGGCCTGATCCGACGGCTGGCGGCGGCGCAGGTGGACTCCATCACCGCCCTGGGCTCCACCGGCTCCTACGCCTACCTCAGCACCGAGGAACGACGCCGTGTCGCCCACCTGGCCGTCGAGCACGCCGGGGACGTCCCGGTGTTCGTCGGCATCGGTGCCCTGCGCACCTCCCACGTCCTCACCCACCTCGAGCACGCCCAGCAGGCCGGAGCCGCCGCGGTGCTGCTGGCTCCGATGAGCTATCAGCCGCTGACCGACGACGACGTGGTCGGGCTCTTCGACACCGTCACCGCGCACTCCTCGGTGCCGGTGATCGTCTACGACAACCCGGGCACCACCCACGTCACCTTCACCACCGAGCTCTACGGCCGCATCGGGCAGCTGCCCGGTATCGCCTCCCTCAAGATCCCCGGCGTGCCCGCCGACCCCCAGCAGGCCCGGGCGCGGGTGCGCGAGATCCGCGCGGTGCTCCCGGCCCACGTGAGCATCGGCATCTCCGGGGACGCCACGGCCGCCGCCGGACTGACCGCCGGCTGCGACGCCTGGTACTCGGTCCTCGCCGGCACCCTGCCGGCCCCGGCCCTGCGCATCGCCCGGGCCGCCCTGGACGGACGGGCCGAGGAGGCCGCGGCAGCCTCCGACCGGCTGGCACCGCTGTGGGAGCTGTTCGCCGAGTTCGGGAGCCTGCGGGTCGTGGCCGCGTGCGCCGAGCAGCTGGGCCTGGCTCCCAGGGCCTGTCTTCCGCTGCCCCTGCAGGGCCTCGACGAGGGGCAGCGCGATCGGGTGGCCCGGGTGGTCGGCGACCTCGGACTCGACCATCACCGCTGACATCAGGAGCTCCGCAGGGCGGATCGCCGGGGCGCAGCACTGGCGCGACATGTCTTCGCCGCGACCCCGGTGCGCAGCACCGACGGGGGAGCGGCGGACGCCATCGTGCTCGTGGCCCGGGGCGGCGGACTGTCCGGATGGGTGGCGGGACTGTGGGCCTCGGTCACCGCTTCCCACCTGCTCGGACCGTTCATCGCCCGGCGCCTGGACACCGCCCGCGACGGGCGCAAGGTCCTCGCCATCCCGGCCCGGACACTGCGCCTGGTCCTCAGGTGCGGCCCGCTGCGCGGGGCGGCGGACCGCCTCAGGAGCGCCCTCGCCGTCCTCGCTGCCGCCGCCGTTGCCAGCATCGTCGATCGATCCCGCCCGATCTGAATCAGGCCACAGCTCAGGCCGTCCCCTCCGATTCACCTGTGGCCCGCTACCGGTCACTGCCCGCGAGAACGACGTCACCGTTGAGGTTCCGTTCCGGTATGGGCCCAGGCGTTGGCGTGGCTATGTCTTGGTCGGGGGTGCTTGATCGGCAGTAGCGGCTGGGTCGGGGCGGCCGAGGGTTTCGACCGCGGTCATGAAGGCCTCCCACTGCTCGTTCAGTTCGTGGAGCTGTTCATGTCCTGCGGTGGTCAGTTCGTAGACCTTCCGCGCGGGGCCCGGTCCGCTCTGCTCCCACCGTGCGGTGATCGCACCATCGTCTTCGAGCCGTCCGAGGGCGGGATAGAGCTGGGCTCCCTTGATGGGTTGAAGTCCTGCCGAGACGAGCGCCTGGGAGATCCCGTACCCGTGCCGTGGTGCCACCGCGAGCACGCGGAGGAGGAGCATCGGCAGGGATGCGCGCTGCCACGCGGGGAGGGTCATTGCCTCGCCCCCCAGGGTCGGTCGCCCCAAGCGGTGCCCAGCACCACGGCCGCGGACAGCACGAACGCCAGCGCGACCGGGATCGTCAGCGCCCCCCAGCTGTGGGCGGTGACGATGAGGGCGGCGATGACCAGGGGTGTGAGCGTGCCGGCGAGTGTGAGGACCCACCAGCGCCGTGTCCGAGCGATCCGATGGGTCGCGGCCAGATCGCGCGCCAGCACCAGCGGGTGCCCGAACTCGGCGTAGGCCGAGGTGCCGGACAGCTCCAGGGCCTGCTCGATCTCGGTGACGTGGTCCCGGACGGATCTGGAGGGCACCAGGCGGGTGCGCAGACCGCTGGTGAAGCGACGCAGCCACTGCTCGTCGTTCCATTCCTGGCGTAGCACCTGTTGCGGCATCCGCTGGGAGACCGCCAGCAGGACCACCCCGGGGGTGAGCATCGCCGAAGCCAACAGTGCCACGGGGACATCGCGTGCCGCGTAGTGCCCGGATCCCAGGTTTGCGGCGAAGGCGATTCCCGCGACGACGACCGCGCCGAGGACGACAGAGACGCTGATCGCCACCCCCGATCGGCCGGCTGCGAACAGAGCTCGAAGCACCACCCACCCGAGGAAGGCCAGGAGCACACTGGCGGCGACGAGCACATGGGCGATGTCCACGTCGATGGACCACCCGTGGCGCAGGACCATGAGCAGCGCCGCGACAGCGCTGATGCCCGTCAGTCTGCCGCCGATTTCCTGCAGTACCGGCCGCAGCCCTGCGCCGAGGGAAGTTCGTACCTCTTCCTCGACTGTCGCAAGTTCAGCGGCATCTTCCGTGGCCAGTGCCGTGGGATCACCGAAGAGCTCGGCAGCAGAGACCTGGGCCACCCGGACCGCGTCGAGCAGCTCGTGCTCACGTTCCTCGAGCGAGGACTCCGGGACGTGCTTGCCCGTCATCACCGTTAGGTAGCGCGTAGCCCATCCCCGGTCCTGCGCCGACCACTGATCCGCATCCATGCTGGCCACCTTGTATCTAGGTCAAAAACGTATCTACAGATAAGCACGACGCGGCGGTGTTGGCAACGTCCTGCCGGTCGGGTGTGGCGGATGGGTCTGTGGCAGGCAGTGCGCCCGATCTCCACCGACTCCCGGTTCCGGAGCGCCCCACAGTTAATCTAGGGGCGGGGAGCCGGCCACCCAGGTCGCCCGCCATCTGGACATCTCTGGGGCGGCCTTGTACCCCCGGATACAGGGATCGGCCATCTGGATGCCGCTGCGGACGCACGGCACTCCTGCGGGCCCATGCCGTCCTGAGGGCCACGCACCGATTCCATCGAATACTCCACCCTCGGTGGAGCAGAGGAGGGACAACTCTTGGTGAAGGCCCCGGTTCCTGAGAAGCGGAAGCGCATCCTGGCGACGATCGCCTGGGCGTCTTTCCCGGTCTCCACCGCGCTGACGCTGATGCTCCTCGATTGGCAGGGCACGGGAGTGGCCAAGCCGCTGTGGACGTTCGCGCTGCCCCCGGTCAGTGGACTGGTGGGTGGCATTGCCGGATTCCGCGCGCAGAAGGAGATTCTGGGGGCTGTGGCTGTCGCCTTCGGTCTGCTCTGCGTTCCGGTGGCGATCTTCGTGGTCGGACTGCTCTACGGGCCCTGACGATGATGACGACGGCGATCCGCAGCTCAGGGTCCCGACGGGTGCTGCACGGCAGTCGCCGGTGAGGATCCGTCTTTCAGAACATGAAGACGCTTCGGCAGACCGGATTGCCGCGGCTCGGTACCATGCACCACATGTCCATCAAGTTCGAGAACGTCGGTATCGCCGTCCGTGACCTCGACGCGGCGATCGCCTTCTTCACCGACCTCGGGCTGACCGTCCTGGGTCGGGACACGGTCAGCGGCGAGTGGGCGGACACCGCCGTCGGCCTCGACGGCAACCACGTCAACATCGCCATGCTCCAGACCCCGGACGGCAGCGGTCGCCTCGAGCTCTTCGAGTACATCCACCCGGAGGCGATCGAGACGCAGCCCACCCGGCCCCACGAGATCGGGATGCACCGCGTCGCCTTCTCCGTCGACGACATCGACGACGCCCTCGAGATCGCCGCGCAGCACGGCTGTCACCCGCTGCGCGGGGTAGGGACCTACAGGGACGCCTACAAGCTCGCCTATGTCCGGGGCCCCAGCGGCATCATCGTGATGCTTGCCGAGGAACTGCACAGCCACTGACGACGGGTCGATCCGTACGTTGCCAGAGGTTCTCGGCCTGCTGCTCCCAGCCGGCTTTCTCGAGGGTGCCGGTCGAAGGGTCATCGGTGACGAGGGCGACGTCCTGCCGGGGGAGTCCACCTGAGAGCTCGACGACCTTGTCGCTCCGGATGGTGGAGCATCCACCGATCCAGTCGTCGGAGGTGGCGCCGACCTGGATCAGGCAAGCCTCGTGGTCGGCGCCCGAGGCCGGTCGCGCCGCGAAATAGGAATAGCCGTCGATCTCCCCCAGGTAGCGGGCGGAGTCGCCGGCGAACTGTTCATCGGACTGGATGACTTTCGGCACCGGTCGGGTGGAGGACTCGGAGTCGAGAACAGCGAGGCCGTGACCGGTGGAGGCGCAGGCTGAAGCGGCCAGGACGATCCCGAGCGCCATGCCTGCTGCGCCGGATCTTTCGGAGTTCATCATGAGACGTCTCCTCTGCTCCACTCAGCCTATGGGCGCCAGCTGCCCGCGCGGTCGCCGTGCTTCTGCACGTAGTCCTTGATGCCGGCAGTCACGCCCTTGCGCACCACCCAATAGAACAGCAGCAACGAGATGGTGAGCATGAGCAACGGGATGAGCAGTCCGAGGAGTGCTCCGAAGCCAGCGATGTCCGTCATGAGAAGTCTCCTGTCGTCCGGTCCTTCCACGTTATCGAGTGATGGCCGGTGCTGCTGTTCCTGGCCGCGGCAGGAGTGTCGTTCCGTATGAACGAACGCTGGTTCTTCGCACCAGACCGCGCGGGCAGGACCGTGCGGGACTCGAGCACGAAGCGTGCAGCGCCGGCCGTCCGCGGCGATCGCTCCTCCGGCGTCGGAATGGTCATGCTGCACGAACCGTCCTGACATGAGCCTATTCTCCGGCTGCGGCCGGGCCCGGTCGCCCGGCCCGGTGTGCTCGAGCGTCCGGGTCGTCCGGTCGCTGCGCACCGCCGGCCGTGCCGTGCATCCGGATCAGCCCGGTGGCGCCGTCGATGGTGACCACCTGGCCCTCGGTCAGCAGGGTGGTGGCGTCGGGCACGCAGATGACGGCCGGGATGCCGTACTCGCGGGCCACGGTCGGGCCGTGGGCGATCGTGGAGCCGGTCTCCGTGATGAGTCCGCCGAGGGTCAGGAACAGCGGGGTCCAGCCCGGGTCGGTGGTCGGGGCGACGAGGATGTCACCGGGCTGCAGCCTCGCCTCCGACGGGTGGTGGACGATCCGCACCGGCCCGGTCACGATCCCGGTGGCCGCCGGCTGGCCGATCAGCACGTCCGGCCCGTGCTCGGGCGCGGTGTCGTCGGGCAGGGCCTGGGGGTTCGTGCCGTCGGACAGCAGCAGGCCGGGGACCTGCCGCCGTCGGGCCTCGCGGTGGTGCTCCCGGCGCCGACCGGTCACCACCGCGCGCAGGTCCGCGCCGTGCGAGGCGTCGAGGGCCTCGTCCAGGGTCAGGAACATGATGTCCTCCGGCTGCTCCAGCAGGCCGCGCCCGGTGAGCTCGGCCCCCGCGGCGAGCAGCTGCCGGCGCACCTCGGCCAGCGGGGTCAGCCAGAGGAACTTCGGCAGCTCGCGCAGGCCGGCCAGATCCCGGCTGCGGCGCAGCATGGACCCGGCAAGGCGGGCCCGCAGCGGCCGGGTGCGCCTGGCGCGTGCGACGAGGTCAGCCAGGGCGGCCTCGGCCTCGACGGCGGCGCGGGCGAACCGGGCCGGCGGGGCCTGGTCCGGGTCGGTCACCTGCAGGTACCCGGCCAGGGCGGCGAACACGGGAGTGGGGTCGTCGGCCCACCGGGGGGAGCCGACGTCGATCTCGGCGCTGCCGCGGATCCCGTACTCCGCCAGGAAGGCCGACAGGCCGAACTCGGGCAGCTCGCCGCGCGAGAAGCGCGCGGCGAGCTCGTCCGGGGCAGCGCCGACCAGCAGATCGCGGTGCGGGCGGGCGGCCTCGGCCACGGACCAGAGCTTCAGGTCCATCTGGGTGGTGACGTTGTGGGGCATCCCGCGCAGGGTCGCGTTCAGCTCGCCGGGCTGCAGGATGCCGTCCAGCAGCCAGCCGGCCACCCCCTGGGCGATGAGCGCCGCCCACAGGGGCGGCAGGGAGCGCATCATCGGTCCGGTCATCGTCGCGTCCTGCAGCCCGGCGGCGGAACGGACCCTTTCCGCCGTGTCCGCCGGTTCGGTCCGGGGCTGCCGGCGGACCTGTTCGAGTTCGTGGAACGCGCGCTCGCGGGCGGCGGCGGGCCGGGCCAGGGCCCGCAGCGCGCCGAGCAGCGAGGCGGGGACGGTGGCCAGGAGCAGCCGCGCGGTCGCACCGGCGGAGAACACGCGCTGACCGGGACGGGCGGGACGGGGCGCGTAGCGGGGGTCGTCCAGGACGCGCCGCACGCCCCGCGCCACGGCCGGACCGTAGACCTGCACCATCTCGGGGACGCGGGAGTGCAGGCGCGGGCTGCGGACGAGGCCGGTGAGGTCCATGAACAGCCGGCCGCCGATCTCGACGAGGAACGGATCGACCACGGCGTCGTCGACGCCGATGATCTGCAGCCAGCGGCGGGTCGTCTCCCGCAGCACGGACACGCCCATGGGGGTGACCGGGCGCCGCAGGCCCTGCATGTGGCCGACCTCCATGTAGACCCGTGGGTCGCCCTGCACCGGGTCGGTCCCGGCCGGGAGCGGGAAGAGCGTGGTGATGGGCCGGGACTGCAGCAGCCAGAGCGTGCCCTCGGCGTCGTAGGCGAACTCGATGTCCTGCGGGCTGCCGAGGGCGCGCTGCACCCGCTGCCCGGTCGCCTGGAGCTCGCGGAGCTGGTCGGGGGAGAGGCAGCCGTGCTCCTGTGTCCGGGGGAGCGGACCCTGGCCGGGCAGGACGTAGTGGTCGGTGTCCATGGTGCCGTCCACGACTCCGGTGCCCAGCCCCGGGACCGCGTCGATGACGGTCTCCGTGCGGGTGCCGGTCAGCGGGTTGGCCGTGAACATCACCCCGGCGGCCGCCGGGGTGATCATGCGCTGCACGACGACGGCCATCGCGAGGTCGCCGGTCTCCAGCCCCTGACCGGCCCGGTAGGCGACGGCGCGCTCGCTGTGCACGGAGTCCCAGCACTGCCGGATGGCCTCGAGCAGTGCGTCCCCGCCCTCGACGTCGAGGACGGTGTCCTGCTGGCCCGCGAAGCTGGCGTCCGGCAGGTCCTCGGCCGTGGCGCTGGAGCGGACGGCGACGGGACCACCGCCGAGGTGCTCGTAGGCCGTCAGCACCGCCCGCTCGGGGACGGCGCCCGAGCGGTAGGCCTCGGTGGTCAGGCAGAACCCGTCCGGCACGCGCTCGCCGGCGGACAGGAGGGCTCCGAGACCGACGGCCTTGCCCCCGACGAGCGCGGTGGTCGCCGAGGTGATGTGGGCCAGGTCGATCACGTCCATGGGATGCCTCTCTGGTGCCCCGGGGCCGGCGGGAGGTGCGGAACGGGCAGCGCCATGGGGCGTCCGGTGGCCCGTTCACAGCCGATGATCCGGTCGGCCGGTCGGCAGGTCAACCTCCCCGTGCCGTGAGGAACCAGCGTGACGGCGCGGCGGTGCCGGTGGTCGACACGGACCGGTTCGGCCGACGTGGCCCGTGCCTCCACCCCGGTCGTTCCGGCCGGCCGCGCGGGGGAGTCCGCTCAGATCCAGGTGGTGAGCACGGGGACGGTGGTCGTCAGTCCCAGTGCCACGAAGACCGCCCCGGAGGTGAGCTCGATCCTGCGGGCCACGGTGGGACGGTTGAGCCAGGTGCCGGCGGTGTGGGCGGCCAGGGCCACGAGGAGCAGGTAGATCCCGATGGTGGCCGCCACCGTCCCGCCCATCACCACCACGACGAACAGCGCCCCGGCCCCGGGCGGGGTGAACTGGGGCAGCAGGGCCAGGAAGAACAGCCCGGTCTTCGGGTTGGTGAGGCAGCACACCAGCCCTGCGGCGAACGCCGATCGCGCCCTCGGCTCGGAGGGCTCCCGGCGGTCCGGGGCGGCGGTGACGGTCGACCCCGCGGTCCGTGCCAGGCCGACGGTCATCGGCACGGCGGCGGCCGGGGCGGGAGCGTGGGCGGTGATCGCCCGGTAGCCCAGGTAGAACAGGTAGGCGCCCCCGAGGATCCGCAGAGCCTGGAAGGCGGCCGGGGAGCTGTCCAGGAAGGCGGCCACGCCCACCGCGACCAGCCCCGCCCAGGCGAAGACCCCCACCGCGGACCCGGCGGCGGCCAGCATCCCGGCCCGGCGCTGCCGCAGGGCGTAGCCCAGGGTCAGGACGGTGTCGGGTCCCGGGGTGAGGGCCAGGACCACGGCCACGCCCAGCAGGGCCAGATAGCTCGAGGTGTCCACGGCAGCTCCTTGTCGGTCAGTGGTCCGCAGACCTCTACCGTGCCACCGCGTCACCCTTCAGCACCAGCAATGATTTCCGTGGTATTGGCAGGTGAAAGCGTACGATCGGGGCATGCTCGATCCGCACCGGCTCACCATCCTGCGCGCGGTCATCGCCGCCGGCTCGATCCACGCCGCCGCCCGGAACCTCCACCTGGCCCCGGCCACCGTCAGCCAGCACCTCCGCGCCCTGGCCCGGCAGACCGGGCTGGTGCTGTTCGAGAAGAGCGGCCGGGGCATCGAGGCCACCCCGGCCGCCCGGCACCTGTGCGAGGCCAGCGCGGAGACCCTCAGCAGCCTGGAACGCCTCGAGCGCACCGTGGAGGATCTGCGGCAGGGCCGGGCCGAGCAGATCGCCGTCGCCTGCTTCGCGTCCCTGGCCGAGGCCTGGATGCCCGGGGTGGTGCTCGCCCTGCGCGCTCGGTCCCCGGACGTGGTGGTGGAAATCAGCATCAACGAGCTGCACTCCACCGGAGGCCGCCGGGCCCCCGACGTCGACGTGCGCAACGAGTCCCTCGACGGGCCCCTCGTCCACCTGGAGGGATACCAGCGCCATGCCCTGCACGAGGAGGACTTCTGCGTGGTGCTGCCGGTCGACCACCCGCTGGCCGCACGCCCCGCGGTGACGATGGCCCAGCTGCGCGACGAGCCCTGGATCGACCACGACATCCACGACGGCCCCACCGGGCGCATCATCACCCGCGCCTGTCACGCCGCCGGCTACACCCCGCACTACGTCGCCCGTCTCGACGACCACCATGCGGCCACCAGCCTCGCCGCGGCCGGGCTGGGCATCACGGTGCTGCCCCGGATCGCGCTCGCCGGGCTGCCGGCGGCTCTCACCTCGAGGCCGCTGGTCGACCCGGCCGTGCACCGGCGCATCGTCGCCCACACCCACACCCGCACCCACCCCACCCGGGCGCGGCTGATCCACACGGCCCTGACGGCGCTGCGCGAAGCCGCTCGACGGAGCCGCCCGGCACCACCGGACGAGCACTGACTCCGCGACCGCTCGGACGGACTCCGTGCTCGCATCGCGCCCCCGACGCCGGACGCGGACGGCAGGACGCCCGCTCAGGGCTGTGCTCCGGTGCGCGTGTGGCGCAGCACCGGGCGCTTGGCCCGGGGGAGTCCTTCGACGACGAGCTCGTAGGCGTTCAGCACCAGCTCCTCGACGAGGTCCGGGGTGATCCCCGGGCCGGCGGCGAGGGAGATCCAGTGCTGCTTGTTCATGTGGTAGCCGGGGGTGATCGTGGGGAACTCCTGGCGCAGCGCCATCGCGTGCGGGGGCTCGCACTTGAGCGTCACGATCGGCTTCCCGGGTGCTTCCGTGGTCATCAGGAAGATCTTGCCCACGACCTTGAACACCTCGTGGTCCGGGCCGAAGGGGCAGGTGTGCGTCACGGCCGGCAGTCCGGCGGCCGCTTCCATGGCGATCTGCTGAAGTCTCGTCCCGTCCACGCCGCTGCTATCCGGGGGACCGGGGGTGGCGGACCTCGTAGCCGACCTGGACCATGCCGTTGTCGAAGCGGCGCTCCCGGAGGAGGCGCAGCTCCAGGGACAGCCCGTCGGGGAAGACCGGGGTGCCGCCGCCCACCGTGACCGGGCACAGCAGCAGCTCGACCACGTCGACCAGCCCCAGCCGCAGGGCGCTGCCGGCCAGGGTCGGGCCCTCGATCGTGAGGTCGCCGGACGCCTCGGACCTCGCGCGCTCGAGAGCCGCGGCGGTGAACTCCCGCTCGAGCCGGGTGCGGTCGGTCCAGGTCCGGCCGAGGGAGGAGGAGAAGACGATCTTCTCGGCGCGCTTCCAGGTCTCCGCGAAGCGCGCCGACTCCGGGGACCATGTCGCCGCGGACGGGTCGGTCTCCCAGACGGCCATGGTCTCGTACATGCGCCGCCCGTAGAGGTAGGTGCTGACCGGTGCCAGGTCGGTGGTCAGGGCGGCGACGACGGCCTCGTCGGGCACGGCCCAGGAGAAGCTGCCCTGCTCGTCCGAGTTGTAGCCGTCCAGCGAGGAGGCGACGGAGTAGATCACTTTCCCCATGCCCCCACTCAACCCGCCGGAGCCGCCCGGGCACAAGAGGGGCAGCGGATCCGAGGTCCGTCGTGCGTCCAGCGGCGGGTCGTCAGCCGTGCCCGTCCCGGTCCTCGCCGCGTCGGGTCGCCTCCGCTTGCGCGGCAGCACGCACGTGCGGGTCGGTGGCGTTGTCGGCCGCGTGGCGACGGTCGGCGGCGCTCAGGTGGTCGCTGCCGAGCGCGGCAGCCGCCACGTCGACGTCGCTGTGGTGCAGGGCGATGTCGAGCAGCTCCGCCGTGTCCGTCAGCTCCTCGACCCCGTCGGTGGTCCAGGCCTGGACCCGGCGTCGGTGGTCGGCCTCCTTCTGCGCCAGCTGCCGCATCAGCTCGCCCGTGTTGATCACAGAGGTGATGGGCTGGGAGTCGTCGTGCTTCGTCACAGTGTCCTCCTGGGGGTCCGTCCGTGGTCCTTCCATTCATAGCCCACGACGCCGTCCCCTGTGCTGAATCGGCCGTCACCGGAGGCGGAAAGGAGCCCCGCGGGCCCGGGGCCGCCGCGTCGCGGAGCCCCGGGCTGCGGTTCCTGCGAGACCAGCCGCTCCCGCGTGTCGTGCTCCGGCCCGGCGATCTCCCGCCGCCGCTTCACGGTCGCCCACTGATCGCCGGACCCAGAACAGGGGCCCTCCGCCCGCTCCGGGTGGCGGGGCCCCCGAAGTGGAAGAACGGTGCGGGAGTCAGCGGACTTCGCGGAGGGAGCCGTCGGTGACGTCGTAGACGAAGCCCCGCACGCTGTCCCGGTGCGGGATGAAGGGGTTCTCGGTGATCCGCGCCATGGACCGGCGGACGTCGTCGTCGGGATCGGTGAAGGACTCCGGCGACCAGGGCGGGCGCATCCCGGTGTCGGCCTCGATCTGTGCCGTGAAGGCGTCGTCGGTGAAGGTGAGCATGCCGCAGTCGGTGTGGTGGATGAGGATGATCTCCCGGGTGCCCAGCAGGCGCTGGCTGATGACCAGGGACCGGATCTCGTCGTCGGTGATCACCCCGCCGGCGTTGCGGATGACGTGGGCGTCGCCCTCGCTCAGGCCCAGCAGTCCGTAGGGGTTGAGCCGGGCGTCCATGCAGGCCACGACCGCCACCGGCAGGGCCGGGGGCATGGGCAGATCCCCCTTGGTGAAGGCGGCGGCGTAGGCTTCGGCGTGGTGCAGGAGGTCGTCGGTGGCGCTCATGGCGGGTCCTTTCCTCGGCGGGTGCGGCGGACCGCGTCCCGGGGGCCGGCTTCGGTCCCCGGTGTCCCCGGGCGCTGCGGTCCGACCCATCCGGAGCCGCCCGGTCCGCTCCTCACCCTAGGACCGGGCGTCGCCCGTGCACACCCCTCCCGTGGTCATCGTTCGCGACGCGGAGGCCGGTTCCGGGGCCCGGCGCTGCGACCGGCTCCTCACTCCGGACCGCCCCGCAGCACGTCCACGTGCACGTGGTCGAGGTGGCGCAGGATCTCGTTGCCGGGCTCGGGCGCGTCGTAGTCCCGCCACCGCCCCCGCGAGCTGTGCGCGCTCCAGAAGCGGTCGTCGAAGATGACGTACTGGACGTCCAGGTCCTCGGCGTGCGCGACCAGCCAGTGGGCCAGCAGCCACCCCTCGCGCCGGTTCTCCTCGGTCACGGGGCGGAAGAAGACGTCGACGGCGCGGCCGTCGTAGTGCGTCGACTCCTCGCCGTGGCCCTGGCCGACGCCGCCGGGGGCGAACCCGCCCAGACTCTGCTCTCCGAACACCTCGGTCATCGCTGCGCGCACCCGCTCGGCGCGCGGGGTCAGGCCGGTTGCGGTCAGCTGCTGCTGCGGCAGGTCGTCGGCCGCTGAGCCCCGGCAGCTCAGGCTCGCGCCGGCGTCCTCGGGTGGTCCGTCGGCCAGGCGCCGCAGCACCGCCGGGTCGAGGCCGGAGGTGTCCGGGGCCTCCACCCCGCGGGCGGCGAGCGCCACCGCGGTCGTGGCCCGCTTTGCCTCCTCGCGGTCGAGCCAGACCGCTCCGTCCGCGGTCTCGACGACGCACTCGGCACCCCAGGTCAGCCCGCCGTCTCCGGTGCGCAGGCCGCTGATCAGGCCGGGCCCGAGGAACACCAGTGCTCCCGCCAGCATCCCGAGCACGAGAAGCAGTGCGAGGAGCGAGCGCAGGGGGCGGCTCCGGTCCCGGTGCGCCGTGCCGGCGGTTCTGGCGGTTCTGGCGGCGATGATGCACCTGCTTCCGCTCGGGGTGTGGGGATGCCTGCTCCAGCACAGCAGGCGGACCTGGCGAGAACCTGCACGAGACGTGCAGGAAACCGGCTCGTGATCCCTTGACAGCCCGGTGTGATCCGTATCATGCTGGACCCCATGAACCTGTCAGACAGCCGGACAGCCGGACAGCCGGTGGAGCGCTTCAGTGCGGCGGAGGCCGTCTTCAAGGACCTGCTCGCGCAGATCCGGGAGGGGCGCCTCGCCGTGGGGGAGAGGCTGCCCTCGGAGGCTGCGCTGGCCCAGGGGTACGGCGTGAGCCGGTCCGTGATCCGCGAGGCGCTGCGCTCCTGCGCGGCGCTGGGCCTGACCGTCAGCCGCACCGGCAAGGGGACGTTCGTCGTCTCCCAGCGGGTGGCCGAGGACCTGGCCCTGGGCGCGTACTCGGCCCGGGACCTGCACGAGGCCCGGCCGCACATCGAGGTCCCCGCGGCCGGTCTCGCCGCGCGCCGCCGCACCGAGGAGGACGTGCGCTTCCTGCAGGACGTCGTGGCGGCGATGGCGGCCGAGGACGACCCCCAGGCCTGGGTCGAGCTGGACACCAGCTTCCACGCCGCCGTCGCCCGGATCAGCCACAACCGGGTGTTCGAGAAGGTCATCGCCGACATCCGCGAGGCGCTCTTCCACCAGTCCGAGACCCTCAACGTGGTGGCGGCCCGCCAGAAGCGCTCGGACGAGGAGCACCTGCGCATCTTCCACGCGATCCGCGACGGCGCGGCCGACGAGGCGGAAGCGGCCATGCAGGACCACCTCGCGGCCGTGCGCGGCGCCCTCGGCGCCATCACCGGCGAGTAGCCCGCCGGCCGTCCCGGCCGCTGTTCCGGCCTCCCCGGCCTCCGCCCGGGCAGCCGCGGTCCTCGCCCTGCTCGGCCGTCCTCCTGCCCTCGACCCTGCCCTCCGTTCCGCGCGGGGCGCCCTCCGGCGCCTCCCTCCGGCGCGCGCCCTCGCCCGCCCCGATCACCTCCAGCAAGGACCCAGCATGACCACCGCAGCCCTCGGGGCACCCCTGTCCACCGCCCGCCCGCAGCACGTGCCCGTCGCCGAACAGGTCCGCGACGGCGTCGTCGAGAGCGTCCACCACGGCTCGCTCGTGGCCACGGATGCCGCCGGGCGGATCCTGCTCGAGGCCGGAGACCCCCTGGCCCTCTTCTACCCCCACTCCTCCCTCAAGCCGCTGCAGGCGGTGGCCATGCTCCGCGCCGGCCTCGAGCTGCCCGGGCCCCTGCTGGCACTGGCCGCGGCCAGCCACTCCGGGGCGCCCCGGCACCGGGACGGCGCGCGCCGCATCCTCGCCGGCCACGGCGCGGACGAGACCGCCCTGGAGAACGTGCCCGACCTGCCGTACGGGCCCGCCGAACGGGCCGCCGCCCTGCGCGCCGGCGAAGGGCCCACCCGCTTGGCCCAGAACTGCTCCGGCAAGCACGCCGCCATGGTCGCCACCTGCCGGGTCAACGGCTGGCCCGTGGCCGGCTACACCGACCCCGGCCACCCGCTGCAGCTGCTGATCGCCCAGGTCGTGGCGGAGCTGACCGGCGAACCGCTGGGGCCCGGCAGCACCGACGGCTGCGGCACCCCCCTTCACGCCGTCACCCTCCGGGGTATGGCCACCGCCTTCGCCCGGCTGGCCTCCGCCGCCCCGGGCACGCCCGAGGCCTGGGTCGCGTCCGCCATGACCGGGCACCCCGAGCAGGTGGCCGGCGAGGGCCGTGACGTCACGGAGCTCATGCGCAGGGTCCCCGGTCTGCTCGCCAAGGACGGCTTCGAGGGCCTTCAGCTCGTGGGCCTGCCGGACGGGCGCGGTCTGGCCGTGAAGATCGCCGACGGCGCCGACCGCGCCCGGATGCCGGTGACCGTGCAGGCCCTGCAGCGGCTCGGGGTGGACCCCGCGGCGCTCGCCGGCCTGGGCCGGGTCCCCGTGCTCGGCGGGGGCCGCACCGTGGGGTCGCTGCACGCCGTCGCCCTCGCCGCCGCCCCCTGAGCCACTGCTCGCTGTCCCTCCCGCTCCATGAGAGACCGCCCTCGTCCCGCTGACCCACCGTCCCGCTGCCGTCCACCACCTCGTGATACCCGAGAGAACCGAGAGAACCATGACCGCTCCCGCCTTCCGCACCGAGCACGACCTGCTCGGCGACCGCCAGGTCCCCGCCGACGCCTACTGGGGCGTGCAGACCCTGCGCGCCGTGGAGAACTTCCCCATCACCGGCCTGCCCCTGGGCGGCCACGCCCACCTGGTGCGGGGACTGGCGGCCGTCAAGCTCGCCGCCGCCCGCGCCAACCACGAGCTCGGGCTGCTCGACACCGCCCGGGCCGACGCCGTCGTGGCGGCCTGCCAGGAGATCCTGGACGGGCGCCTCCACGAGCAGTTCCGCGTGGACGTGATCCAGGGCGGCGCAGGCACCTCCTCCAACATGAACGCCAACGAGGTGATCGCCAACCGGGCCCTCGAGCTGCTGGGCGCCGGCAAGGGGGAGTACTCCCGGCTGCACCCCAACGACCACGTCAACCTGTCGCAGTCCACCAACGACGCCTACCCCACGGCCGTGAAGATCGCCACGATCACCGGCGTGCAGGAGCTGCTGGCGGCCCTGGAGGTGCTGGAGGACGCCTTCGCGGCGAAGGCCCGCGAGTTCCGCACCGTCGTGAAGATGGGCCGCACCCAGCTGCAGGACGCCGTGCCCATGACCCTGGGCCAGGAGTTCGGCACCTACGCCGTGATGATCCGGGAGGACCGCCAGCGCCTCGCCGAGGCGAGCCTGCTGGTCCACGAGATCAACCTCGGGGCGACGGCGATCGGCACCGGGCTCAACGCCCCGGACGGCTACGCCGCCGCGGCCTGCCGCCACCTGGCCGCCGTCACCGGCCTGCCGCTGGTCACCGCCGTCGACCTCGTGGAGGCCACCCAGGACGTCGGGTCCTTCGTGCACCTGTCCGGGGTGCTCAAGCGGGTGGCGGTGAAGCTGTCCAAGATCTGCAACGACCTGCGGCTGCTCTCCTCCGGGCCCCGGGCGGGGCTGGGCGAGATCACCCTGCCCGCCGTGCAGTCCGGCTCCTCGATCATGCCGGGCAAGATCAACCCGGTGATCCCGGAGGTCGTCAGCCAGGTCGCCTACGAGGTCATCGGCAACGACGTCACGATCACCATGGCCGCCGAGAGCGGACAGCTGCAGCTCAACGCCTTCGAGCCGATCATCGTCCACAGCCTGCACAAGAGCGTCGCCCACCTCCGGGCGGCCTGCACCACGCTCACGGAGCGCTGCGTGCGCGGCATCACCGCCAACGAGGAGCACCTGCGCGCGTCGGTGGAGCACTCCATCGGCCTGGTGACCGCGCTGAACCCTCACCTGGGCTATGCCACGGCCACCGCGATCGCCCAGGAGGCCCTGGTCACGGGCGCCGGCGTCGCGGAGCTGGTGCGCGAGCGCGGTCTGCTGACCGCCGAGGAGCTGGGCCGCATCCTGCGCCCGGAGCGCCTCGCCAACCTCACCGTCTGACCCGTCCACGAGCTCTTCCGCCACCACCCAGGAGACCGAGCCATGCCCCCTGTGTCCGTCCACCACCCGGACCGGCGCCACGCCACCCCGGCCCAGCCACCGACCGCCGCCCTCGACGTGCTCCACGCGGAGGACGAGGGCTACCACAAGGGGCTCAAGCCCCGGCAGATCCAGATGATCGCGATCGGCGGCGCCATCGGCACCGGCCTGTTCATGGGCGCCGGCGGGCGGCTGGCCAGCGCCGGGCCCGCCCTTGTGCTCGTCTACGCGGTCTGCGGCTTCTTCGCGTTCCTCATCCTGCGCGCCCTGGGCGAGCTCGTCGTGCGCCGCCCGTCCTCGGGCTCCTTCGTCTCCTACGCCCGGGAGTTCTACGGCGAGAAGGCGGCGTTCTTCACCGGCTGGCTGTACTGGCTCAACTGGGCCATGACCGCGATCGTGGACATCACCGCCGTGGCGCTGTACATGAAGTTCTTCGCCCGGTACTGGGCTCCCATCGGGGACGTCCCCCAGTGGCAGTACGCCCTGGCCGCCCTGCTGCTCGTCCTTGGGCTGAACCTCGTCTCGGTCAAGGTCTTCGGCGAGCTCGAGTTCTGGTTCGCCCTCATCAAGGTGGCCGCGCTCTCCGCCTTCCTGGTGGTCGGGATCTGGCTCGTGCTCTTCGGCACCCCGGCCGACGGCCAGGAGGTGGGCCTGTCCCTCATCGGCCAGAACGGCGGGCTCCTGCCCAACGGTCTGCTGCCGGCGGTCGTCGTGATCCAGGGCGTGGTCTTCGCCTACGCGTCCATCGAGCTGATCGGCACCGCGGCCGGTGAGACGGAGCACCCCGAGAAGGTCATGCCGCGCGCCGTGAACACGGTGATCGTGCGCATCGCGGTCTTCTACGTCGGGTCGCTGACCCTGCTGTCCCTGCTCCTGCCCTACACCGCCTACAAGGCCGGGGAGAGCCCGTTCGTGACGTTCTTCGGCTCCATCGGCGTGGCCGGCATGGACACCGTGATGAACCTCGTGGTGCTCACCGCGGCCCTGTCCTCGCTCAACGCCGGGCTCTACTCCACGGGCCGGATCCTCCGCTCGATGTCCCTGGCCGGATCGGCCCCCCGCTTCGCGGGACGGATGAACCGGGCCGGCGTCCCGTACGGCGGCATCGTGCTGACGGCGGCGGTGGCCGTGCTGGGCGTGGTGCTCAACGCCCTCGCGCCGGCCCAGGCCTTCGAGATCGTGCTGAACCTCGCCTCGGTCGGCATCATCAGCGCCTGGGCGATGATCATGCTCTGCCACCTCCGGCTCGTCTCCTGGTCCCGGCAGGGCAGGGCGGAGCGCCCCGGCTTCCGGCTCCCCGGCGCGCCCTTCACCGGCTGGCTGACCCTGGCGTTCCTCGTGACCGTCGTCGTGCTGATGGCCTTCGACTCCCCGATCGGGACCTGGACCGTCGCCTCCCTGCTGCTGCTCGTGCCGCTGCTGGTCCTCGGCTGGTACCGGTGCCGGGACCGGGTGCACGAGATCGCCGCGGCCCACGCCGCCGTCGCCCGGACCGCCCCGGCGGCCTCCGAGGAGACGGGGCCGCCCGTCCGGTAGGACCCCGCCCCGGGGGCGCGGCATCCGCGCCCCCGGCTCACGGACGTCCGGCCCCCCGGCTCGCCTCCGCCCGGCCTGCGGCGATCTGGGCGGCCCAGCGCACCCGGAAGGGCCGCCGATCCGGGTCCGTCGTCCCCGGCGGCTCGACGGCCGGCTCCGCGGCCCCGGTGTCTGTCCCGGCGGTCTGCTGCCGGGGCCGAGGGGAGGCGTGGCGTCGGGCGGCCGCCACCGCCTCGGCGCGGCGCTGCTCGGCCTCCGCCGCGGCGCGCTGGTCCGGAGAGCGCATCGGGGTGCCGTCCTGGTGGGTCCAGGTGCGCAGGCGGGCGGCGAACCAGGCGCCTGGGTTCTCGATCCCGGTCACCGAGTCGTGGGTGTAGCGCACGCCCTGCGGGGTCCAGTCCAGGGCGTGCAGGACGTCGGCGACGGTCCACCCGGCCTCGAAGTGCGGCCCGGCCACGGCCACGACGTAGGCGGTGGTGATCCGGCGCAGCACCAGCGCGTGGTGCTGCAGCTCCAGTCCGGCCCGCCGGAGCACCTGCTGCCGGTCACGCCGGGTCGGCGCCGTCGTCGTCGGCCGCACTGCCGCGTGGACCGGCCACAGCGGAGCTGTCCGCCGGGCCAGGGCGGCCTTGACCTCCCGCCGCTGCGCGTCGGCTCCGGCAGCGGGCCGGGGCGCGGCAGGGGCCCTCGAGGAAGGCTCCGCGCGCACGTGCGGGGAAGGGCCCGACCCCTCCGGGGGAACCGGGTCGACGTCGCGATCCACTGGCGTTGCCTCCTCTGCCGAATCGTCGGTGGTGTTCTCCGGACCAGGGGCCGGCCCGTGGGCAGGAGCCCAGGATCCCTCAGTCCGCACCGGACTGGACGACCAGCAGCATCGTGCCCTCGGGATCACGGACGTAGGCGACGGTCTCGCCCCACGGCATGGCCTCCGCATCGACAGGCACGGCCGCACCGGCCCGGCGGGCGGCGTCGAGGACGGCCGGAAGGTCCTCGACGTAGACGCACAGGTCCACCGCGTGGCCGGTCGCGGGCAACGGGGTGTCGCCGTACCGTGCCGCCGTGGTGCCGACGCCCAGGCCCAGCTGACCGTCTCCCACCCGCAGGACGAGGAAGACCGGCTCTCCCGTCCCGGGGAACCGGTACGTCTGCACGGCGTGGAACACCTCTTCGTAGAAGGCCCCGGTGCCGACCAGATCCGCACAGTTGACGATGGGGAACAGCTCCTGCCCGGTCATGGTCCGACAGTACCGGGATGTGCTCTACTCGGTCGCATGAGCGGTGACTCCCTGCCCGAGGTCCCCACGGCCGACGACTTCCGCGCACTGGCGCGCAGCTCGCCGTGGCGGTTCACCACCGTGCACTTCACCCACCGGCGGCAGCGGGACGCCGGGAGCACTCCGGACGGCGAACCGGTCGAGGCCTGGCTCGACCGGCGCCTCGGCCGTGTGGTCGTCCGCTCGCCCGGGGGCGTCGAGGTCGCCGAAGGGCCCCCCTACGGTGCGGCGGTGAGCCTGATGACCTGCGACGACGACGACGCGTGCGCCGTTCCGTCACCGCCGTCGCCGGAGCCGGAGGTGGTGCTGCGCCCGGACGGTCTGGTCGCCCGGCGCCCGGAGGACTGGCACTTCGACCACGGTGATCCGATGTGGCAGGACTACCGGTGGACGGCCATGCTCGACCCCGCCGAGCTGAGCCGGGGAGTGGACGTCGGCGAGGTCGTCGCCACGACACTGCGGGGCCGCCTCACCTGGTCGGCCGCCTGCCGGCCGCTGCTCGGTGCCGCCGAGGACCGGGAGAACGGCTACACCCCGCGGTGCGGGTGCTGCCCTCTGCTGGACAGTGCCGCCAGCCGGATCCACGAGTACGGCCGTGAGGACCCGACCCTCACCAGCGGCGACCTCGCCACGGTCTACCGCGTGCACCTCGACGTGCAGACGGGCATCGTCGTGGACATCACCCCGCTGGACGGCCTCGACGGCACCGGCCTCAGCAACGAGCTCCACGCCGTCGACGCACCGCTGGACCCTCCGCCGCAGGGACCGGAGCAGCCGGGCCGCCCTGCTTGAGGCGGCCGCCGTCGAGGACCTCGTGGACCGGGCCTGACCTGAGGGCACGGCGCGGCCGAGGTCCTCGACCCTCCGGTCACCGCCGCGAGGCGCGCCGGCCCACGAGCCAGCCGGCGCAGAAGGCCCACAGGACGAGCCCGGCCACCACACCGGCCCACCCCGCCGTGGCCTCCGGGGTCACCAGGGTCATGGCCGGGAACGCCGCGTCGCCCGGCGGGGCGTCCGCGAACCACCCGAACGACGCCTCCGCCGGGTGGAGCAGCACCAGCAGTGCCCCGCCCAGCACCAGGAGACCGCCGAGACACGCCAGGACCACCCACCAGGGCGGCATCCGGCGAGGCGGGACGGACGGAGGGGCGGCGGGGCCGGCGGCGTTCATGGTCCGACCCTACGGCCGGTGCGCCGCCCGTCCACAGCACCCCGCGGCGACACCGTGTCGTGCGTCGTCGTCGCCCGTCCCCCCTGCGGCCTGGAGGGACGCGCGGACCGCCCGCCCCAGGCGCACCCGGGTGCCCGCCGCCGCCGGGGCGCAGACCATAGGATGGAGCGCATGTCCAGACCCCACGTGCGCCTGCTCGGCCAAGGCATCCGGTACCTGACCACCCTGCGCGGCGGAGGCTCCGCCTTCCCCGGCCTCGTGATGGAGCGGCTGCACCCCGGGTTCGTGGCCGAGGAGCTCGCGAAGCTGCCGCACGGCGTGGTGCTCATCAGCGGCACCAACGGCAAGACGACCACCACCAAGATGGCCGTCCAGCTGCTGCGCTCGCAGGGCTACAAGGTCTTCACCAACCGCACCGGCTCCAACTTCGTGCGCGGCGTGGCCGCCGCCCTGCTCGGGGAGATGAGCCTCACCGGCCGGCTCGACGCGGACGTCGCCGTGCTCGAGCTCGACGAGGCGCACGCCGTGCACTTCGTCAAGCAGGTCAAGCCCCGCCACGCGCTGCTGCTCAACGTGATGCGCGACCAGCTCGACCGCTTCGGCGAGATCGACACCACCCGGCGGATGCTCGCCCAGATCGCGGCGGCCACCACGGGCACCGTGGTCCTCAACCGGGAGGACCCCCGGATCGTGTCCCTCGCGGAGCACGTCCCCGAGGGCACGCAGACCCGCTGGTTCGGGCTGTCCGCCCCGCTGCGGCCCATGTTCCCCTCCGACGACGACATGCGCTCGGCCGGCGGACCCGACGCCGAGGCCGACCACGAGGCGGAGCTGGCGCCCCGGCCGGCCGCCGACGTGGAGCTGACGTCCTTCGAGGCGAACCGGGTCCGGCTCACGGTGGGCGGGGAGGCCGTCGAGACCACCGTGGAGCTCTACGGCGTCTACAACATGTACAACGCGGCGGCCGCGCTGGCGCTGGCGCTCGCCGTGGCCGGCCCCGACGCGGACCGCGCCGCGCTGGTGGACGAGCTCTCCCGCGTCACCCCCGCCTTCGGCCGCGGGGAGACCATCACCGTGGACGGCCGGCCGCTGCAGCTGCTGCTCGTGAAGAACCCCGCCGGCTTCCGCCTCTCCCTGGCCTCGGCCCGGCCGGGCGACTACGCCACGATGGTCGCCATCAACGACGAGTACGCCGACGGCCGCGACGTCTCCTGGCTGTGGGACGTGGACTTCCACTCCCTGCGCTCCGGCGGCGTGGACGTGGTCTCCGGCACCCGGGCGTGGGACATGGCCCTGCGCCTGGACTACGACGAGGTCGCGGTGCGCGAGGTGGTTTCGGGCCTCGGCGACGCCCTGCGGCGCTTCGTCGCCGGGGCCGGGGACCGGCCGATGCGCGTCTTCTGCACCTACACGTCCATGCTCGAGCTGCGCCGGGAGCTGTCCCGCGTGGCCGAGGTCGCCGAGATCTGAGCGGAGCCCCCGTGACCGACCGCACCGTCCACCTCGTCCAGCTCTACCCCCGGGACATGAACATCTACGGGGACTGGGGCAACACCCTCACCCTCAAGCGCCGGCTGGAGAAGTACGGCTTCGCCGTGCGGCTGAGCGACCACAACCCCGGGGACCCCTTCCCGCCCGACGCCGACCTGCTGGTGGGCGGCGGGGGCCAGGACTCGGGGCAGTTCCGGGTCCAGGAGGACCTGCAGCGGATCGCCCCCGAGCTGCGGGCCATGGCCGCCGACGGCGTGCCGATGCTCGCGATCTGCGGCCTCTACCAGCTCTTCGGCCACGAGTTCCGCACCGGCGCCGGCGAGACCCTGCCCGGCATCGGCATCCTCGACCTGACCACCGTGGGCGGACCCACCCGCCTGATCGGCAACATCGTGCTGGAGTCCCCGGAGTTCGGGACCGTCGTCGGCTACGAGAACCACTCCGGGGTCACCCGGCTCGGCCCGGACCAGACGCCGCTGGGACGGGTGGTGAAGGGCGCGGGCAACAACGGGGAGGACGGTACCGAGGGCGCCCGCGTGCACCGCGTGGTGGGCTCCTACCTGCACGGGTCGATGCTGCCCAAGAACCCCGCCGTGGCCGACCACCTGATCCGCGCCGCGGTGGAGCGCCGGTGCGGCGTCTTCGACGCCGCACCGCTGGACGACACCCTGGCTGAGCGGGCCCGGGAGGTCGCGCAGGCCCGGCCCCGCTAGGCCCCCGGCCGGGGCGGCGCGCACCCGGTAGAATGGACCGGGACTTCTCCGGCCCGTCCCGGCCATCGCCGGGGCGGGCCGTGCCGGGACCACGCACCACGCGTCCCGGCCGACCGCGAACGACTTCCCGAGGAGGGACGCATGTCAGGACACTCCAAGTGGGCCACGACCAAGCACAAGAAGGCCGCGATCGACGCCAAGCGGGCGAAGGCCTTCGCCAAGTACATCAAGGGCATCGAGGTGGCCGCGCGCATGGGCGGGCCCGACACCGCGGGCAACCCGGCGCTGGACCTCGCCGTGTCCAAGGCCAAGAAGAACTCGGTGCCGGTCGCGAACATCGACCGCGCCGTCAAGCGCGGCGCCGGCCTGACCGGTGAGGTCGTCGACTACACCGAGATCCTCTACGAGGCCCGTGGGCCGCAGGGCACGGCGCTGTACATCGAGTGCCTCACCGACAACAAGAACCGCGCCGCCTCCGAGGTGCGCGTGGCCGTGACCCGCAACGGCGGCACCATGGCCGACTCCGGCTCCGTGGCGTTCCTCTTCGAGCGCAAGGGCGTCGTGGAGGTCACCCGCACCGAGGGGCTGACCGAGGACGACGTCCTCATGGCCGTCCTGGACGCCGGCGCCGACGAGGTCGTGGAGCAGGAGGACGTCTTCGAGGTCGTCTCCGAGGCCACCGACCTGCCCGCGATCCGCGCGGCCCTCGACGAGGCCGGGCTCGAGTACAACAACGACGACCCGCAGTTCCGCCCGAGCATGCTCGTGGAGCTCGACGCCGAGGGCGCCCGGAAGTTCCTGCGCCTGGTCGACGCCGTCGAGGAGCTCGACGACGTGCAGAACGTCTACGCCAACGCGGACATCCCCGCCGAGGTCCTGGCCCAGCTCGACTCCGAGGACTGACCACGGCGACGCAGCGGATCCTCGGGGTGGACCCCGGACTGACGCGGTGCGGGTTCGGCCTGATCGACATGGCCGGCAACCGCACCGCGTCCTTCGTGGACGTCGGGGTGGCCGGCACGGACGCCGCCGACCCGCTGGACGTGCGCGTGCTGCGGATCTGGGAGGCCACCGAGCGGTGGATCGAGCGCTACCGGCCCGACGCCCTCGCCCTCGAGCGGGTGTTCGCCCAGACCAACGTGAACACCGTCATCGGCACGGCCCACGCCTCCGGCGCCGTGATCGCCTCGGCCGCCCGCCACGGCGTGCCGGTGGCCTGGCACACCCCGTCCGAGGTCAAGGCCGCGGTGACGGGGGAGGGGCGGGCCGACAAGGCGTCCGTGGCCCGCATGGTGATGCGCATCCTCCGGCTCGACGAGGCGCCCCGGCCCGCCGACGCGGCCGACGCCCTGGCCATCGCCATCTGCCACGGCTGGCGCGGCGGCGGCACGGGCGTGGACGCCACCGCCCGGACCGAGACGCACCAGGGCGCCCGCCCCCTGGCCGCCGCCCGCTCCGGTATGACCCCCGCCCAGCGGGCCTGGGCCGAGGCGGAGCACCGTGCCAAGCGGGGCGGGCGCCGCTGAGCCGGCGCCCACTGCTAGAGTGGTCGTCATTCGTAGATCTGTTCGATCGACCGTGCACGGCCCCCGCCGGGCACGGGAAGGAGTTGCGCGGTGATCGCGTCCATCACGGGACAGGTCGAGCACGTCGGCCTCACCACCGCCGTCGTGGCGGTAGGCGGGTTCGGCGTCCAGGTGCAGGCGACGCCGGAGACCCTGTCCGGCCTGCGGATCGGCGGGGAGGTCCGGCTCGACACGGCGTACGTGGCCCGCAAGGACGAGTCCCCGCTGCTCTTCGGCTTCCGCAGCCCCGCCGAGCGCGAGGTCTTCGAGATCATGCTCGGCGTGAGCGGCGTGGGCCCCCGCACGGCGCTGGCGGTGCTCTCCGTGCTCGGCCCGGACGCCGTCCACCGCGCCATCGCGCAGGGGGACGCCAAGGCGTTCACCACCGTCCCCGGCATCGGCCCCAAGGGCGCCCGCCGGATCGTGCTGGAGCTGGCCGACAAGCTCATCGTCCCGGACCGTCCCGCCCAGCCGGCCGCCGCCGCCCCGATGGAGCCGTGGCGGGAGCAGGTGCTCGAGGCCCTCGTGGGCCTGGGCTGGAACGAGAAGGACGCCGCCCGGGGCATCGCCGACGCTCTCTCCGGCCGGGAGGAGCTCGCCGCCTCCGGTGACGTGCCCGCGATCCTGCGCACCGTGCTCGGGTGGCTCGGCGCGGCCAAGGCCGGGCCCCGGGTCCCGGCGGAGCGAGGAGCCTGAGCGTGGCCCGCGACGACGGCGCCGCCGTGAACTCCCGGGACCGGCTGGTCTCGGGGGAGGACGAGCCCGACGAGAAGCAGCTCGAGTCGGCGCTGCGGCCCGCGAACCTCGACGAGTTCGTGGGGCAGAAGCGGGTGCGCCAGCAGCTGTCCCTGGTGCTCGAGGCCTCGCGGCTCCGGGGCCGCTCCGCCGACCACGTCCTGCTCTCCGGTCCGCCCGGTCTGGGCAAGACGACCCTGGCCATGATCATCGCCGAGGAGATGGGCGCGCCCCTGCGGATCTCCTCCGGCCCGGCCATCCAGCACGCCGGCGACCTCGCCGCGATCCTGTCCTCCCTGACCGAGGGGGAGGTGCTGTTCCTCGACGAGATCCACCGCATGTCCCGGCCCGCCGAGGAGATGCTCTACATGGCCATGGAGGACTTCCGGGTGGACATCGTGGTGGGCAAGGGCGCCGGCGCCACCTCCATCCCGCTGGACCTGCCGCCGTTCACCCTGGTCGGCGCCACCACGCGGGCCGGTCTGCTGCCCGGCCCGCTGCGCGACCGCTTCGGCTTCACCGGCCACCTCGAGTTCTACTCCGTGGAGGAGCTCGAGCTCGTGCTGCGCCGCTCCGCCGGTCTCATGGACCTCGCGATGACCGCGGAGGGCTTCTCCGAGGTCGCCTCCCGCTCCCGGGGCACCCCGCGCATCGCCAACCGGCTGCTGCGCCGGGTGCGGGACTGGGCGCTGGTGCACGGCATCCCCCGGATCGACGCCCGCACCTCCTCCGCGGCCCTCGACATGTACGAGGTGGACACCCGCGGCCTCGACCGGCTGGACCGCTCGGTGCTCGAGGCGCTCGTGACGAAGTTCGGCGGCGGGCCGGTGGGCCTGTCCACCCTGGCGATCGCCGTGGGGGAGGAGACGGAGACGGTCGAGACCGTGGCCGAGCCCTACCTGGTCCGCGAAGGCCTGCTCGGCCGGACCCCCCGAGGCCGGATCGCGATGGCCGCCGCCTGGGACCACCTGGGCCTGCGCCCGCCCGAGCACGCGGCGTTCAAGGACCCCGGGCTGCGGGCCGCCTTCGGCGGCACGGCCGCGGCCCCGGCCGCCGAGGACGTCCCGCCGCTGTTCGAGGACTGAGCGCGGCCGCAGACCCGGGGGCTGCCTCCCGGGTGCCGTCCAGGACGCTGACGGGCCGGATCACCTACCATGGTGAGGACACCCACCACCGATCGAACGGAAGTCCGTGAGCCCGCTCCTCCTCGTCCAGTCCCTCCCCGCCCAGGCCGCCCAGCCCACGGGAGGCAGCACCGCCTGGCTGCTGCCCCTGATGCTCGTGGCCATGGTGCTCCTGCTCTGGCTGCCCATGCGCCGACAGAAGAAGGCCGTGGCCCAGGTCAAGGAGAAGCAGGCGGCCATGGGTCCCGGCACCGAGGTCATGACGAACTACGGCCTCTACGGCACCGTGCGCTCGATCGACCGGGACACCAACAAGGTGGTCCTCGAGATCGCCCCGGGCACCGCCGTGACCGTGCACCTGCAGACCGTCACCACGGTCGTCGAGGACGAGGCGGCCCCCGCCGCCGAGACCGAGGCGGCGCCGTCGGTGGTCGAGCCCGACGCCCCCGGCGCGGGATCGACCCCGGTCGAACCCCTCGACGACGACGCCCGGCGCGAGCCCGGGCAGCGCAGCGACTGACCCCCCACACGGGACGACGGGCCGACCACTGGTCGGCCCGTTCCCATGCACAGGCCCGGCCCCACCGGGCCGTCGTTCGTAAGGAAGACCATGGCACTGACCACACGCAAGACCCCCGGTGACCCGGGACCCGCCGCCCCGGACGGCCCGTCCGGGCGGGGCGGCTCGACCGCACCGGCGCGCTCGGGGGTGCGGGCCGCCCTCTCGACCGCCCGGCGGTCCCTGATCGGGCTGGCCGTGCTGCTCGCCCTGCTGGCCGGGCTCCTGGCCTGGGGCGCGGGCACCGACCGCACCGGCTGGGGCCCCAAGCTCGCCCTGGACCTGGAGGGCGGGACGCAGATGATCCTCTCCCCGTCCCTACAGGGGGAGGACGCCGGCCAGGAGATCACCGCCGAGCAGCTGGACCAGGCCGTCGAGATCATCCGCCAGCGCGTCGACGGCTCGGGCGTGGCGGAGGCGGAGATCGCCACCCAGTCCGGCAACAACATCGTGGTCTCCATGCCCGGCGTGCCCTCCGCCCAGACCCGCGAGCTCATCCAGACCTCGGCGCAGATGAACTTCCGGCCCGTGCTCACCACCGCCGCGGCGGAGCCGGTGCCCGAGGACCAGCGCGTCGCCGAGGACGAGGTGCCCGAGCCCACGGCCGAGCCCACCGACGCCTCCGACCCGAACTGGATCACCCCGGACCTGTTCCGGGAGTTCGAGGAGGCCGACTGCACCGTGCCGCAGTCCCCCGAGGAGCGGGAGGCCCAGGACGCCGACGCCCCGACCATCGCCTGCGAGCCCGAGACCGGCACCAAGTACCTCCTGGGCCCGGTCGAGATCCAGGGCACCGGGATCGAGGACGCGTCCTACGGGACGGCGCAGAACTCCACCGGGGTCTCCCTGAACCAGTTCGCCGTGAACCTGCAGTTCGGCCCCGAGGCCACGGACACCTTCCGGGAGCTCTCCGAGCGGCTCTACGGCATCGGCAGCGCCACGCCCGGCGACCCCCGCAGCCAGTTCGCGATCCTGCTCGACGGCCAGGTGGTCTCCGCCCCGTCGATGAACGCCGTGATCTCCGACGGCCAGGCCCAGATCACGGGTCAGTTCACCGAGGAGCAGGCGCAGTTCCTGGCCGAGCAGCTCAAGTACGGCGCGCTGCCCATGAGCTTCGACATCCAGTCCGAGCAGCAGATCTCCGCGACCCTGGGCGCCGACCAGCTGCGGATGGGCATCATCGCCGGGATCATCGGCCTGGTGCTCGTGTGCGTGTACTCGCTCTTCCAGTACCGGCTGCTGGGCCTGGTGACCATCAGCTCGCTCGTGGTCGCGGGCGTGCTCACCTGGCTGGCGATCACGCTGCTGGGCTGGTCCGCGAACTATCGGCTGTCCCTGGCCGGCGTGGCGGGCCTGATCGTGGCGATCGGCCAGACCGCCGACTCGTTCATCGTCTACTTCGAGCGCATCCGCGACGAGATCCGCAGCGGCCGCTCCATCCCCGCGGCGGTCGACCACGGCTGGCAGCGCGCCCGCCAGACCGTGCTCGCGTCCAAGGCCGTGAACCTGCTGGCCGCGGCGGTGCTGTACTTCGTGGCCGTGGGCAACGTGCGCGGCTTCGCCTTCACCCTCGGGCTGACCGCGATCGCCGACCTCCTCGTCGTCTTCCTCTTCACGCACCCGGTGATGGTCATGCTCGCCCGCACCCGCTACTTCGGCGGCGGCGGGAAGCACTCGGGGCTCAGCCCCGAGGCCCTCGACGCGGTGCCCCTGTACCGGGGCGCCGGCCGGCTGCGCGAGCCCTCCGCGGAGCACGACGGGCTGACCATCGCCGAGCGGCGCCGGCGCGCGGGACGGACCGCGCCGCAGGACCCCCCGTCCGCGGTAGCACCGGACGGCGCGCCGGTCGGCGCGCCGTCGTCCGCCGCCCGCACCCCCGAGGAGAACGCCTGATGTCCCGGTTCGCAGATTTCGGCAACGCCCTGCACAGCGGGCGCACCTCCTACCCCTTCGTGGGCCGGGCCGAGCGGTGGCTCGCGATCGTGGGCGTCCTCGTGCTGCTCTCCCTGCTCGTGCCCGTCGCCAAGGGCGGCTTCAACCTCGGCATCGACTTCACCGGCGGGTCCGAGTTCACCGTGTCCGCCGTGGCCGACCCGGACATCGAGACCGGCCAGCGCGCCGTCGCCGGCTCCGCGGACGCCGCGGAGGTCGAGGTCACCAACATCGCCCCGGAGACCGTCCGGGTGCGCACCGAGCAGCTCGACGACGACCAGACGCTCGCCGTCAAGGACGCCCTGGTCGAGGCCTACGGCGTGAGCGAGCAGGAGGTCACCTCCAACTTCGTGGGGCCCACCTGGGGCGCCGGCGTCACCAGCCAGGCCCTGCAGGGCCTGGTGGTCTTCGTGGTCCTGGCCACCGCCCTGATGGCCCTGTACTTCCGCACCTGGAAGATGTCCGTCTCGGCGGTCGCCGGCATGCTCGCCTCGGTCGCGATCACCGCCGGGATCTACTCGCTCGTGGGCTTCGAGGTCACCCCCTCGGCGGTGATCGGCTTCCTCACGGTGCTCAGCTACTCGCTCTACGACTCCGTGGTGGTCTTCGACAAGGTCCGGGAGAACACCGAGGGCCTGCTCGACGGCACGGCCCCGCCGGAGCTGGCCGGACGGAAGTACTCCGACCAGGTGAACCTCGCCGTCAACCAGACGCTCGTGCGCTCGATCAACACCTCCGTGGTCGGCATCCTGCCGGTGGGCTCGATCCTGTTCATCGGCTGGCTCGTCCTGGGCGCGGGCACCCTCAAGGACCTGTCCCTGTCCCTGTTCGTCGGGATCATCGTGGGCACCGCCGCCACCCTGTTCGTGGCCGCGCCCCTCTACGCGCTGCTGCGCCGCGGGGAGCCCGCCGTCCAGGAGCAGGAGGCCCGTGCGGGGGCGTCCGCCGAGCGTGCCGCCGAGGAGTCGCTCGCGCACTAGACTGTAGCCACCGTAGGGCGGGCCGTGCAGGTGCGGACCGCCACAGCAGCACACGTCGGACCCGGACCGGGGACGAGGACAGGGGCGGCGGCCGCACGGCCGCCGCCCCGCGTGCATCGAATGGGAAGGAAGTCCCGGCCATGAGCTCGTCCGACGACGGGGCCGTCCCCACGGGCCAGAGCGCCGCACCGACCCCGCCGCGCCGCTCGGACATGGCCGGCACCCACTACGTGGTGCCCGCGTCCCGGCCGATGCTGGGCCGGGCCGTGTTCCCGGGCCGCAGCGACCGCACCCGCTCGAGCCTGTCCTACCTCTCCGGCCGGCCCATGGACCACTCGCCGATCCTCGAGCCGCTGCTGCACACCGTGCGCGCCACCCACCCCGAGGAGGACCTCGAGGTCCTCCAGCGCGCCTTCAAGGTCGCCGAGAAGTGCCACGAGGGCCAGAAGCGCAAGAGCGGCGACCCCTACATCACCCACCCCGTGGCCGTGACCACGATCCTCGCGGAGCTCGGCATGACGGGCGCCACCCTGGTGGCCGCCCTGCTCCACGACACGGTCGAGGACACGGACTACACCCTGGAGCAGCTGCGCGCCGAGTTCGGCGACGAGGTCGCCGCCCTCGTGGACGGCGTGACGAAGCTGGACAAGGTCCAGTACGGGGACGCCGCGCAGGCCGAGACCGTGCGCAAGATGATCGTGGCGATGGCCAAGGACATCCGCGTGCTCGTCATCAAGCTCGCCGACCGCCTGCACAACGCCCGCACCTGGCGCTTCGTCTCCCAGACCTCCTCCTCGAAGAAGGCGCGCGAGACCCTCGAGATCTTCGCCCCGCTGGCCCACCGGCTCGGGATGAACACCATCAAGTGGGAGCTCGAGGACCTCGCCTTCGCGGCGCTCTACCCCAAGGTCTACGAGGAGATCGTGCGGATGGTGGGGGAGCGCCAGCCCCAGCGCGAGCGGTCGCTGGCCAAGATCCGCGAGCGGATCGCCCTGGACCTCTCCGAGGCCGGCATCGAGGCGACCATCACCGGCCGCCCCAAGCACTACTACTCGATCTACCAGAAGATGATCGTGCGCGGGAAGGACTTCGACGAGATCCAGGACCTGCAGGCGGTCCGGGTCCTGGTGAGCACGGTGCGCGAGTGCTACGCGGCCCTGGGCGCCCTGCACGCGCGGTGGCGGCCGCTGCCGGGGCGGTTCAAGGACTACATCGCCATGCCGAAGTTCAACATGTACCAGTCACTGCACACCACGGTGATCGGCCCGGACGGGCGCCCCGTGGAGATCCAGATCCGCACCCACGAGATGCACCGCCGCGCCGAGTACGGCGTGGCCGCGCACTGGAAGTACAAGGACCAGGCCAACCAGGCGAACTCCGCGACCCCAAAGGCCATGGAGGGGGACCTCGCCTGGCTGAGCTCGCTCGTGTCCTGGCAGGAGGAGACCCAGGACTCCTCCGAGTTCCTGGACTCCCTGCGCTACCAGATCAACACGTCCGAGGTGTACGTCTTCACCCCCAAGGGCGAGGTCATGGCCCTGCCCGCCGGCTCCACGCCCGTGGACTTCGCCTACGCCGTGCACACCGAGGTGGGGCACAAGACCATCGGGGCCCGGGTCAACGGCAAGCTCGTGCCGCTGTCCTCGGAGCTCCAGCACGGGGACTGGGTGGAGGTGCTGACCTCCAAGTCCGAGCACGCCGGACCGTCCCAGGACTGGCTGAAGTTCGTGCAGTCCCCGCGGGCGCGCAACAAGATCCGCCAGTGGTTCTCCAAGGAGCGCCGCGAGGAGGCCATCGAGAAGGGCAAGGACGCCCTCACCCGCGCCCTGCGCAAGCACCACCTGCCCCTGCAGCGCACGCTCACCCAGGAGTCCCTGCTCGCGGTGGCGCAGGACTTCCACCGCACCGACATCAGCTCCCTCTACGAGGCGATCGGCTCCGACGTGGTCAGCGCCCAGGACGTGGTCGCGAAGATCGTGGGCGACCTCGGCGGGGCCGACGGCGCGGAGGAGGACTTCGCGGAGACCACCATCGCCACCCAGCCGGTGCGCCCGCGCGTGTCCGACTCGGGGGTGACGGTCCAGGGCGCCTCGGACGTCTACGTCAAGCTGGCCCGCTGCTGCACCCCGGTGCCGCCGGACGAGATCATGGGCTTCGTCACCCGCGGCGCCGGGATCTCCGTGCACCGCAAGGACTGCGCCAACATGCTCGCCCTCACCTCCACCGAGCGGGTGGTCGAGGTCGAGTGGGCGCCCACCCAGTCCAGCGTGTTCCTGGTCGAGATCCAGGTGGAGGCCCTGGACCGCAGGTCCCTGCTCTCGGACGTGACCCGGGTGCTCTCCGAGAACCACGTCAACATCCTCTCCGCGTCCGTGCACACCTCGAAGTCGCGGCTGGCGATCTCCCGCTTCGCCTTCGAGATGGGCGACCCCCGCTACCTGGACCACGTGCTCAACCAGGTCCGCCGGATCGACGGGGTCTACGACGTCTACCGCACCTCGGGCAACCGCCCCATCTCGGAGCCCTCCGGCCGGTGAGCCGCCCGGCCGCCCCGTCAGCGCAGGGGGCGGCCGATGGCCCGGGCGGCGCGGCGGACCCGCAGCAGCGCCGCCTGCCGGCCGGGCATCCGCTCGAAGCTCTCGAGCGCGGCCTGCACCAGCGGGGGCGGGCAGTGCAGGTGCGGGGCGTGCATGAGCTTCTCCAGGGCCGCGGTCCCCTCTTTTCCCGGCACGTGCAGGGCCAGGTCCACCGCGGTGCGCAGCGGCGTGGTGACGTGCACCGGCCCGGCGTCGTGGACGTCGTAGCCGCCCAGCGTGACCTGGTGCAGCGCCAGGCCCTCCGGCACGGGGGACATCGTGGTGCGGCGCAGCTTGTCCAGCAGCACCGGCAGGATGCTGGGGCGCCCGGCGCAGTCGTAGAACCACGCGGCGGAGAGCCGCCCGAGCACCCCGCGCCGCAGCAGGTGCGGCGGCAGCTGCGCCTCGAGCGCCGCGACCTTCACCGCCCGGGTCACCGGGCGCCCGCGCAGCACGTGCGCCTCCAGCACCACGGGCACGAGCACTCCGTCCGTGACGAGGGCCGAGAGCTCGGCGCGCGAGAACGGCCGTGCGGGCAGGAACAGGGTGTCGGGGTGCCAGGGCGGGGCGTCCATGGGCCCACTCTCGTCCACGGCCGCGGCACGGGAAAGGCCCCGCGGCGCGCTGTGGACAGCGCGGTCGCGGGGCCTTCCGGGGCGTCCCCGGTCAGCGCAGGTCGGCCGCCGAACGGCGCAGCGTCTCGAGCCACTGGCGGCTGGTGGCGAGCTCGCCCTCCAGCTTGGCCGCGCGCTTGGTGTCCCCGGTGGCCTGCGCCCGGGCCAGCGCGTCCTCCTGGTCCTCGATCTTCGACTCGAGCTGGGTGAGCATCGAGTTGGACCGTGCCTTCGTCTCCGGGTTGGAGCGCTGCCACTTCTCGTCCTCGACCTGGCGCACGGCGTCCTCCACGGTGCGCAGCTCGGCCTCGACCCGGCGCATGTGGGCGCGCGGGACCTTCCCCGCCTGCTCCCACCGGTCCAGGATGTCGCCCAGGGCCCGCTTGGCGGCCTTGAGGTCCGTGACCGGCAGCAGCGCCTTCGCCTCGGCGAGCAGCTGCTCCTTCACGGCGAGGTTGCCCTCGAACTCCTCGTCGATCCGGTCGTTGTCGGCCTTGCGCGCCGCGAAGAAGGTGTCCTGGGCGGCGCGGAACCGCGCCCACAGGGCGTCGTCGTCCTTCTTGGAGGCACGCTTGGACTCCTTCCACCGGTCCATCAGACGGCGGTACTCCGCGGCCGTGGCGCCCCAGTCGGTGGAGCCGGACAGGGCCTCCGCCTCGGCGATGAGGGCCTCCTTGGCCTTCTTCGCCTCGGAGTTGTCGGCGTCCAGCTGCGAGAAGAACGCCCGGCGGTGCCGGTCGAACGTGGTGCGCGCCGTGCGGAACCGCTTCCACAGGGCGTCCTCCGCGGCCCGGCCCAGACGGATGCCGGACTTCTGGTGGGTCTTCCACTGGTCGAAGAGCTCCGCCATCCGGGCCGAGGACTGCTTCCACTGCGTGCGCTGCGGGTCCTGGGCGGCGATCTGCTCCGCCTCCGCCACGATCGCCTCCCGGGCCGCGACGTTCTGGGCGCGCTGCGCCTCGTGGGCGGCCCGCTCGGCGGCCTCGAGCTCCCGGATCGCCGGGCGCAGGGCCTCCAGCCGGGACTCGAGGGCCTTGACGTCCCCGAGCATCTTGCGCTGGCCGACCTGCTCGGCGAGGTGGTCCACGGTGCTCTGCATGTCGGCCGAGGGCGCGCCCGCGGCCACGCGCTGCTCGAGCAGCGCCACCTGCGCCTCGACGTCGTCGAACTTCCGGGCGAAGTAGCCCAGCGCCTCGTCCTCGGTCGCGTCCGGGAACTGGCCGCAGAGGACCTCCTCGCCGTCGACGACCACGTAGACGTGCCCGTCCTCCGTGACCCGCCCGAAGGCCCGGGCGCGGGCCACGGACTCCGGGGAGGCGAGGGCCGGCGCCGCCGCCGACGGGGCCGCGCTCGGGGCCACCGACGGGGTCGCCGCCGGGGTCGCGGACGGCGGGACCGCCGCGGGGGTGGGGGCCGGGCCGGGGGAGGCCTGCGCCGGCGCCGCGGGGGCGCCCGGCCGGGGGATCCCCGGCTTCGGCACGGGTCCCGGGGCGGGGACGGGGCGGGGCGTGGGCTGGTCGTCGGATTCGAGACGTTCTGTCACCGCTGGAACTCTTTCGCTCTCGCCGGGTGCCGACCCCGGGAGCGTGCCCCGCGTCGTCGCCCGGCTTCGGACAATCGTCCTGCCCATACTACCGAGGCCGCCTGCTCCGGCCGCCGGGCGCTCCCCGGTGCCCCTGCGCCGCGCCCGGCGGGGCTCCGGACGGGGGCAGGGCGCGGGGCCGGGTCCAGGGCCGGTCCGGGCGGGGCTTTGGGCCGGGCGCGCGGGGATCCCTAGGATGAGTGCGGAACCGTCGGGCCCGTCCGGGCCGGCCGTCCACCCGTCCCGCCGCCGATCCACCCGAGGAGCACGTCCCCATGGCCCGCAAGACCTCCCTGTCCGGTTTCCCCGAATGGCTTCCGGAGGAGCGTCTGGTCGAGCTGCACGTCCTCGACGTCCTGCGGGAGAGCTTCGAACTGCACGGCTTCTCCTCGATCGAGACCCGCGCCGTCGAGACGGTCGGCCAGCTGCTGCGCAAGGGCGAGATCGACAAGGAGGTCTACGTCGTCTCCCGGCTGCAGGAGGACGAGGACGCCGCCCCCGCCGAACGCGGTGACGACCAGCTGGCGCTGCACTTCGACCTCACCGTTCCCTTCGCCCGGTACGTGGTGGAGAACGGCGGGCACCTCGCCTTCCCGTTCCGCCGCTACCAGATCCAGAAGGTGTGGCGCGGCGAGCGCCCCCAGGAGGGCCGGGCCCGCGAGTTCACCCAGGCGGACATCGACGTGGTGGGCGACGGCGCGCTGCCGTTCCGCTACGACGTGGAGCTCGCGCTCGTGATGATCGACGCCCTGTCCAAGCTTCCCATCCCGCCGTTCGTGCTGCGCGTCAACAACCGCAAGCTCGCCGAGGGGTTCTACCAGGGCATCGGGCTGCAGGACACCGCCGGGGTGCTGCGCAACATCGACAAGCTCGAGAAGATCGGCCCCGAGCGGGTCGCCCAGGCCCTGTGCGACGAGGTCGGCGCCACCCCCGAGCAGGCGCAGGCCGCACTGCAGCTGGCGGCGATCCGCACCGAGGACACCTCCTTCGTGGAGCAGGTCCGCGCGCTGGGGGTGAACACCCAGCTGCTCGAGGAGGGGCTGCGCGAGCTCGCCGAGGTCGTGGGGGAGGCCTCCCGGCGCGCCCCCGGCACGGTGGTCGCCGACCTCTCGATCGCCCGCGGCCTCGACTACTACACCGGCACCGTCTACGAGACCGTGCTGGTGGGACACGAGCAGCTGGGCTCCGTGTGCTCCGGCGGCCGCTACGAGTCCCTCGCGTCCACCGGCAAGAAGACCTACCCCGGCGTGGGCCTGTCCGTGGGCGTCACCCGGCTGGTCACCCGCATGCTGTCCCAGGGGATGGCCGCGCCCTCCCGCAAGGTCCCCACCGCGGTGCTGATCTCCCTGGTGGACGAGGAGTCCTGGTCCTCGGCCCAGGACGTGGCCCAGCAGCTGCGCGAGCGCGGCATCGCGTGCGAGGTCTCGGCGAGCGCGGCCAAGTTCGGCAAGCAGATCAAGTACGCCGAGCGCCGCGGCATCCCCTACGTGTGGTTCACGGTCCGCGGCGAGGACGGCTCGCTCGCCCACGAGGTCAAGGACATCCGCTCCGGCGAGCAGGTCTCCGCCGACCCGGCCTCCTGGTCCCCGCCGGCCGAGGACCTGCGCCCGGTCGTGCGCGCCGCGGGCTCCTGACCGGTTCCCGACCGACCCCGCCGCCCCGCCCCGCCCCCTCCCGCCCCACCGAGCCCCCACATCCCTGCCGCCCGCTCCGCCGAGCCCCCACTCCTGCCGCGATTCCCCAGAAAAAATGTGGGGAAAGGGCAAGGGAATGGGGGCTCGGCGCCGTGGGTGACGGGAGAGTTGGGGGCTCGGCGCGGAGGAGGTCAGGGCCGCCGGGACAGCACCAGGGCGCGCCCGGCCAGGCCCACGGCGAAGACCCCGAGCATCGTGACCACGGACTGCCACGGCAGCGTGAACGCCAGCACCAGGCAGCCGGCCAGGCCGAGCGCGTTGACCGCCCGGGGCGCCCACCCCGGGCGCTGCCGGAGGGTGAGCGCGGAGAGGTTCGCCAGCGCGTAGTAGACGAGCACGCCGAAGCTCGAGAAGCCGATGACCGTGCGGACGTCGCCGACCAGCACGAGCACCACCACGAGCCCGGCCACGGCCAGCTCAGCCGCCCACGGCACCCGGTGCCGCTGCGACACCGCGCCCAGCGGCCCCGGGAGGTCCCGCTCGCGGGCCATGGCCAGGGCCGTGCGCGAGATCCCGGCGACCAGCGCCAGCAGCGCCCCCAGCGTGGCCAGGGCGGCGGCCGCGGTGACGACGACGGCGCCCGCGGTCGCCGGCCCGGCCGCCCAGCCCGCCTCGCGCACCACCGTCAGGAGCGGGGCGGCCGACGCCGCGAGCCGGTCGACGCCGAGGAAGCGCAGCAGCCCGAGGCCGAGCAGCCCGTAGAGGAGCAGCGTGAACGCCAGCGCCCCCAGCACGGCCCGGGGGATGGTGCGGGCCGGGTCCCGGACCTCCTCGCCCATGGTGGCCACCCGGGCGTAGCCGGCGAAGGCGAAGAACAGGGTGCCCGCCGCCGGCAGCACGCCCCAGCCGGTCCCGTCCCACCCGGGGCCGTCCCCCGCAAAGGCCCCGCCCGCAGTGGGGCCGGTGCCCGAGAACAGCAGCACGACCACGGCCAGCAGGACCACCAGTACCGGGGCGACCAGCAGCTTCGTCAGCCGGGCGGTGCGGGTGACCCCGCCCAGGTTCACCGCCGTGAGACCGAGGACGGCGGCCACGGCGAGCAGCCGCGCCCCGGCGTCGTCGGCCCCTGTGAGCTCCGCGGCGTAGAGGCCGAAGGTCAGCGCCATCGCCGCCGCGGACGCGGTCTTGCCGGTCACGAAGCCCCAGCCGGCCACGAAGCCCGGCCACGGGCCCAGCTGACGGTTCGCGTACACGTAGGTGCCGCCGGAGGCGGGGTGGACGGCGGCCAGCTGGGCGGTGGAGGTCGCGTTGCACCAGGCGACCACCGCGGCCAGCAGCAGCGCCAGCGGCAGCCACGGGCCGGCGAACCCCGCGGCCGGGGCGAAGGCCACGAACACCCCGGCGCCGACCATCGAGCCCACCCCGATCACCGTCGCGTCGAGGGTGCCCAGGCGGCGGGCGAGGGCCGGGTGGCCGGGGGAGGTGCTCATGGTCGTCCTGTCGTCGTCCTGGCGGCGGAGGCCCGGGCTGTAAACTCGTGCACGGAACGAGAGTAGGGGCACCCGGTGAATCCCCGGGAAACGCGCGATGGGCGCGGCCCCGTCCGCACCTCCCGAACAACGAAGGGTTTTTCAGTGCTGCGCACCCACAACCTCGGCGCCCTGCGCGCCGAGCACATCGGAGAGACCGTCACGCTGGCCGGCTGGGTCGGCCGGCGCCGCGACCACGGAGGGGTGGCCTTCCTGGACCTGCGCGACGCCTCCGGGGTCGCCCAGATCGTGGTGCGCGACGAGGCGGACTTCCACCACCTGCGCAACGAGTTCGTCCTGCAGGTCACCGGCACCGTGGAGCGCCGCCCCGAGGGCAACGAGAACCCGGCGCTGTCCACCGGCGAGGTCGAGGTCATGGCCGAGACCGTGACCGTGCTCAACACCGCCGCCGCGCTGCCCTTCCAGATCGACGAGCACGTGGAGGTCGGCGAGGACGCCCGCCTGCGGCACCGCTACCTGGACCTGCGCCGCCCGGAGCCGGCCCGCATCATGCGCCTGCGCTCCGACGCCAACCGGGTGGCCCGCGAGATGCTGCACCAGGACGGGTTCACCGAGGTGGAGACGCCCACGCTGACCCGCTCCACCCCCGAGGGCGCCCGCGACTTCGTGGTCCCGGCCCGCCTGGCCCCGGGCTCCTGGTACGCCCTGCCGCAGTCCCCGCAGCTGTTCAAGCAGCTGCTGCAGGTCGGCGGGATCGAGAAGTACTACCAGATCGCACGCTGCTACCGGGACGAGGACTTCCGCGCCGACCGACAGCCCGAGTTCACCCAGCTCGACATCGAGGCCTCCTTCGTGGAGCAGGACGACGTCATCGCCCTCGGCGAGCGGATCGTGGCCGCGCTGTGGAAGCTCATCGACGTGGAGATCCCCACCCCCATCCGCCGGATGACCTACGCGGAGGCGATGGCGAAGTACGGCTCCGACAAGCCGGACCTGCGCTTCGGCCTCGAGCTCACCGAGCTGACCGAGTACTTCCAGGACACCACCTTCCGCGTGTTCAAGGCCCCCTACGTGGGCGCCGTGGTCATGCCCGGCGGGGCGTCCCAGCCGCGCCGCACCCTGGACGCCTGGCAGGAGTGGGCCAAGCAGCGCGGGGCCAAGGGCCTGGCCTACGTCCTCGTCGGCGAGGACGGCACCCTGACGGGACCGGTGGCCAAGAACATCACCGAGGCCGAGCGCGAGGGCCTCGCCGCCGCGACCGGCGCGCGGCCCGGGGACTGCATCTTCTTCGCCGCCGGCGAGAAGAAGTCCTCCCGCGCGCTGCTGGGCGCGGCCCGGGTGGAGATCGGCCACCGCACCGGTCTGATCGACGAGGACGCCTGGGCGTTCGTGTGGATCGTGGACGCGCCCCTGTTCGAGTCCGCGGCCGAGGCCGTCGAGTCCGGCGACGTCGCCGTCGGCGCCGGCCAGTGGACCGCCGTGCACCACGCGTTCACCTCGCCCAAGCCCGAGTTCCTGGACACCTTCGACGAGGACCCCGAGCACGCCCTGGCCTACGCCTACGACATCGTGTGCAACGGCAACGAGATCGGCGGCGGCTCGATCCGCATCCACCAGCAGGACGTGCAGCGGCGGGTCTTCGAGGTCATGGGCATCGGCCGGGAGGAGGCCGACGAGAAGTTCGGGTTCCTGCTCGAGGGCTTCAAGTACGGCGCGCCCCCGCACGGCGGCATCGCCTTCGGCTGGGACCGCGTGGTCGCCCTGCTGGCCGGGACCGACTCCATCCGCGAGGTCATCGCGTTCCCGAAGACCGGCAACGGCTTCGACCCGCTGACCGCCGCGCCGGCGCCGATCACCGCGCAGCAGCGCAAGGAGGCCGGGGTGGACGCCAGGCCGGGGGCGAAGCAGGACGAGGACCTGAAGGCCGAGAAGGCGGCCGCGCACTAGGCCAGGGCACCAGCGGGCCGGGTCCGCCCGCTCCGGGCGGACCCGGCCCGATGTGCTCCCGGTGCGCCGGTGCTCGGTCCGGCAGCAGCACGGCGGTGCCGAGCCCCCGCCACAGGCCGATCCAGCTTGCGCCCCACCGCGATCGTCGTCGGGACGGATCCTCGGGCCTCAGCGCGGATACGGTCGGCGGAGCTCTCCCCGCAACGGACCGGTCAGATCCCCTCTCGCGTCCTCGTCCACGGCGACGGTGTCCGCGCCCAGCCACGTCGCGGTCGTCGCCAGCTCGGCCGCCAGCTCCCCGACGACGACGGAGCGCGTCGGCCACCTCGTTGCCGCGGCGGTGTCGGGACCCGGCTCCTCGGCGAAGGCGGAGCGGACCAGGAGGACGCCGCGGTCCCGGTCGTACTTGAGGTCGACCCGGGCGACGAGGGACTCGCCGAGCAGGAACGGCAGCACGTAGTAGCCGTGGGTGCGCCGGGAGGCCGGGGTGTAGATCCCGATGCGGTAGTGCATCCCGAACAGCTCCAGGAGCCGACGACGCTCGAAGACGAGCGGGTCGAAGGGGGCCAGCAGGGCACGGGCGCCCGTGCGGCGCGGCACGCCGGCGTCGACGTGCAGCCACGCCGGGCGGTCCCAGCCGGCGACCGTGACGGGCAGCAGCTCGCCGCCGTCGACGAGCTCGTCGACAGCGCGGCGGGTGACGCGCTGCCCGAGGCGGAAGTAGTCGGCGAAGCACCGGACGGTCCCGATGCCGTGGGCGCGGGCGGAGATGCGGACGAGCTCGCGGACGGCGTCATCCGGGTCCGGCGGCGGCTGACCACGGACGTGCGGGGGCAGGACGCGCTCGGCGAGGTCGTAGACCCGCTCGAACTGTGCGTTGCGGCGCGCGGCGCCGAGCTGCCCGGCGTCGAAGAGGATCTCCAGGGCTGTCCTGGCGGCGCTCCACCGCCAGCCCCACCCTTCCTCGGCGCGCTGGGCGTGGCGGGCGTCGACGAACGCCTCGACCTCCCGGCCCGTGAGCGGGCCGCGTTCGGCGACGACGTCACGGACGAGCTCGAGCACGCCCGGGTGGCGGGCCTCCATCGCGTCGGGGTCCATGCCGGCCCAGCGCCGGCGGGTCCAGGCGACGAGCGGGAAGGTGGCGACGGGCAGGTAGCAGGCCTCGTGCGCCCAGGCCTCGATGAGGCGGCGCGGCGCCCGGCCCGCCGCCCGATCGAGCAGGGCGGTGTCGTACGGCCCGAGCCGGGCGAGCAGCGGCAGCAGGTGCGCCCGGGCGAGGACGTTGACCGAGTCGATCTGCAGCAGCCCGATGCGCTCCACGGTGCTCGTGACGTGCCGCATCGTCACCACCGGGGGCCGGGTGCGGTCCAGGCCCTGGGCGGCGATCGCGACGCGGCGCGCCTGGGCCGTGCTGATCGTGCGGGTCACCCGGACGACGATACCGAGACCGGTGTGCGGAGTCGACGGCATGAGCGGCCGCAGTCGTGCGCGCGGCCGGCGCGGCGGCTCATGCGCCGCCGGCAGCGCCGCTGTGCCACGCCGCGCCCCCGCACACCCGCAGCCGGGGCATGGCGGTCCGGGCACCAGCGGTCCGGCAGGGCAGCAGCCGGCAGGGGGTCAATCGAGCAGGCTCTCCAGGTGCGGGGTGCGCTCGTGGGCGCCCGGCAGCGGCTCGCGGCCCCGGCCCAGGAGGAACCACAGCGGGACCACGAGCAGGGCGAGCACCAGGCCCACCCACATCCACGAGGCGGTCAGCGCGTACTCCGCCCCCGTCAGCACGAGGGCGACGGCCATGAGCGCGGCGCCCAGCACGCCGAGCGCCCGCGCCCCGGCGGTGCGCCCGAGCTTCGCGACCGCGGCGCAGGCCAGGCCGTAGTAGAGGGCCACGAGCACCGAGATGATGCCGATCGAGTCGTCGAAGAGCGGTCCGGAGAACGCCATCCAGGCGGCGGCGACGGCGGCGGTGGTCCACGTGGCGAAGGACAGGGACCGGAAGCGGCGCGGCAGGTGCCCGCCGCGGGCCATGGACATCAGGCCGCGGGAGGTGGGGATCATCGTGGTGCCGATGGACGCCCCCGCCGAGACCGCCACGAGCGCGGCCAGCAGCGGGGAGGCCACCGAGGACCCCGGGGCGTAGGCCCAGCCGATGGCGGCGTAGGCGGCCGCCACCACGCCGAGCGCGACCCACGCCGAGACCCGCGGAGCCCGCTGCGTGGTGGACTCCTCGGTGAGCGAGAACGTGGAGTCCCACCCCCAGTACAGGAACAGGGCCAGCAGCAGGGCGGCCGCCACGTCCCCGGCCGAGACCCCGGAGCCGGCGGCGAGCTCCGCGGCGCCGTAGAAGCCGGTCCACTCCCCGTCCTCGGCGCCCGTGCCGCGCGGCAGGGCCGGCGCGGTGCGCACCGCCCAGACCAGCACGCCGACTCCAATCAGCTGCAGGACGGCCAGGACCCACTGCACGGCGGCCGAGACCCTGATCCCCGAGGCGGACACCGCCGCGAAGACCGCCATGAGCAGGGCGGCCACGGCGGTGGTGGTCCAGGGCCCGGCGCCGATCCCGAGGGCGAACAGGGCGGAGTCGGCCGTGACCCAGGCGAGGGAGGCGAGCACGAGGGTCGCCGAGAGCCACAGCCCCCACCCGCCCAGGAACCCGGCGAACGCGCCGTAGGCCTCCCGGGCCCACCGGTAGACGGTGCCCTGGTCCTCGTAGAGGGCGTCCAGGCGGGCGAAGCAGACCGAGACGACCACCATGGGGAGCACGGCGCCGACCAGCACCACGGGGGTCCAGGTGCCGACCAGGGCGTGGATGAGGCCCACCGTGACCACGGCCGAGTACAGCGGGGCGATCGAGGTGGACCCGATGACCGCGGAGGTCGTGGTGGAGATCGACCGGGGGAGCAGGTGAGCGGTCACAGCAGACCCTTCTTGTCGATGACGTTGGGCACGAACCGGCAGTAGTAGTCGGTCAATGGGCCGTCCGACTCGCGGATGCCGATGCCGGCCGCGCCCGCCTCGCCCACCACCCACGAGCCGATGACCGGGTGGTTGGGGGCGCCGTCGGAGCCCGGGAAGTTCCGGATGGGCGTGTAGGCCTGCCACACGTCCAGCGGGGACGGGTGGGGGTGCTCGGAGCGGATCCGCACGTCGCGGGCGTGCATCTCGATGCCGTCCCCCTCGCGGCCGAACACGGGCTTGCGCACCCACTCCCGCAGCTCGCCGGGCCCGTCCGGGTGGGCGGCCAGCAGGTTCTCGTGCCCGGGGAAGCACCGCCACAGGGCCACGAGCAGGAGCTTGTTGGACTGGAACATCTTCCACGCCGGCTCGTACCAGTGGTGCATCCGGGTGGGGTCGTCGAGCACGAACGCCCCGGGGCCGTCGTCGACCATGTGCTCCCACGGGTGCAGAGCGAAGATCTCCTCGATCGGGCCGACCACCACGGGGTCGTCCACGTCCCCGGTCGCGTGCACCCAGCCGCCGGACCGGGTGTCGTAGCGGACGTCCTCGACGGGCAGCAGGACGGCCCGGTAGCCGGCCTCGACCGCGGTGTTCGCGATGACGGCGGCGTTGGCCGCGTCCTCCCCGGACTCCTCCTCCCGGGTGTAGGCCACGTGCAGGGTCTTCGTGGCCGAGTACGGCAGCCGCTGCCGCCATCGGTCCACGAGCATGGGCCACAGCCCGTTGAGCTGGTCGAACTCCGGGTGGTCCTCGCCCAGGCCCGGGAACAGCGCCTCCATGCGGCTCCACTGGCAGATCGCCCCCTCGACCAGGCCGGTGGGGGTGTCGCCGTTGAGCTCGAGCATCTTCGGCGGGCCGGTCCCGTCCCAGGCCAGGTCGAAGCGGCCGTAGACCGAGGGCTCCCGCAGCCGGAGGGAGTGCTGGGCCAGCTCGAAGGCCGCGTCCGAGAGCCCGAGGGTGCCCAGGGCGCCGGTGGCCAGGTACCGGGCGGCCTCGGCGCACATCCGGTGCAGCTCGTCGGTGACGGACTCCAGCTCGTCCACCTCGTCGGGGGAGAAGACGTAGGCGGCCGTCTCGTTCCAGTACGAGAAGGACCGGCCGTCGGGCCGCTCGGTGCGTGCGTAGGTGAGCCCCTCGGCGCGGACGGTGCGCTCCCAGCCGGGGCGCGGCGCCAGGCCGTCGATGCGCCGCATCAGGAGCCCCAGCCGCTCTTCGACCCGCCGAAGCCGCGCGAGACGCCGCTCTTGCCCACGGCGGCCCCGTCGCGGGGCAGACCGCGGGCCACGGTGGCCGAGCCCGGCGGCCGGCCGGTGCTCCAGCCCGCCGCGGACGACACCGGTGAGCCCACGGCGGGGACGGCCGTGGCCCGGGCGGAGCTCATGAGCACCCACATCGGGAAGAAGCCGCCCACCCGGGGCCCGCGGTCGTCGTCGCACTCGTCGTCGTCGACCCGCACTGGCTCGGCGCCGCCCTCGCCGTCCGGGTCCTCGACGCAGATCTGGGCGTAGTCCGAGTCCACCTCCTGCACGTCCTGGGCCTCCTGCCCGCAGCCGGTCAGGGCGATCGTCAGGGCGCCGATCGAGGCGGCGGCCATGGTCCGTGAGGAGGGGCGGGGCGGCATGCGGGGCCTTCCGGGACGAGGACGGGACGGGGTCGGTCGAGGGCTGAGGTGGCGCCGGTCCGGCCGGCGCGGTCCGCACGGCGGCGCCGGCGCACCCGGCCCGCCCGTGCGGGGTCCTCCGAGCGTACGACGTCCCGGCCCCGTCCGGGCGCCCCGGCCCGGCCCGTGTCCCGGGCGCCGCCGGCGCCCGGGGCCCGGAGGAGCGGGCGCAACCAGGCGCAACATCGGTCCTCCCGCCGTCGCCGCGCAGTAGGCTTCGGGCACCTCCGGGGCCGGAGCCCGCCGACCGGACCCGCCCCGCGCCGAGCACCCAGGGGAGCCCATGAGCCGTGATCCCGCCGCCGCCCGCACCGCCCTCCTCGACGCCGGGGCCTGGTTCGCCGACCTCGTCGGGGAGATCCGCCCGCACCACTGGACCCGGCCGGGCCTGGGCGCCTGGGACGTCCGGGCGCTCGTGGGGCACACCCACCGCGCGCTCGTCACGCTCGGCACCTATCTCACGGTCCCCGCCGACGACGAGACCTGCACCGGCACGGCCCAGTACTACGCGCTCTCCGCCGCGGCCACGGACCCCGCTGAGGTCGAGGCCCGGGGCGTCGCCGCCGGCCGCGAGCTCGGCCGGCATCCGTCCGCCACCGTCCGGGCCTCGCTGGACCGGGCCCGGGACGCCCTGGCGCAGGTGCCCGTCGACGAGGACCCGCTGATCCGCACCCTGGTGGGCGGCACCCGGCTGCGCGCCTACGTGCCCACCCGCACGTTCGAGCTGGCGGTCCACGGCCTGGACGTCGCCGGGGCCTGCGGGCTGGACCGGAGACCCCCCGAGCACGTCCTGGCCGACGCCGGACGGACGGCGCTGGAGCTCGCCGCCCACGGCGGGCACCTGCCCGGGGTCCTGCTGGCGCTCACGGGCCGGCGGCCGCTGCCCCCGGGCTTCTCGGTCCTGGGCTGAACCGATCGGGGCTGCACCGACCAGGGCTGCACCGACCGGGGCGCCGGTCCTGGGCGGAAGCGGCCCGGACGCCGGTCAGAGCACCGTGCGCACGACCGACGCCCAGCCCAGCGCGACGAGCACGCCGATCAGGGCGCCGACGACCGTCTGCGCCGGGGTGTGGTCCCCGGTGCGCACCCGCGAGACGGCCAGCACGACCGGCACCGGCGCCGCGGCCAGCGACGCCCACGGGGTGCTGAGGACACCGAGCCCCACGGCCCAGCACGCGGCCATCGCCACGTGGGCGGAGACCTTCCACCACAGGGTCACGACCAGCAGCACCAGCAGGCCCAGCAGCACGAACGCCGTGGTCACGGGCACCACCGGAGGGACGCCCAGCGCGAGCTCGGCGACCACCACGAGCGCCGTCAGCACCCCCGTGGCGGCGTAGACCGGAAGCCGCTGGGCCCGGGCGCGCACGAAGTGTCCGTCCACCCGCCCGCGCCGGGCCAGCACCCGCAGCACGAGCATCGGCAGCGACGCCACGACCACCGCCGTCCCCAGGCCCCACATGGCCCCGGGCCACCCGGCCCCCGACCAGCCGGCGAGCACCAGCAGGGACAGCACCAGCGGGGCGGGCGCGAACACCTCGGCCACCAGGGTGCTCGGTCGGGGCGTGCTGCGCGCGGCGGTCATGGGTCGAGGCTAGCGGGGCCCCGGGTGCGCCCGGTCCTGTGGTGGACTGGGGCCCATGCGCATCGTTCTGCAGAGAGTGGCCCGGGCCGCCGTGACCGTCGGAGGAGAGGTCGTGGGGGCCGTCGAGGAGCCGGGGCTGCTGGCCCTGGTGGGCGTGACCCACGACGACGACGCCGCGACGGCCGCGAAGCTCGCCGAGAAGACCTGGACGCTGCGGCTGCTGGAGGGCGAGCGGTCCTGCGCCGACCTCGGCGCCCCGGTGCTCGCCGTCAGCCAGTTCACCCTCTACGGCGACGCCCGCCGGGGCCGGCGCCCCTCGTGGTCGGCCGCCGCGCCCGGCCCTGTCTCGGAACCCGTGTTCGAGGCGTACGTGGCCGCGCTGCGGGAGCTCGGCGCGCGCGTGGCGACCGGCCGCTTCGGGGCCGCGATGCAGGTGGAGCTCGTCAACGACGGCCCGTTCACCCTGGTCCTGGACAGCGCCGAGCTGGAACGGCCCCGGCGGGGCTGAGACCGGGTCCCGGCGCGGGCCGTCAGATCGCCGTGCGGGGAGCGGCCTCCTCGGAGCCCGTCTCCTCGCGCGCCTTCCGCTCCCGGGCGCGGTCGAGGGCCGCGATGACGGGTCCCGCGGTGACCCCGTGCAGCAGGACCGAGCCGACGATCACCAGCCCCACGATGCGCCACAGTGCCTGGTCCTCCGCGGCGAACTCGCCCTCGGACAGCGCGTAGGCGAGGTAGTAGATCGAGCCGATGCCGCGCACGCCGAAGAAGGCGAGCACGCCGCGCTCCCACGGTCCCGTCCGGCCGCCGAGCAGACTGATCCACCCGGCGAGGGGGCGCACCAGCAGCAGGAAGGCCGCCGCGACGAGCACCTCCCGCCAGCTGAGCCCGGCGAGCAGCCCCCGGGCCACGGCGCCGCCCAGGAGCACGAGCACCACCACGGTGAGCAGCCGCTCGAGCTGCTCGATGTAGCTGTGCAGCACGCCGTGGGCGCCGTGCACCCGCTCGCCCGCCCGGATGGTCACGGCGCACACGAACACGGCGATGAACCCGTAGCCCTCGACCATCTCGGTCAGACCGTAGGTGAGGAAGGTGGCGGCCAGGGCCACGAACCCCTCGGTCTGCGCGGTCGTGCGGACGCTGTCGAGCGGGGAGCGGAAGAAGAGCCGCCGCAGGAGCAGGCCCACCAGGACCCCGGCGAGACAGCCGACCGCGATCCGCCAGGCCACGTCCACGCTCAGGAAGTGCGGCAGCCACGCGCCGGGAGCGGTGCCCACGATGCTCAGGGCGATGGCGAGGTAGACGAACGGGAAGGCCAGACCGTCGTTGAGCCCCGCCTCGGAGGTGAGCCCGAAACGGACCTCGTCCTCGCCCTCGAGGTCCTCCTGCGACTCCGAGGGCTCCCCGACCTGCACCTCGGAGGCCAGGACCGGGTCGGTGGGGGCCAGCGCCGCGGCCACGAGCACGGCCCCGGCCGCGCTCAGCCCCAGCACCGACCAGCCCAGCAGGGCCGCCCCGAGCAGGCTCAGGGGCATGGCGATCCCCAGCAGCCGCCAGGTCGTGGCCCAGCGCCGGAAGCCCAGCGGTCGGTCCAGGGCCAGCCCGGCGCCCATCAGCGAGACGATCACGCAGATCTCGCTCAGGTGCAGGGTCACAGCGCTGTGGGCCACCGGGTCCGGGTCGGGCAGGGTGTCGGCCACGGCGAAGATCACCGCCCCGGCGGCCAGGAACACCATGGGCATCGACACGGGGGCCCGCACGAGCAGGCGGGGCAGCAGGGCGGCCGCGAACACGGCGAGCCCGGCGGCGGCGAAGAGCAGACTCGGGGCCTCGAACACCGGTACCTCATTCCTGGAAGGGCCGGGCGGGATCCCCGGTGGACCCCGCGCCGCAGCGGTCGTGGCCGTCGCCGGGCGGAGCGCGCCCGGCGGCGGCACCGACGTGATCAGCGTGCTGATCGTACGCCCAGCCTCCCCGCTTCCGACAGGCCGCGACGGGCGCAGCCGCTAGCCTGAGGGGGTGACCGGCTCCCTCTTCGACGACCTCGACGCCCCCGACCCCGGTCCCCTCACCGATGGGGACGGGGCGGACCGCACCGCCCGCCCCGCCGGCCGGGCGCGGCGCTCCCGCTCCCGGGCGCCCCTGGCGGTGCGGATGCGACCGCGCCGCCTCGACGAGATCGTGGGCCAGCAGCACCTGCTCAAGCCCGGGTCTCCGCTGCAGGTGCTGGCGGGGGAGGACCGGGGCCCGGCGGGACCGTCGTCGATCATCCTGTGGGGGCCCCCGGGCACGGGCAAGACCACCCTGGCGCACGTGATCGCCCGGGGCGTGTCCCGGAAGTTCGTGGAGCTCTCCGCGATCACCGCCGGCGTCAAGGACGTGCGGAAGGTGATGGACGAGGCGCTCACGGACCGGGACCTGCACGGGCGCACCACGGTGCTGTTCCTCGACGAGATCCACCGCTTCACCAAGGCCCAGCAGGACGCGCTGCTGCCCGGGGTGGAGAACCAGTGGGTGGTGCTGGTCGCGGCCACCACGGAGAACCCGTCCTTCTCGGTGATCTCGCCGCTGCTCTCGCGCTCGCTGCTGCTCACGCTGCAGCCGCTGGAGCGCGCCGACATCGGGGCGCTGCTGGACCGGGCCGTCGCCGACCCCCGGGGACTGAACGGCGAGGTGGAGCTCTCCGCGGAGGCCCGCGAGCACCTCCTGGACCTGTGCGGCGGGGACGCCCGCAAGGCCCTGACCTCCCTCGAGGCCGCCGCCGGGGTCGCGTTCTCGGAGCAGCCGGACGACCACGACGCGGTCGAGGGCGCGGACGGGGACGAGGAAATCGACGGGGACGACGGCGGGGACCGCGCGCGGCCGGTGCCGGTGATCACCCGGGAGCACGCCGAGGAGGCCCTCGACCGGGCGGCCGTGCGCTACGACAAGAACGGCGACCAGCACTACGACGTGGTCAGCGCGTTCATCAAGTCGATCCGCGGCTCCGACGTCGACGCCGCGATGCACTACCTGGCCCGGATGATCGAGGCGGGGGAGGACCCGCGGTTCATCGCCCGCCGGCTCATCATCTCCGCCTCCGAGGACATCGGCACCGCCGACCCGACCGCCCTGCAGACCGCGGTGGCGGCCGCCGAGGCCGTGCAGCTCATCGGCATGCCCGAGGGGCGGATCCCGCTGGCCCAGGCCGTGGCGCACCTGGCGACCGCCCCGAAGTCCAACGCCGCCTACACCGCGATCAACGAGGCGATCGCCGACGTCCGCGCCGGCCGGGCCGGACCCGTCCCGCTCCACCTGCGCGACGCCCACTACCCCGGCGCGGGCCAGCTCGGCCACGGCCGGGGCTACGTCTACTCCCACGACGAGCCCAACGGCGTGGCCGCCCAGCAGTACCCGCCCGACGAGCTCGTGGGCACCGACTACTATCGGCCCACCGAGCACGGCCGCGAGCGCGAGATCGCCCACCGCCTGGAGATCCTGCGGGGCATCGTCCGGGGCCGGTGACCGCCGGGCTCAGCGGCCGAACAGGTGGCGCACCACCGACGCGGCCGTGCGCTCGTCGATGAGCAGGTCCGTGACCACGCCCGCCCGCAGGGCGCCCACCACGCCCGGCACCTTGTGGTCCCCCGCCACCACGCACAGCCGGCGCGGGATCCGCCGCAGCTCCATGGGCGTGGGCCCGCTCGCCCGCCGGTTGTAGTCGATGTCGGCGTAGGTCCCGTCCTCCCGCAGGAAGACTGTGCACACGTCGCCGACCACCCGGTGCGCGGACAGCTCCCGGAGCGCGTCCTCCGGCAGGTAGCCGCTGGTGTACACCTGGGAGATCATCGGACCGCGGAAGGCCCCCACGCTGAACACGGCCAGGTCCGCCGCGTTGCGCACCGCCAGCACCCGCCGCACCGAGGACTCCTGCCACATCAGTCGCCGCGTCTCCTCCTGGTCGAAGAACGCGGGGGTGGGGAAGGGCAGCAGCGCGGCCCCGAAGGCCGCCGACATCTGCCCGAGCAGCGCCGAGGACTGTGCCGCCCCCGTGGAGCGGGCACTGACCGCGCCGTTCATCTGCACGACCACCGCGTCGCGCGTGGCCTTCGGCTGCAGGTGGCCCCCGATCGCCGAGGTCGTGATCCCCCAGGCGACCGCCAGCGTCATCCCGTCCCCGAACCAGTCGCCCAGCAGTCCGGCCGCGGCCCGGGCCACGGACTCCAGCCGCTGCGGCTCCGTGGCCGTGCGCGGCGTGCCCGCCACGTGCACCGTCACCCCGAAGGCCTCCCGCAGCCGGTGGGACAGGTCGTGTCCCGCGTCCGGGGGAGCCGCGAGACTGATCCGCACGATGCCCCGCTCCCGGGCGGCCTGCAGCATCCGCGAGACCGTGGGGCGGGAGACCCCGAAGCGGTCCGCCACCGCCTCCATCGTCATGCCCTGCACGTAGTACAGCTCCGCCGCGTGGTGGAGCTCGGCAGCACCGTGCATGTGACCCACCCTTCCCTGCACGTCCGTTCATTTGCTTTGAGCATAGGTGCAACCCAGGACAGAGTGTGATGCAGAGCACCTTCCCGCCCGAAACCACCCGCCCCGAGGAGTTCCCCACCATGGCCCACCCCACCCTCTCCAGCGCCGAACGGGACCGCGCACTCGCCGAGTTCTCCGACGGCCCCGAGCTCGACGTCCTCGTGGTCGGCGGCGGCATCACCGGCGCCGGCATCGCCCTGGACGCCGTGACCCGCGGACTGCGCACCGGCATCGTCGAGGCCCAGGACTGGGCGGGCGGCACCTCGCAGTGGTCCTCCAAGCTCGTCCACGGCGGCCTGCGCTACCTCCAGCAGCTCGACTTCAAGCTCGTCTCCGAGGCGCTGCGCGAGCGCGAGCTGCTCCTGGACTTCCTCGCCCCCCACCTCGTCAAGCCCGTGCCCTTCCTCTACCCGCTGACCCACCGCTTCTGGGAGCGGCCCTACGTCACCGCCGGGATCGGCCTCTACGACGCCCTCGCCCACATCGGGGCCAAGGTCGCGACCCTGCCCTACCAGCGGCACTACAGCTTCAAGGGCGTCCAGCGGGTCTTCCCCGACATCAAGCCCGGCTCCATGGTCGGCGCCGTCAAGTACTGGGACGGCCAGGTCGACGACGCCCGTCTCGTCGTCACCATCGTGCGCACCGCCGTGCGCTACGGCGCGCTCGCGGCCAACCGCACGCGGGCCGTGTCCTTCCCCACGGACGAGACCGGCCGGGTGGTCGGCGCCACCGTGCGCGACCTCGAGACGGGGGCGGAGCACACGGTGCGGGCGAAGACCGTCATCGCCGCCACCGGGGTCTGGACCGAGCAGACCCAGGACCTGGCCCACGCCGAGGGCGGGCTGAAGGTGCTCGCCTCCAAGGGCATCCACATCATCGTGCCCCGCGAGCGGATCCGCGGCGAGAGCGGGCTGATCCTGCAGACCGAGAAGTCCGTGCTCTTCATCATCCCGTGGGCGCGGTACTGGATCATCGGCACCACCGACACCCCCTACCACCAGGACCTCGTCAACCCGGTGGCCACCGCGGAGGACATCGACTACGTCATCGACCACGCCAACGTGGTCCTCGACCGGCCGCTCACCCGCGAGGACGTGATCGGCACGTACGCCGGGCTGCGCCCGCTGCTGCAGCCCGGGACGAAGAAGGGCGGCGGGGACGCGCAGTCCACGAAGATCTCCCGCGAGCACACCGTGACCGAGGTCGCCCCCGGGCTGATCACGATCGCCGGGGGCAAGCTCACCACCTACCGGGTGATGGCCGAGGACGCCGTGGACCTCGCCCTGGGGGAGGAGCGGGCCAAGGCCGTGCCCTCGGTCACCGACCGCACTCCGCTGCTGGGCGCGGAGGGCTATCTCGCGCTCCGCCACCAGGCCGGCAGCCTGGGCGCCCGGCACGACTGGAACGAGGAGCGGGTGCAGCACCTGCTCGGCCGCTACGGGTCGGCGATCACCGAGATCGCCGAGCTCGTGGCGGACCGCCCCGACCTGGGCCGCCCCCTGGAGGGGGCCCCGGCCTACCTGCGGGCGGAGATCGTGCACGCCTGCACCCACGAGGGCGCGCTGCACCTCGAGGACATCTTCGACACGCGCACCCGGCTCACGTGGGAGCAGGCCCGCCACGGCCTCGACGCGGTCGAGGAGATCGCGGACCTCGCGGCCGAGGCCCTCGGCTGGGACGACCGGCGGCGGGGGGCCGAGGTCGAGGCCTACCGGCTCCGCTGCGCGGCGGAGGACGAGGCCGCGAGGACCCCGGACGACACCGCGGCCGCCGCCGCACGGGCCGCGGCCCCCGACGTCCTGGAGCTCGTGCGCCCCTCCGAAGCCTGAGCACCCGCCCGTCCCACCCAGCCCCGTCCCCTGACCCCACCCCCCACCGGCCGTCCCCGACGGACGGCCGGTCCATCCAATCCGCACCACCTGAGGAGTCGCAGTGCTGTCGATGTCGAACGCAGTGGTACAGGCCGTCGCGCCCACCGTGCCCATCTCCCTGTCCACCGTCTTCTGGTCCGAGGTCGCGGGCACCGCGATGCTGATCCTGCTCGGCGCCGGCGTGGTCGCCAACGTCGCACTGCCGAGGTCCAAGGGCCTCGGCGGCGGGTTCCTGATGGTCAACTTCGGCTGGGGCCTGGCGGTGTTCGCCGGAGTCTACGTCGCCTGGCAGTCCGGCGCGCACATCAACCCCGCCGTGACCGTGGGGCTGTGGGCCAGCGGCGCCGAGGAGTACGCCCCCGGGGTGGCCGTCACGCTCGTCAGCACGCTCGTCTACTTCGCCGGAGAGCTGATCGGCGCCTTCCTGGGCGCCGTGCTCGCCTTCCTCGCCTACAAGAAGCACTTCGACGAGGAGATCGACGCGGCGACCAAGCTCGGGGTCTTCGCCACCGGCCCGGCCGTGCGCTCCTACGGCTGGAACGTGGTCACCGAGGTGATCGGCACGTTCGTCCTCGTCATCGTGATCCTGCTCTTCGGCAACACGCCCTCGGAGATCGGGCCGCTGGCCGTGGCGCTGCTCGTGGTCGGCATCGGCGCGAGCCTCGGCGGGCCCACGGGCTACGCCATCAACCCCGCCCGTGACCTCGGTCCGCGCATCGCCCACGCCGTGCTGCCCATCCGCGGGAAGGGCTCCAGCGACTGGGCCTACGCCTGGGTCCCGGTCGTGGGCCCGCTCATCGGCGCCGTGCTCGCCGGCGGCTTCTACCAGCTGTACGCCAACGTTCCCGCCTGACGCCCGCACCACCACCGACCCGTCCACGACACCACAACGAAGTGAGGGACCACCCATGAGCACCGACACCAAGTACGTCATGGCCATCGACCAGGGCACCACGAGCTCCCGCGCGATCATCTTCGACCACCGGGGCACGATCGTCAGCACCGGCCAGCTCGAGCACGAGCAGATCTTCCCGCGCGCAGGCTGGGTGGAGCACGACCCCATGGAGATCTGGCGCAACGTCCGCAAGGTCGTCGCCGACGCCGAGGCCTCCGCCGAGATCAACGCCCGGGACCTGGCCGCCGTGGGCATCACCAACCAGCGCGAGACCACCGTGGTCTGGGACCGCACCACCGGGGAGCCCGTCTACAACGCCATCGTCTGGCAGGACACCCGCACCCAGAAGATCGCCGAGGAGCTCGGCGGGGAGGTCGGCCCGGACCGGTACAAGGACCGGGTGGGCCTGCCGCTGGCCAGCTACTTCTCGGGCCCGAAGGTCAAGTGGATCCTGGACAACGTGGACGGCGCCCGGGAGCGGGCCGAGCGCGGGGACCTGCTCATGGGCAACACCGACTCCTGGCTGGTGTGGAACATGACGGGCGGCGTGGACGGCGGGGTGCACGTCACCGACGTCACCAACGCCTCGCGCACCATGCTGATGAACCTGGCGACCCTCGACTGGAACGAGGAGATCTGCGCCGACATGGGCATCCCCATGTCGATGCTGCCCGAGATCCGCTCCTCCTCCGAGGTCTACGGCAAGGGCCGCACCCGCGGCTTCCTCAAGGACGTGCCGATCGCCGGCATCCTCGGCGACCAGCAGGCCGCGATGTTCGGGCAGGCGTGCTTCGAGAAGGGCATGGGCAAGAACACCTACGGCACAGGCAGCTTCGTGCTGATGAACGTGGGCACCGAGGTGGTGCACTCGGAGAACGGGCTGCTGAGCACGGTGTGCTACAAGATCGGCGACCAGGACGCCGTCTACGCCCTGGAGGGCTCCATCGCCGTGACCGGGTCCCTGGTCCAGTGGCTGCGCGACAACCTGGGCATCCTCTCCTCAGCACCGCAGGTCGAGTCCCTGGCCGCGTCGGTCGAGGACAACGGCGGGGCCTACTTCGTCCCGGCCTTCAGCGGCCTGTTCGCCCCGTACTGGCGCTCGGACGCCCGCGGCGCCCTGGTGGGCCTGACTCGCTACGTCAACAAGGCCCACATCGCCCGGGCCGCCCTGGAGGCCACGGCCTACCAGTCCCGCGAGGTGGTCGAGGCGATGAACGCCGACGCCGGGGTGGACATCACCGAGCTCAAGGTGGACGGCGGGATGACCGCCAACGAGCTGCTCATGCAGTTCCAGGCGGACCAGCTCGGGGTCCCGGTGATCCGCCCGGAGGTCACCGAGACCACGGCCCTCGGCGCCGCCTACGCCGCGGGCATCGCCGTCGGCTTCTGGTCCGGGACGGAGGAGGTCACCGCGAACTGGGCCGAGAACAAGCGCTGGGAGCCGCAGATGGAGGACGCCGAGCGCGGCCGGCTGTTCCGCAACTGGCAGAAGGCCGTCACCAAGACCTTCGACTGGGTGGACGAGGACGTCGACTGACCGCGTCCGCGCCGAGGGCTCGTGCGCCGGAGCGCCGTCCGGGACTCCCGGGCGGCGCTCCGGCGCGCCGGGACCGGGACGGGGGCCGGCCCGCACCGCGAGCACCCCGGGGCGCGCCACGGCCCCGCACACGCTATAGTAGGACGTCGGCCGGCAAGGCCCGTGCTCCCGCACGACCGGCGCACCGCCTCAACCACGGTGAGCGGCGCGCGGCCACGGCGCTTGCAGGACAGGAGGATTGCGGCTGATCCTCACCTCTCCGGCGGGACCGATCCCGTCCTCGGAGGCCGGACCGAACAGAACACGCTCCCCCCGCACCGCACGCCGGACGGGGGAGGGCACCGCATTGTGAAAGGTAAACGTGGCTAACAACACGCGTGCGCGCCGCCAGGTGCGCAAGTCCCGCGCCCTCGGGATCGCCCTGACCCCGAAGGCCGAGAAGTACTTCGAGCGCCGTCCCTACGGCCCCGGCGAGCACGGCCGTGCCCGCCGGAAGGCAGACTCGGACTACGCCGTCCGGCTGCGCGAGAAGCAGCGTCTCCGGGCGCAGTACAACATCCGCGAGAAGCAGATGCACATCGCCTACGTCGAGGCCAAGCGCCAGGAGGGGCAGACCGGTGAGAACCTGGTCGCCCTGCTGGAGTCCCGCCTGGACGCCCTGGTCCTGCGCTCCGGCTTCGCCCGGACCATGGCCCAGGCCCGCCAGATGGTCGTGCACCGCCACATCCTGGTGGACGGCGAGCGGGTGGACCGCCCCTCCTACCAGGTCAAGGAGGGTCAGCTGATCCACGTGCACGCCAAGTCGGAGAAGATGGTGCCCTTCCAGGTCGCCGCCGCCGGCGCGCACCAGGCCGTGCTGCCCGACACCCCGGGCTACCTCGACGTGCAGATCGAGAAGCTGCAGGCCAAGCTGGTCCGCAAGCCCAAGCGCGCCGAGGTCCCCGTGACCTGCGAGGAGCAGCTCGTGGTGGAGTACTACGCCCGCATGGCCTGATCCTGCGGGCTCCTGCCGCCGGGACCCCCCCCCGGGGCAGGGCCTTCCCTGCGGAGAGCCCGCGGCGCCTGCGCCGCGGGCTCTTCCGTTCGGTACAGTTGATCCCCGGGCACCGCGCCGGTGCCCGTCCCCGCACGCCCGGGCGGTCCTGCCGCCCCGGCCCCCCGACCCGACCAGCAAGGAGCGCGCCGCCCCATGACCGGTGGAGAAATCGCAGGACTGCTCGCCGCGGGGGTGTTCGCCGTGCTGGTGCTCCTGCTCGCGGTGCCGATCCTCAAGCTCGGCAAGGTCTTCGACGAGCTGCGGCTGACGATCCGCTCGCTCAACAACGAGACCGTCCCCCTCATCGACGAGGTCACCCGCACCGTCTCGACCACCAACTCGCAGCTCGAGAAGGTGGACGGGATCACGACCAACGTCTCCGACGCCTCCGCGAACGTCTCCGCGCTGTCCTCCCTGGTGGCCTCCACCGTGGGCCAGCCGCTGATCAAGGTCGCCGCGTTCTCGCACGGCGTCCGCCGGGCGTTCACGGGCGACACCGCCCCGCACGGCTCCCACCGGGCCGACCGCTTCGGGGCCGCCGACGAGCAGGCCCCCGGCGCCCCGGGGGAGGACCGGCCATGAGCTTCTGGGGCCGGCTCGCCCTCGTGGCCGCCGGCGGCGTGCTCGGCGCCGCCGCCACCCGCCTCGCCCGGTCACCCGGCCAGGACCTCTCCGTGCCGGGCGGCAGCGGCGCCGCGCGCGCGCCCCGCCCCGGGGACTGGCGCTCCCGGCTCTACCGCTTCGCCGCCACCGTGCGCGCGGGCATGGACGAGCGCGAGGCCGAGCTGCGCGACTCCTTCGGCGTCGCCGCCCCCCGGCCGCAGGCCGGCCGTCTCGCCGCCGGCCGCACCGCCCCGCCGGTGCTGGACGGCACCGCCGCCCCCGGCGCGGCCGGGGCCGCGGCGGAGCCCACCGACCCCTCGACCGAACGCGAAGGAAAGCACCGGTAATGCTCTCTCAGGAAATCACCAAGCGCTGGCTGGACTACTTCGAAGGCCAGGGCCACACCGTGGTGCCCTCCGCCTCGCTGATCTCCTCCCAGCCGGGTGCCATGTTCACGATCGCGGGCATGGTCCCGTTCATCCCGTACTTCCTCGGCCAGGAGACCGCCCCCTACCGGCGCGCCACGTCCATCCAGAAGTGCATCCGCACCCTCGACATCGACGAGGTGGGCAAGACCGCCCGGCACGGCACGTTCTTCCAGATGGCCGGCAACTTCTCCTTCGGCGACTACTTCAAGGAGCGGGCCATCCCCATGGCGTGGGAGCTGCTCACCAGCCCGCTCGAGAAGGGCGGCTTCGGTCTGGACCCGGACCGGCTGTGGGTGACCGTCTACGAGGGCGACGAGGAGTCCTACACGCTCTGGAAGGACACCGTGGGGGTGCCCGCCGAGCGGATCCAGCGGCTGGGCCGGGACGAGAACTACTGGGACACCGGCCAGCCCGGCCCCGCGGGCCCCGACTCGGAGATCTTCTACGACCGCGGCCCCCGGTACGGCCGGGAGGGCGGCCCGGCCGTCGACGACGACCGGTACATCGAGATCTGGAACCTCGTCTTCATGCAGTACCAGCGCGGTGAGGGCTCGGGCAAGGACTACGAGATCCTGGGCGACCTCCCCGAGCAGAACATCGACACCGGCCTCGGCGTCGAGCGCCTCGCCATGCTGCTGCAGGGCGTCGAGAACTTCTACGAGACCGACCAGGTCCGCCCCGTCCTGGACAGGGCGTCCGAGCTCTCGGGGAAGCGGTACCACGGCTCCGAGAAGCCGGGGGAGGAGGGCTACGACGACGACGTGCGGATGCGCGTGGTCGCCGACCACGTCCGCTCCTCGCTGATGCTCATCGCCGACGGCGTGAGCCCGTCCAACGAGGGCCGCGGGTACATCCTGCGCCGCCTGCTGCGCCGCGCGATCCGCGCGATGCGCCTGATGGGCGTCACCGAGCCCTGCCTGCCCGTGCTGCTGCCCGCCTCCCGGGACGCCATGCGCGGCGTCTACCCCTACGTGGCCGAGGACTTCGAGCGGATCTCCCGGATCGCCTACGCCGAGGAGCGGGCGTTCCTGAAGACCATCGAGTCCGGCACCACCCGGCTCAACGAGGCCGTGGCCGGCGCCCGGCGCCAGGGCCAGGCCGTCTCCGGCGCGGAGGCCTTCGCCCTGCACGACACCTACGGCTTCCCCATCGACCTGACCCTCGAGATGGCCGCGGAGGCCGGGGTCCAGGTGGACGAGACGGCGTTCCGCGGTCTCATGGAGGAGCAGCGCCACCGCGCCCAGCAGGACGCCCGCGCCAAGAAGGGCGCCCACGCCGACCTCTCGGTGTTCCGCCGGCTCGTCGACGAGGGCGGCTCGGTGTTCACCGGCTACACCCGGCTCGGCCACGAGACCGTGCTGCGCGCCCTGCTGCAGGACGGCGTGACCATCCCCGCCGCGTCGGCCGGGGAGCACGTCGAGGTCGTCCTCGACGAGACACCGTTCTACGCCGAGGCCGGCGGCCAGGCCGCCGACCGGGGCACCATCAGCGGCGACGGCTTCGTGCTCGAGGTCACCGACGTCCAGCAGCCCGTGAAGGGGCTGTCCGTGCACCAGGCGGTCGTGCGCGAGGGCGAGGCCCTCTCCGGGGCCACCGTGCTCGCCCAGGTGGACGTCGCCCGGCGGCGCGCCGCCGAGGCCGCCCACACCGGCACCCACATCGTCCACGCGGCCCTGCACGACATCCTCGGCCCCGAGGCCGTCCAGCGCGGCTCCTTCAACAAGGAGGGGTACCTGCGCTTCGACTTCGCGTGGGGCGAGGGGCTCGCCGAGGCCCAGCGCCAGGAGATCGAGGAGGTCTCCAACGCGGCGATCCACGCCAACCACGAGGTCGTCACGCAGGAGATGGCCCTCGACGAGGCCAAGGCCATGGGCGCCATGTCCCTGTTCGGCGAGAAGTACGGGGACCGGGTGCGCGTGGTCGAGCTGAACGGACCCTGGTCCCGGGAGCTGTGCGGCGGTACGCACGTGGGCGGCACCGCCCAGATCGGCTCGCTCACCCTGCTCACCGAGCAGTCCGTGGGCTCAGGCAACCGCCGCGTCGAGGCCCTCGTGGGCCTGGACTCGTTCCGCCACCTCGCCGCCGAGCGGACCCTCGTGCACCAGCTCACCGGCATGCTCAAGGTGCAGTCCTCCGCGGAGCTGCCCGAGCGCCTGGCAGGCACCCTCGAGAAGCTGAAGTCGGCCGAGAAGGAGCTCGCGGTCCTGCGCCGCGAGAAGCTCCAGGCGCAGGCCGGCTCCCTGCTCGACGGGGTGCGGGAGGTCGGCGCCGTGAAGGTCCTGACCCACGACATGGGCGAGGTCTCCGGGGCCGACGACGTCCGCTCGCTCGCCCTCGACCTGCGCGGCCGGATGACGGCGGAGCCGTTCGTCGTCGCCGTCACGGGCACGGCCAAGAGCCGTCCCCTGGTCCTCGTGGCGACCACCGAGGGCGCCCGCGCGGCCGGGGTGCAGGCCGGCCGGCTCGTGCGCACGGCCGCCAAGGTCCTCGGCGGCGGCGGCGGCGGCAAGGACGACATCGCCCAGGGCGGCGGGCAGGACCCGGCCAAGACGGGGGACGCCCTGGACGCGGTGCTGGCCGACATCGCCCGGGCGGCGGGCGGCGCCGCCGCGTGAGCGACGCCTACGCCCGGGGACGGCGGATGGGGGTCGACGTCGGCCTCGTCCGCGTCGGGGTCGCCCTGTGCGACCCCGACGGCATCCTCGCCACGCCGCTTACCACGCTGCGGCGCGACCCCGACCCCCGGAAGGGCTTCGACGTGAAGCTGCTGGCCGGCCTGGTCCAGGAGCACGACGTCGTCGCCGTCTACGTGGGGCTGCCCCGCAGCCTCGACGGCGGGGAGAACGCCTCGACCGCGATGGCGCGCGACTACGCGGAGGCCCTCGCGCGGCGGCTGCGCGTGAAGGGCCGCGACGTGCCGGTGCGGCTGGTCGACGAGCGCCTCAGCACCGTGGACGCCCACCGGGCGCTGCTGGAGGCCGGGGTCGCCCGCCGCGACCACATGGACAAGGTCGACCAGGTGGCCGCGGCCACCATCCTGCAGAGCGCCGTGGACCGGGCCAGGGCGACCGGGGCGGAGCCCGGCGCGCCGGTGGACCCGCCGGTGTCCGGCGCCGCGGCGCCCGCCGTCCCGCATAATGGGGGTGACCGCGACGGGCAGGGTCCCGCCGCGGCCCGCCGCGGGGAGTCGTCCACCGGAGCCGGGAACACGGCCGAGGACACCGCCGAGGACACCGCCGGAGCGCCCGACCGGGCGCGCACGGCACCGTTGACGACCACCGATCCGGACGGAGAGCATTCGTGAGCGACGATCCGTACGACCAGTCGGCGCCCCGCCGACCCGAGGCGCCCCGGGAGTCGTCCGGCGGCGGTCTGGGCAGCCTCCTGGACGCCCCGTCCTCGCGGGAGCCCTCCACGGGCCTGCGCGGCGTCTTCGAGCACGAGGAGCTCACCCCCGAGCAGGTCAAGCAGCGCCGGCGCCGCGGCCGCGTCTCCCTGACCACGGCCATCGCCCTGTTCCTGCTCGCCGCGCTGATCACGGTGTCCGTGCTCGGCTCCACCTTCCGGTGGTTCGAGGTCCGCGACTACCGCGGCGACGGCAAGGACCCCGTGACCTTCTCCGTGGCCGACGGCGCCACCACCGGCCAGATCGCCGTGGCCCTCGAGGCGCAGGGGATCGTGGCGGACGCCGAGACGTTCGTCGAGACCTACCAGGAGGAGCACGCCGAGCAGTTCATCCAGCCCGGCGAGTACGAGCTGCGCACGGAGATGAGCTCGGAGGCGGCCGTGGACGCGCTCATGGAGGAGGACGAGGCCAGCCACTACGCGGCGGTCAACCGGACCCTGCGCATGACCGACGTGTTCGGGATCCTCAGCGAGTCCACCGGCATCCCCGTCTCCGAGTTCGAGGCCTACCGGGAGGACACGGCGACGTTCGGGATCCCGGACCGCTTCCCCACCCTCGAGGGCTGGCTGCACCCGGGCGAGTACCGGTTCCCGCTGGACGCCACGGCGGAGCAGATCCTGCAGACGATGGTGGACCGCACCCGCACGACCCTCGACGACAACGGCATCAGCGACGAGGACCAGATCTTCGAGGTGCTCACCATCGGCTCGATCATCGAGTTCGAGGTCCAGCCCGAGCACTACGACGTGGTGGCCGGCGCGATCGAGAACCGGCTCGAGAACCCCGACGGCGAGACCTCCGGGTTCATCCAGTCCGACGCGTCCGTGACCTACGGCCTCGACCGCCGCAGCTACGACTTCTCGGAGGAGGAGCGCCGCGACGAGTCCAACCGGTACAACACCTTCGCCAACCCCGGCCTGCCGGTGGGCCCCATCGGCTCCCCGGGCGACGCCGCCATCGCGGCGGCCGCCGACCCGCAGGACAACGACTACTACTTCTGGGTGACCGTGGACCTGGACACGGGCGAGACGAAGTTCGCCGAGACCTACGCGGAGCACCTGGGGTACGTGGAGGAGTACAACCAGTGGTGCAGCGAGAACGAGGGCCGGTGCGGGTGAGTCCCGCCCGCGCCGCCGTGGTGGGCCACCCCATCGGCCACTCGAGGTCCCCGGACCTGCACCGCGCCGCGTACGCGGTGCTGGGCGAGAACGTGCACTACGACGCCCACGACCTGGTCGAGGAGCAGCTCCCGCCGTTCGTCGACGCCCGCCGGTCCGACCCCGCCTGGCGCGGGCTGTCGGTGACGATGCCCCTGAAGTCGGTGGCCGCCGCGTGCGCGGACGAGCTCACGGTCCTCGGGGCGGCGGTGGGCGCGGTCAACACCCTGCTCTTCCGCCCGGACGGGACGGTGCTCGGCCACAACACCGACGTCACCGGCATCGTGGGCGCGGTGCTCGCGGCGGGCACCGTGCCGGCCGTCCCCCGGGCCGCCGTCCTCGGCGGGGGCGGCACGGCCACGGCCGCCGTCGCCGCCGCGCAGCGGCTCGGGGCCGCCTCCGTGGACGTCTTCGTGCGCTCCGCCACCCGCGCCGGGCGCGCCGTCGAGGCGGGGCGCCGGCTCGGGATCCCCGTGCACCTGCGGGCGTGGGACGAGGCGCCGGGCCTCCTGGCCGCGTACGACGTGGTCGTCTCCACCCTCCCGCCGCACGGCGCGGACGAGCTGGCGGCGCAGCTGGAGGCCGCCGCCCCGACCACCACGGGCGTCCTCCTGGACGCCGCCTACGACCCGTGGCCGTCGGCGGTGGCCGCGGCCTGGTCCCGGGCCGGGGGAGCGGTGGCCCCGGGACTCGATATGCTGATCTTCCAGGCGGTGGACCAGATCCGCCTGTTCACCGGCCGCGATCCGGGCACACCCCTGCCCCGCGAGCAGGACGTGGTCGCCGCGATGTGCGCGGCCGTGGGGCGGCCCATCCTCGCCGCCCCGTCCCTGCCCCGCACCTGAGACCTGTCGGCGGCCGCGCCCCGCGGGGCCCTGTCGCCGAGACCCCGAACGGAAAGAGTTGTTATGTTGCGTTGGCTCACGGCCGGCGAGTCGCACGGCGAGGCGCTCGTCGGGATCATCGAGGGCGTCCCGGCTGGGGTGAGCCTGACCAGCCAGGACGTCCGCGACGCCCTGGCCCGCCGCCGGCTCGGCTACGGGCGCGGCGCGCGGATGAAGTTCGAGCAGGATCAGGTGCGCCTGCTCGGCGGCGTGCGCCACGGCGTGACCCAGGGCGGGCCGGTGGCGATCGAGATCGCCAACACCGAGTGGCCCAAGTGGCGCGAGGTGATGTCCGCGGACCCCGTGGACCCGGAGGTGCTCGCGGGCCGCGCCCGCAACGCCCCCCTCACCCGCCCCCGCCCCGGCCACGCGGACCTCACCGGCATGCAGAAGTACGGCTTCGACGAGGCGCGGCCCGTGCTCGAGCGCGCCAGCGCCCGGGAGACGGCCACGCGCGTGGCCCTCGGCGCCGTCGCCGCGAAGATCCTCGAGGCCGTGGGCGTGCAGCTCGTCTCCCACACCACGGCCGTGGGCGCCGTCAGCGCCCCGGTGGACGCCGCGCGCCCGCTGCCCTCCGACGTCCCCGGCCTCGACGCCGACCCCCTGCGCTGCTTCGACCCCGCCACGGCGGAGGCCATGGTGACGGCGGTGGACGCCGCCCACAAGGACGGGGAGACCCTCGGCGGCGTCGTCGAGGTCCTCGCCTACGGGCTGCCCCCGGGGCTCGGCTCGTACGTGCACTGGGACCGGCGGCTCGACTCGCGCCTGGCCGGGGCCCTGATGGGCATCCAGGCCATCAAGGGCGTCGAGGTCGGGGACGGCTTCCTGACCGCCGCCCGGCCCGGCTCCGAGGCCCACGACGAGATCTCCCGCGGCGCCGACGGCGCGGTGCGCCGCGTGAGCAACCGCGCCGGCGGGATCGAGGGCGGCATGTCCATCGGTGACGTCCTGCGCGTGCGCGCGGCCATGAAGCCCATCGCCACCGTGCCGAAGGCGCTGCGCACCGTCGACGTCGCCACCGGCGAGGCCGCCCGCGCCCACCACCAGCGCTCGGACGTCTGCGCCGTGCCCGCCGCCGGGGTGGTCGCCGAGGCGATGGTCGCCCTCGTGCTCGCCGACGCCGTGACGGAGAAGTTCGGCGGGGACTCGATCACCGAGACCGCCCGCAACAAGGACGCCTACCTCGCCGCGATCCCGGAGTCCCTGCACTCCGCCGGCGAGCTCGGGGCCTTCGGGGACGACGCCGCCGCGGCGCGCGACGACCACATGGGCGACCCCCTCGTGGCCCCCGCCGAGACCGGGGCCCCCGCAGATGCGGCCGCGCCCGCCGAGCCCGGGGAGGCCCAGGCGTGAACGCGCAGTTCCCCGCCCCGGCCGACGCCGCCGAGACCCCGCAGCGGCCCGTGGTGCTCATCGGGCCCATGGCCGCCGGGAAGTCCTTCCTGGCCCTGCACATGTCCAAGTTCTACGGCTACGACTTCGTGGACGCCGACCAGGTCATCGTCTCCCGGTACGGGGTGATCTCGAAGATCTTCGCGGAGCACGGCGAGAAGTACTTCCGCGACCTCGAGGCGGACACCGTGGCCGAGATCCTGCGGGACCCGGACCACGCCAACGCGATCTTCTCCGTGGGCGGCGGCGCCCCCATGACACCGTCCACCCGCGAGCTGCTGCGCCACGAGCTCGTCGCCTACCTCGAGGTGGACACCGAGACCGTGCTGCCCCGGATCAGCGGCAACCGGACCCGCCCCATGCTCCAGCCGGACCCGGAGCGGCGCTGGCAGGAGCTCTACGAGTCCCGGCGCGCCTGCTACGAGGAGCTCGCCGACATCACCCTCGACGGCCGCGGCAACCGGCCCGTCGCCGAGATCGGCGCCGACCTCGAGGCGGAGCTCACCCGCCTGCGCTCCGCACGGAGCGCCGGCGGCACCACCGACAGCACCCAGGAGGCCCAGGCATGAGCGAGTCCGCTCCCCGCACCGTCACGACCATCCCCGTCACCGGGGAGCGCCCGGCCGAGAACTACGACGTCCTCGTCGGCCACGGGCTGCTCGGCGAGGTCCCCCGCGTGCTCGGCGACCGGGTCCAGCGCGTGCTCGTCATCCACCCGCGGGCGCTGCGCAGCACCGGCGACGTGGTCATGGAGGAGCTGCGCGGACAGGGCTACCAGGCGTTCACCGCCGAGATCCCCGACGCCGAGGAGGGCAAGCACGTCCAGGTGGCGTCCTTCTGCTGGCAGGTCCTCGGGCAGAACGACTTCACCCGCTCGGACGCGATCGTGTCCGTGGGCGGGGGAGCGGTCTCCGACCTCGCGGGGTTCGTGGCCGCCACGTGGCTGCGCGGGGTGCGCGTGGTGCACGTGCCCACCACCCTGCTCGGCATGGTCGACGCCGCCGTGGGCGGCAAGACCGGGATCAACACGGCCGAGGGCAAGAACCTCGTGGGCGCCTTCCACCCGCCCGCGGCCGTGCTGTGCGACCTCGACACGCTGCGGACGCTGCCCGAGAACGAGCTGCTCACCGGCATGGCGGAGGTCGTCAAGTGCGGCTTCATCGCCGACGAGCGGATCCTCGAGCTGATCGAGGCCCACCCGGAGGCGGTGCGCGACTCGCAGTCCGAGGTGGTCCGGGAGCTCGTGGAGCGCAGCATCCGGGTCAAGGCCGAGATCGTCTCCGGCGACCTGCGCGAGGCCGGCCGCCGGGAGATGCTCAACTACGGGCACACCCTCGGCCACGCGATCGAGCACAACGAGCGCTACCAGTGGCGCCACGGCGCCGCGGTCTCGGTGGGGCTGGTCTTCGCCGCCGAGCTCGCCCGCACCGCCGGGAACCTGGCCGACGACGTCGTCGAGCGCCACCGCAGCATCCTCGCCTCCCTCGGCCTGCCGACCGCGTACCGGTGGGACCAGTGGCCGCGGCTGCTCGAGGTCATGAAGCGGGACAAGAAGACGCGCGGGAACCTGCTGCGCTTCGTCGTCCTCGACGCCGTCGGCCGGCCCCGCGTGCTCGAGGTCCCCGACCCCGCGATCCTCTTCGCGAGCTACCAGGAGATCGCAGAGGGCGCGCCCAGCTAGACTGGTCCGCGGTCCGGGACGACACCCCCCTGTCCGCGCCGACCTGCCGACTTCGCAGACAACCAGAGAGAGAACCTGTGGCTACGACCAACGACATCAAGAACGGCACCGTCCTGAAGCTGGAGGGCAACCTCTGGAACGTGATCGAGTTCCAGCACGTGAAGCCGGGCAAGGGCGGGGCGTTCGTGCGCACCAAGATGCGCAACATCACCTCCGGGAAGGTCGTCGACAAGACCTTCAACGCCGGCGCGAAGATCGAGACCGCCACGGTGGACCGCAGCGAGTACCAGTACCTGTACCAGGACGGCGCCGACTACGTCTTCATGGACAACAAGACCTACGACCAGATCACCGTCCCCGGTGAGGTGGTGGGTGACGCCGCCAACTTCATGCTCGAGAACCTCAACGTGACCATCGCGCTGCACGAGGGGGCCCCGCTCTACATCGAGCTGCCCGCATCCGTGGTCCTCGAGATCACCTACACCGAGCCGGGCCTGCAGGGCGACCGCTCCACCGGCGGCACCAAGCCCGCCACCGTGGAGACCGGCTACCAGATCCAGGTGCCGCTGTTCCTCGAGCAGGGCACCAAGGTCAAGGTCGACACCCGCACGGGTGACTACCTGGGCCGCGTCAACGAGTGAGCGCCCGGGGCAAGGCGCGCCGGCGCGCCGTGGAGATCCTCTTCGAGGCCGAGCAGCGTTCCGAGGACGCCCGCGAGGTCATGGAGCGGCGCCGGATGCACAGCGACTCGCAGGTCTCCCCGTACGCCGAGGAGCTCGTGCTCGGCGTCACGATGCGCCGCGGTGAGCTCGACGAGTACCTCGAGACGTACTCCCAGGGCTGGACCCTCGAGCGGATGCCCGCGGTGGACCGCAACGTGCTGCGCGTGGGGGCCTGGGAGCTGCTGTTCAACGACGACGTCCCGGACGGGGTCGCCGTGGCCGAGGCCGTGAGCCTCGCCAAGGAGCTCGCGGGCGACGACTCCCCGCGCTTCGTCAACGGCCTGCTGGGCCGGCTGCAGCAGATGAAGCCGACCCTGCTCGGCTGACGGGGCCGCCGGACCCCGCCCGGGGCGCTACCATTTCCGGGACCACGACCGTGCGTCCCGGGAAGGTCCCCATGACAGCTCCCGCGCTGCGCCTGCAGGGCGTCTCGAAGCACTACGGGACCGTGCGCGCGGTCGACCGCGTCACCCTCGAGGTCCGCCCGGGGGAGGTCTACGCGCTGCTGGGCCTCAACGGCGCCGGCAAGACCACCGTCATGCGGACGGTCCTCGGCATGGTCCGGCCCTCGGCCGCGGGCGCGGCGACGCGCACCGCGCGGGGCCCGCAGCCGTGCTCGGCGACGCCGGCGCCGCGGACCGCCCGGACGCCGTGGCCGCCGCCCTCGTCCACGGCGGCGTGCCCCCCACCGGCCTCGCGGTGGTCCGCGAGGACCTCGAGGCCTACTTCCTGCGCCTGGTGGGCGCGCAGCACCGGCAGGAGCGCCCCGGTGACCGGTGAGCCGGCGGCCGCCCTCGGGGCGGAGGCGCTGAAGCTGCGCCGCTCCCGCGTGCCCTGGGCCACCGCCGGGGCCATGGCCCTCGCCGTCCTCGTGGCTCAGGTGCTCGCCGCGGTCGGCCACGGCGCGTGGTTCCCCTGGGCCGTGCCCGCCCTCCTCGCCGGGACGGCCGGCCCGGACGCCGCCGGCGCCGGTCCGGGCGGCGTCCTGGGCGTCGCGCTCGTCGCCCTCGGCTCGGCCGCGGCCACCGCCGCCTGGTGGGAGCGGGCCGACCACAGCGCCTAGCCCGGGCGGGGTCGCCGGGGGAGGCGGGCGTCACACCGGGCCCGGGGCGTCAGGGCCGCTGTGCTAGTTTGGGGCGAGCAAGCAACCTTTAAGTCCGTCCTGTGAGGCGGGGAAGGAGGCGGCACCCATGAACGACGACACCTCCGCGGCCGGTCCCTCGACGGGACCCGCCGCCGCGCGCGTCATCCTCTCGGCAGCCGACATCGACCGCGCCCTGACGCGCATCGCCCACGAGATCCTCGAGGCCAACAGGGGCAGCTCGGACCTCGTCCTGCTCGGCATCCCGCGCCGCGGCTACCCGCTGGCCCAGCGGATCGCCGCCAAGATCGCCGCCTCCGACACCGGCTTCGACGCCGCCGCGAGCCTCGGCCAGCTCGACGTCACGATGTTCCGCGACGACCTGCGCAAGAATCCCGCCCGCGCCCCCCAGCCGACCCGCATCCCCGTGCAGGGCATCGACGGGCGCACCGTGGTCCTCGTCGACGACGTCCTGTACTCCGGGCGCACCGTGCGCGCCGCCCTCGACGCCCTCGTGGACGTCGGCCGGCCCCGCGTGGTCCGCCTCGCCGTGCTCGTCGACCGCGGCCACCGGGAGCTGCCCATCCGCGCCGACCACGTGGGCAAGAACCTGCCGACCTCCTCCCAGGAGAAGGTCCGGGTCCGGCTGGCCGAGACCGACCCCGAGCCCCGCGCGGCGGAGAACGCCGACTGCGTGGTCATCGAGACCACCGTGCCGGGAACCGGCGCATGAGGCACCTGCTGTCCACGAAGGACCTCTCCTACGACGCCGCCCTGACGTTCCTGGACACCGCGGACCAGATGGCCGCCGTGGGCCAGCGCTCCGTCAAGAAGCTCCCCGCGCTGCGGGGCCGCACCGTGGTCAACCTCTTCTTCGAGGACTCGACCCGCACCCGCATCTCCTTCGAGACGGCCGCCAAGCGCCTGTCCGCGGACGTCCTCAACTTCTCCGCGAAAGGCTCCTCGGTCTCGAAGGGGGAGTCCCTCAAGGACACCGCCCAGACCCTCGCGGCGATGAGCGCCGACGCCGTGGTGATCCGGCACTCGGCCTCCGGCTCCCCGCAGCAGCTCGCGGAGTCCGACTGGATCGACGCCGCGGTGGTCAACGCCGGCGACGGCACCCACGAGCACCCCACGCAGGCCCTGCTCGACGCCATGACCCTGCGCCAGCACCGTGCCCGCACCGAGGGCCGCGAGAGCACCCGCGGGCTCGACCTCGAGGGCATGCACGTGGTGATCGTCGGCGACGTCCTGCACTCCCGGGTGGCCCGCTCCGACCTGTGGCTGTTCACCACCCTGGGCGCCCGGGTCACGTTCGTGGCCCCGCCCACCCTGCTGCCCGTCGGCATCGCGGACTGGCCGTGCCGGGTGGTCTTCTCCCTCGACGAGGCCCTGGACCCCGCCCCGGACGCGGTGATGATGCTGCGCGTGCAGCGGGAGCGGATGCACGCCGCGTTCTTCCCGACCGCCCAGGAGTACGCCCGGGAGTGGGGGCTCACCCCCGAGCGGGTCGCCGCCCTCGACGCCGCCGGGGCCGCCACGGCGATCATGCACCCGGGACCCATGAACCGCGGGCTGGAGATCTCCTCCGCCGCGGCGGACTCCCCGCGCTCCACGGTCCTGGACCAGGTGCGCAACGGCGTCTCCGTGCGGATGTCGGTGCTCTACCTGCTGCTCTCCGGCGACGACCTCGACCCCACCTCCACCCCGCACCCCCAGGAGCGCTGACCTCTCGTGACCTCGTACCTCATCCAGGGCGCCCAGCTGCTCGGCGAGCAGACCGCCGACATCCTCGTCGAGGACGGCGTGATCCGGCGCATCGGCCCCGACCTCGCCGCGGACGCGGGCGACGCCCGGATCCTCGACGCCGCCGGGCTCGTGGCCCTGCCCGGGCTCGTGGACATCCACACGCACCTGCGCGAGCCCGGCCGGGAGGACGCCGAGACCGTCGAGACCGGCACCCGGGCGGCCGCGCTCGGCGGCTACACCGCGGTCTTCGCGATGGCCAACTCCGATCCCGTGGCGGACACCGCCGGTGTGGTGGAGCAGGTGCACGAGCTGGGCCGCTCCGCGGGCTGGGTCGAGGTCCGTCCCGTGGGCGCCGTGACCGTGGGTCTGAAGGGCGAGCGGCTGTCCGAGATCATGGCGATGGCCGAGTCCCGCGCGGGCGTGCGGATGTTCTCCGACGACGGCATGTGCGTGCACGACCCGGTGCTCATGCGCCGGGCCCTGGAGTACGTCAAGGGCTTCGACGGCGTCGTGGCCCAGCACGCCCAGGAGCCGCGGCTGACGGAGGGCGCCCAGATGAACGAGGGCGCCGTGTCCGCCGAGCTCGGGCTGACGGGCTGGCCCGCCGTCGCGGAGGAGGCCATCATCGCCCGCGACGTGCTGCTCGCCGAGCACGTCGGCTCCCGCGTGCACATCTGCCACCTCTCGACCAGGGGCTCCGTGGACATCGTCCGCTGGGCCAAGCAGCGCGGCATCGACGTCACCGCCGAGGCCACCCCGCACCACCTGCTGCTCACCGACGAGCGGGTCCGCAGCTTCGACCCGGTGTTCAAGGTCAACCCGCCGCTGCGCACGGACGAGGACGTGCACGCCCTGCGCGCGGCCGTGGCCGACGGCACCATCGACGTGATCGGCACCGACCACGCCCCGCACCCCGCCGAGGACAAGGAGTGCGAGTGGTCCTGCGCGGCCAACGGGATGACCGGGCTCGAGACCGCGCTGTCCGTGGTCCAGCTCAGCCTCGTCGACACCGGCCTGCTGACCTGGCGCGACGTCGCCCGGATCACCTCGGCGACCCCCGCCCGGATCGGGCGCCTCGCCGGCCAGGGCCGGCCGCTCGAGGAGGGCGAGCCCGCTCACCTCACCCTGTGGGACCCGGCCGCGACCACCGTGGTGGACCCCGCCCGGCACGCGTCCAAGGGCCGCAACAGCCCCTACCGCGGCATGGAGCTGCCCGGCGCGGTCCGCGCCACCTTCTTCCGCGGCCACCCCACCGTCCTCGACGGGGCCCTCAACACCCCCGCCCCGACCCCCGCCGCCTGACCGCGCCGACCCCCTTCCACCGCCCGGAGGCCCCCGTCCCATGGACCAGCTCAGCACCGTGCTCGTCACGGTCATCGTCCTCGCCGTGCTCTTCGCCCTGCTCCGCCGGGGCTGGCGCACGCGCGTGCGACGCCAGTCGGGGATCGCGGCGCCGGCCGCGCCGCCCGAGGGGATCGAGGAGCGCGAGCCCCGGCTCGTGGTCCCGGGCATGTACGTGAGCACCACGGAGACCGGCGCCCCGCTCGAGCGGATCGCGGCCCACGGACTGGGCGTGCGCGCCCGGGCGACGGCCCTGGTCCACGACGACGGCGTGCTCCTGGACCGGCAGGGCGCCCCGGGCCTGTTCGTCCCCGCCGCCGACCTCGTGGCCGTGGGCACCAGCTCCGGCATGGTCGGCAAGTTCGTGGAGCGGGACGGGCTCGCCGTGCTGACCTGGCGGCTGGGCTCCACCGTGGTGGACACCGGCTTCCGCACCCAGCGGGCCGAGGACAAGCAGCGCCTCCTCGACGCCGTGGAGGCGATCGTCCCGGCACCGCACTCCTGACCCGCCGGCGGCACCCGCCGCCCCGCCTTCCCGACCCACAGACCCGAACGTGAGGACGACCTTGAGCTCGATCACCACTGACCCCGCCGTGCTCGTGCTGGAGGACGGCCGCGTCTTCCGCGGCCGCGCCTACGGCGCCCTCGGCACCGCCCTCGGCGAGGCCGTGTTCTCCACCGGCATGACCGGCTACCAGGAGACCATCACCGACCCGTCCTACGCCGGCCAGCTCGTCGTGCAGACCGCCCCGCACATCGGCAACACCGGCGTCAACGCCGCCGACGCCGAGTCCCGGCGGATCTGGGTGTCCGGCTACGTCGTGCGCGACGCCGCCCGCCGCCCGTCCAACTGGCGCTCCGAGGGGTCCCTCGACGAGCAGCTGGTGGCCCAGGGCGTCGTCGGCATCCAGGACGTCGACACCCGGGCCATCACCCGCCACCTGCGGGACCGCGGCGCGATGCGCGGCGGGATCTTCTCCGGGGACGCCGCGCTGCGCCCCGACGCCGAGCTCGTCGCCGAGGTCGGCGCCGCCGAGCGGATGGAGGGCCGCCGGCTCGCCGAGACCGTCTCCGCCCCCGAGGCCTACGTCGTGGAGCCCGCCGAGCACGGCTGGACCGGCGAGGTCCTGCACGAGCTGGTGGCGGTGGACCTCGGCATCAAGTCGATGACCCCGCACCGCTTCGCCGAGCGCGGGGTGCGGGTGCACGTGGTGCCCGCCGACACCGGCTTCGAGCAGATCCGGGCCCTGGCCCCGCGCGGGGTGTTCTTCTCCAACGGCCCCGGCGACCCCGCCACCGCCGAGCGGCAGATCGAGACGCTGCGGGAGGTGCTGCGCGCCGGGATCCCGTTCTTCGGCATCTGCTTCGGCAACCAGCTGCTCGGCCGGGCCCTGGGCTTCGGCACCTACAAGCTGGTCTTCGGCCACCGCGGGATCAACCAGCCGGTCCTGGACCGGCGGACCGGGCGCGTGGAGATCACCGCCCACAACCACGGCTTCGCCGTGGACGCGCCCCTCGACGGCCCGGTCGAGGCGCCCCTGGGCGAGTTCGGCCGCGTCGAGGTCAGCCACGTGTGCCTCAACGACGACGTGGTGGAGGGCCTCAACTGCCTCGACCTGCCCGCGTTCTCGGTGCAGTACCACCCGGAGGCCGCCGCCGGCCCGCACGACGCCTCCTACCTCTTCGGCCGTTTCATCGAGCTGATGGACAGCCACCGGGACGGCCGCGCCGACCCGACCGTCGACAACGCCGTCCCCGGCGGCGCCCAGGGCGCCCAGAGCCCCGAGGACACCCCGAACGCACAGGAAGAAGGGCAGAACTGACATGCCGCGCAGGACAGATCTCACCAGCGTTCTGGTCATCGGCTCCGGGCCGATCGTCATCGGACAGGCCGCCGAGTTCGACTACTCGGGCACGCAGGCCCTCCGGGTGCTCAAGGAGGAGGGCCTGCGGGTCATCCTCGTGAACTCCAACCCGGCGACCATCATGACCGACCCCGAGTTCGCCGACGCGACCTACGTGGAGCCCATCACCCCCGAGGTGGTGGAGAAGATCATCGCCAAGGAGCGGCCCGACGCCCTGCTGCCCACCCTGGGCGGGCAGACGGCGCTCAACACGGCGATCGCCCTCGACGCCAACGGCGTGCTCGACAAGTACGGGGTGGAGCTGATCGGCGCCAACGTCGAGGCCATCAACCTGGGCGAGGACCGCGAGAAGTTCAAGGGCGTGGTGGAGCGCTGCGGCGCCGAGTCCGCCCGCTCCGTCATCGTGCACTCCATGCCCGAGGCCCTGGCCGCCGCCCAGGAGCTGGGCTACCCCATGGTGGTCCGCCCGTCCTTCACGATGGGCGGCCTCGGCTCGGGCCTGGCCTACGACGAGGAGGACCTGCACCGCATCGCCGGCGCCGGCATCCAGTACAGCCCCACCTCCGAGGTGCTCCTCGAGGAGTCCATCCTCGGCTGGAAGGAGTACGAACTGGAGATGATGCGCGACAAGAACGACAACGTCGTGGTCGTGTGCTCCATCGAGAACTTCGACCCCGTGGGCGTGCACACCGGGGACTCGATCACCGTGGCCCCGGCCATGACGCTGACCGACCGCGAGTACCAGAACCTGCGGGACATCGCGATCGCCGTGATCCGCGAGGTCGGCGTGGACACCGGTGGGTGCAACATCCAGTTCGCGATCGAGCCGGACACCGGCCGCGTCGTCGTCATCGAGATGAACCCGCGCGTCTCCCGCTCCTCGGCCCTCGCCTCCAAGGCCACGGGCTTCCCGATCGCCAAGATCGCCACGAAGCTGTCGCTGGGCTACACCCTCGACGAGATCCCCAACGACATCACCCGCAAGACCCCCGCGTCCTTCGAGCCGACGCTGGACTACGTCGTCGTGAAGATCCCGCGCTTCGCGTTCGAGAAGTTCCCCGCCGCGGACCCCACGCTGACCACCACCATGAAGTCGGTCGGCGAGGCCATGGCGATCGGGCGCAACTTCACCGAGGCGCTGCAGAAGGCCATGCGCTCCCTCGAGCAGAAGGGCTCCAGCTTCTCGTTCGTGCGCCCCGAGCTCGACGACGACGCCCTGGCGCGGCTCGTCGACGCCACCCGCACGCCCACCACCGAGCGGATCCAGCAGGTCCAGCAGGCCCTGCTGGCCGGCGCGTCCGTGGAGCGGCTCTACGAGGCCACGGGCATCGACCCCTGGTTCCTCGACCAGCTGGTGCTGCTCAACGAGGTCGCGGACGTGGTGCGCCAGGACGCCGACCTCACGGTGCGCACCCTGCGCCTGGCCAAGCGGCACGGCTTCTCCGACGCCCAGATCGGCGAGCTCGCCCACCTGGCCGAGGACGTGGTCCGCGGCGTGCGCCACGCGCTGGGCATCCGCCCCGTGTTCAAGACCGTCGACACGTGCGCGGCGGAGTTCGAGGCGTTCACCCCGTACCACTACTCCTCCTACGACGAGGAGAGCGAGGTCGGCCGGCACGAGCGCCCCTCCATCATGATCCTCGGCTCCGGGCCGAACCGGATCGGGCAGGGCATCGAGTTCGACTACTCGTGCGTGCACGCCTCCATGGTGCTGCGCGAGGCCGGGCACGAGACCGTGATGGTCAACTGCAACCCGGAGACCGTCTCCACCGACTACGACGTCTCCACGCGGCTGTACTTCGAACCGCTGACCTTCGAGGACGTCATGGAGGTCGTCGAGACGGAGCGGCGCACCGGCGGGCTGCTCGGGGTGTTCGTGCAGCTGGGCGGGCAGACCCCGCTCAAGCTCGCCGCCCAGCTCAAGGCCGCGGGCGTGCCGATCCTCGGCACCACCCCGGAGGCCATCGACCTCGCCGAGGACCGCGGGGAGTTCGCCCGGGTGCTCGCCGAGGCCGGGCTGCGCCAGCCGAAGAACGGCACGGCGTCCACCTTCGAGGCCGCCAAGCGGATCGCGGACGACATCGGCTACCCGGTGCTCGTGCGCCCCTCGTACGTGCTCGGCGGCCGCGGCATGGAGATCGTCTACGACGAGCCGGCCCTGGCCCGCTACCTGCAGAACGCCACCGAGGTCTCCGCCTCGCGGCCCGCGCTGATCGACAAGTTCCTCGAGGACGCCATCGAGATCGACGTGGACGCCCTCTACGACGGGACGGACCTCTACGTGGGCGGCGTGATGGAGCACCTCGAGGAGGCCGGCATCCACTCCGGGGACTCCGCGTGCACCCTGCCGTCCATCACCCTCGGCCCGGACGTGGTCGAGCGCGTGCGCGAGGCCACCCTGGCCATCGCCCGCGGCGTGGGCGTGTGCGGGCTCATCAACATCCAGTTCGCCGTGGCCTCCGACATCCTCTACGTCATCGAGGCCAACCCGCGGGCCTCCCGCACCGTGCCGTTCGTCTCCAAGGCCACGGGCGTGCAGCTGGCCAAGGCCGCCGCCCTCATCGGCACCGGCACCACCGTCGCCCAGCTGCGGGCCCAGGGCCACCTGCCGCAGCGGATCGACGGGTCCACGCTGCCCGCCTCGGCCCCCGTGGCCGTGAAGGAGGCCGTCCTGCCCTTCGCGCGCTTCCGCACCGCCGAGGGGGCGGTGGTCGACTCCCTGCTCGGCCCGGAGATGCGCTCCACCGGCGAGGTCATGGGCCTGGACAAGTACTTCGACACCGCCTTCGCCAAGGCGCAGGCGGCGGCGAACGTGTCCCTGCCCACGTCCGGGCGGATGTTCGTGTCCGTGGCCAACAAGGACAAGCGCTCCTCGATCGCCTACGTGCGGATGTTCCGCGACCTCGGCTTCGAGATCCTCGCCACCGGCGGCACCGCGGACGTGCTGCGCCGCAACGGCATCGAGTCCACCGTGGTCCGCAAGATCCGCGAGACGGCCCCCGGGGAGCGGACCATCGTGGACCTCATCGCCGACGGGGAGATCGACCTGATCTTCAACACCCCGGCCGGCGGTGCCGCCCGCGGCGACGGCTACGAGATCCGCGCCGCGGCCACCAGCGTGGGCGTGCCCCTGATGACCACGGTCTCCGTGCTGGGCGCCGCCCTGCAGGCCGTCACCGCGCTGCGCTCCTACTCGTGGGACGTGACGAGCCTGCAGGAGCACGAGCAGCGCCTGGAGGTCCTCCTGCGCGCTGGCGAGCCCGAGGCCGTGCGTGCCTGAGGACACCGCCCCGGCGCCCGGCCCCGTGACCCCGGCGCCCGGCCGGGCGCCCTTCGGCGCGCGGCTGGGCGCCGCGATGGACGAGCACGGGCCCCTGTGCGTGGGCATCGACCCGCACCCCGGCCTGCTGGACGCGTGGGGCCTGCCCCGCTCCGCCGAGGGCCTGCGCCGGTTCGCGCTCACGGTCCTGGAGGCCGCCGCCGGGCACGCCGCCGCGATCAAGCCCCAGGTGGCGCTGTTCGAGCCCTACGGCGCCGCCGGCTTCGCCGTGCTCGAGGAGCTGCTCGCGCAGGCGCGCTCGGCGGAGCTGCTGACGGTCGCCGACGCCAAGCGCGGGGACATCGGCTCCACGATGGAGGCCTACGCGGCCGCGTGGCTGGGGGAGGGGTCCCCGCTCGCGGCGGACGCCGTGACCCTGAGCCCCTACCTCGGCTTCGAGTCGCTGCGCCCGGCCCTCGACCTGGCGGCCCGCACCGGCCGCGGCACGTTCGTGCTGGCGCTGACCTCCAACCCCGAGGGTCGCTCCGTCCAGCACGTCGGGGGCCGGGAGTCCGTCGCCGGCTCCGTGTGCGCCGCGGCGGCCGCCGAGAACGACCGGCTCCGCGGTTCCGGGGGAGAGCCGGCCGCCCGGGCCGGTCTCGGCTCCTGCGGGCTCGTGGTGGGCGCCACGGTCGGCAGCGCGCTGACCGAGCTCGGCATCGACCTGACGGCGGTGCGCGGGCCGCTGCTCGCCCCCGGCTACGGCGCGCAGGGCGCCCGCGCCGAGGAGCTCCCGGCCGTGTTCGGCGCCGCGGCCGGGCAGGTGCTCGCGGCCTCGAGCCGGGCGATCCTGCGCCGGGGACCGGAGGTGCCGGCGCTGCGGGAGGCGGTCCTGCGCTCGGCAGGGGAGCTGGCGGCAGCCCTGGACTGAGCCCCCGCGGTGGTCCCGCGCCTCCTCCCGCCGGCTCCCCGGCGACGACACCCCTGGTCACACCACGGTCGTGTCGCCTTGCGAAGCATCGTTCTTCATGTAGTTTCTTTAGCAAACGGGCTGTCCGTCCTCTCGTGGGACGGGGGCTGCAGTCCGTGGCGACGAGGAGGAACCACATGGCACTGCGTCCGTTGACCGACGAGGAGCGAGCCGCCGCGAGGGAGAAGGCGACCCGGGCACGGACGGCGCGCGCCGACGTGAAGAAGGGGCTGCGCGAGCGCCGCATGACGGTCGCCGAGATCCTCGACCGCGCGGACCGGGACGAGGCCGTGAGCCGGCTGAAGGTCTCGGACCTGCTCGAGGCCACCCCCGGCATCGGCAAGGTCCGCTCCGCGGCCATCATGGACGAGATCGGCATCGCCCGCACCCGGCGGCTGCGCGGGCTCGGCGTGCACCAGCGCAGGGCGCTCATCGAGCACCTGGACCGCTGAGCCGGGCGGGGCGCGGAGGCCCCGGGCGCGATCCGCTAGATTGGGGGAAACACCCCAGTCCCAGGAGGATGCCCGTGAGCCTCGACGCGCCCCGCGCCGCGCGCCCGTCCCTGACCGTGCTCGCCGGACCCACGGCCGTGGGCAAGGGCACGGTCTCGACCTACGTCCGGGATCACTACCCGCAGGTGTGGCTGTCCGTGTCCGCGACCACCCGAGACCCCCGCCCCGGGGAGGTCGACGGCACCCACTACTTCTTCGTCTCCGACGAGGAGTTCGACGCCATGGCCCGCGACGGGCAGCTGCTGGAGTGGGCCGTGGTGCACAACTCGCACCGCTACGGCACGCTGCGCTCCACCGTGGAGCGGGCCCTCGAGCGCGGGCTCAGCGTCCTGCTCGAGATCGACCTGCAGGGCGCCCGCCAGATCCGCAACACCATGCCGGAGGCCAACTTCGTGTTCCTCGCCCCGCCCAGCTGGGACGAGATGGTCGCCCGGCTCGTCGGCCGGGGCACCGAGACGGCGGCCGAACAGCGGGTCCGGCTGGAAACCGCTAAACTGGAGCTCGCGGCAGAGCCGGAGTTCGACCACACCGTGATCAACGACCGGGTCGAGCGCGCCGCCGCCGAACTCGTGCAGCTCATGGGGGTCGACCCCGAGCCGGCATCCTGAGACCCGTCCACCCCGTCTGGAGCAATCGCTTGTCTACCCACACCGAAGGCATCATCAACCCGCCGATCGACGCCCTGCTGAAGAAGTCCGACTCCAAGTACGGACTCGTGATCTTCGGCGCCCGGCGGGCCCGGCAGATCAATGCCTACTACTCGCAGCTGCACGAGGGCCTCTTCGAGTACGTCGGTCCCCTCGTGGACACCCAGCTCAACGAGAAGCCGCTGTCGATCGCCTTCCGCGAGATCGACGAGGGCCTCATCGAGGGTCGCCCGGTCGAGCACGCCGGGTTCGCCGAGAACGGCCAGCTCACCACGGAGGCCGACCTCGCCGCCGACGTCTTCGGCGCCGACTTCTTCGCCCAGGGCACCGAGGAGAGCGCCGTGGACTTCTCCGCGGACGCCGCCTTCTCCGGCGGCACCTCGGTGGACTTCTCCTCGGGCGACGACAGCCCCGCCGAGCCGCTGGGCGACCTGCCCGGCAGCGGCGCGGCCATCGCCGCCGACAACGCCTCCGACGGCGCCGGCGACGCGGCGGACGCCGCTCCGGAGGAGCCGGGGCGCGAGCCCGGGGACCTCCAGGACCTGTGAGCCGGCCGGCACCCCGACGACGGGGCGCGGCGGCGTGAGGATCGTCCTCGGCATCGGCGGGGGCATCGCCGCGTACAAGGCGGCGCTGCTCCTGCGCCTGTTCACCGAGAGCGGCCACACGGTGGTGCCCGTCCCCACCGAGGCCGCGCTGCGCTTCGTCGGCGCCCCCACCTGGGAGGCGCTCTCGGGCCAGCGGGTCAGCACGGACGTCTTCGACCGCGTGGACGAGGTCAACCACGTCCACCAGGGCCAGGCCGCCGACCTCGTCGTCGTCGCCCCGGCGACCGCCGACCTGCTGGCGCGCGCCGCCCACGGGCACGCCGACGACCTGCTGACCACCACGCTGCTCGCCACGCGCGCCCCGGTGCTGTTCGCCCCGGCGATGCACACCGAGATGTGGCTCAACCCGGCCGTGCAGGCCAACGTCGCGCAGCTGCGCGCCCACGGGCACACCGTCCTGGAGCCCGCCGACGGCCGGCTCACCGGCCCCGACTCGGGCCCCGGCCGGCTGCCCGAGCCCGAGGTCGTCCGCGACGCCGCGCTTCGCCTGGCCGGGGACGGCGGCGCCCCCGACGGCCCGCTGGCCGGCACGCGGGTGCTCGTGAGCGCGGGCGGCACCCGCGAGCCGCTGGACCCCGTCCGTTTCCTGGGCAACCGCTCCTCCGGCAAGCAGGGCGTGGCGATCGCCGCCGCCGCCCGGGACGCCGGTGCCGCGGTCACCCTCGTGGCCGCCCACCTCGAGACGCCGGTGCCCGCCGGCGTCGAGGTCGTGCACGCCGGCACCGCCGAGCAGCTGCGCCGCGCCTGCGTGCGCGCCGCGGCGCGGGCCGACGTCGTGGTGATGGCCGCCGCGGTGGCCGACTACCGCCCGGCCCGGATCGCCGACGCCAAGCTGAAGAAGGCCGAGGACGGGTCCAACCCCGTGCTCGAGCTGGTGCGCAACCCCGACATCCTCAAGGAGCTCGTGGACCTGCGCAACACCGCCCGGCGCCGCCAGCTCCTCGTCGGCTTCGCCGCCGAGACCGGGGACGCCGAGACCGACCCCCTGACGTTCGGGCGCCGGAAGCTCGTGCGCAAGGGCTGCGACCTGCTGGCCGTCAACCACGTGGGCGAGAACCTCGTCTTCGGCCAGGACACCACCACCCTGACCGTGCTCAGCGCGGCCGGGGCCCCCGAGCAGGTGCTCGAGGGCTCCAAGACGGACGTGGCCCGCGGGCTCGTGGCGCGGATCGCCCAGGAACTGGCCGGCGTCCGCGCCGGAGCCTGACCCGCCCGGGCCGGCGGCGCCGACCGGTGCGGCGCTGCGCCGTCCGGGGCGCCCGGTAGTGTGGTCTCCCGTGAGCGAGACGACCCAGCACCTGAGACTGTTCACCTCCGAGTCCGTCACGGAGGGACACCCCGACAAGATCTGCGACCAGATCAGCGACTCCATCCTGGACGACCTCCTGCGCCAGGACCCCGAGTCCTCCGTGGCGGTCGAGACCATGGTGACCACCGGGCTGGTGCACGTCGCCGGCGAGGTGAAGACCCGCGGCTACGTGGAGATCCCCAACGTGGTGCGCAAGACGCTGCTCGACATCGGCTACAACTCCTCGGTGCACGGCTTCGACGGCGAGTTCTGCGGGGTGTCCATCAGCGTCGGGGAGCAGTCCCCGGAGATCTACGAGGGCGTGTTCCAGTCCCTCGAGGTCCGCGAGGGCACCGCCCGCGACGCCCGCGACGCCCAGGGCGCCGGGGACCAGGGCATCATGTTCGGCTACGCCTCCAACGAGACCGAGGTGCTGATGCCGGCGCCGATCCACATCGCCCACCGCCTCTCCGAGCAGCTCACCCGCGTGCGCAAGACCGCCGTGCTGCCGGGTCTGCGCCCCGACGGCAAGACCCAGGTCACCCTCGGCTACGACGGCGACCGCCCCGTGGCCGTGGACACCGTGGTGGTCTCCGCCCAGCACGTCGAGGGCTACGACCTCGACCAGCTCGCCTCCGACCTGCGCCGCAGCGTGATCAGCCCCGTGCTCGAGGAGTCCGGGCTGGACCTCTCCGGCACCCAGGTGATCATCAACCCGGCCGGCAACTTCGTGCGCGGCGGGCCCGTGGGGGACGCCGGTCTTTTCGAAATCTTTTTTGTTGACTGTTANCTCTCCAGCTAAAAAACGAATTCGAAAATTCTCCGGCAAGGACCCCTCGAAGGTGGACCGCTCCGCCGCCTACGCGATGCGCTGGGTGGCCAAGAACGTGGTGGCGGCCGGTCTCGCCGACCGCGTGGAGGTCCAGGTCGCGTACGCGATCGGGCGCGCCGCCCCCGTCGGGCTCTACGTCGAGACCTTCGGCACCGAGAAGGTCGCCCCCACCCGGATCGAGCACGCCATCCGTGAGGTCTTCGACCTGCGGCCGCTGGCCATCATCGAGGACCTGGACCTCAAGCGCCCCATCTACGCGCGCACCGCCGCGCACGGGCACTTCGGCCGCTCCGAGCCCGAGTTCACCTGGGAGCGCACCGACCGCGTCGCGGACCTGCGGTCGGCCGCCGGGGTCTGACCGTGGACCCGGAGGGCGCCGGGGACGCCGCGGAGGGCCCGCGGCAGCTGTCGCTCCTCTCGGGCTTCCCGCCCCGGCCCCCGCGCGAGGACGCCAAGGGCGTGGGCGCGGTGCTGCCGGCCGAGCACGACCCCGTGGCCCGGGTGCTGCTGGACACCCACGTCCCGCACCTGGACCGCCCGTTCGACTACCTCGTGCCGGCCGAGCTGGCCGGGGCGGCGGTGCCGGGCGCCCGCGTCAAGGTCGGCTTCGGCGGGCAGGAGCTGACGGGCTTCGTGCTCGAGCGCACGGGCGAGTCCGAGGTCATGCACCGGATCCAGCCCCTGCGCCGGGTGCTGTCCCCGCTGCCCGTGCTCGCCCCGGAGATCGCGCGGCTGGCCGAGGACGTCGCCGCCCGCTCGGCCGGCACGGCCGCGGACGTCGTCCGGGTGGCCGTCCCGCCCCGCGTCGCCCGCGTGGAGAAGGAGGTCGAGCAGCGGCTGGCCGAGTTGCCCGGCCACTCGACCGGGCTGTCCCCGCACGCCCCGGGTCCCTCCCACGACGCCGCGCTGGCGGACTACGCCGGCGGTGCGCAGTTCCTGGCGGAGCTGGCGGCGGGGGCCTCCCCGCGGGCCGTCGTCGAGGTGCTGCCCGCCCATCCCGCCCACGACTGGACGGACGTCCTGGCCGCCGGGATCGGCGCGGCGTGGCGGGCCGGGCGCGGGGCGGTCGCCGTCGTCGCGGACCAGAAGGCGCTGGCGCGGCTCGAGCGCTCGGTCGCGGACGAGATCGGCGGGGAGCACCTGGTGCGCCTGCACGCCGAGGACGGGCCCACGCCCCGCTACCGGGCGTTCCTCGCCGCGGCCACCGGGCAGGTCCGGGTGGTCCTCGGCACCCGCTCCGCCGCGTACGCCCCCGTGGACGACCTCGGCCTCGTGGCGTGCTTCGACGACGGCGACGAGAACCTCGTGGAGCAGCGCGCTCCCTACCAGCACGTCCGGGACGTGCTGCTGCTGCGCGCCGGGCGCAGCGGGTGCGCGGCGCTGTTCGCCGGTCACGCGGTCAGCCCCGAGGCCCAGCGCCTCGTCGTCTCCGGGTGGGCCCGCCGGATCGCCCCCGCGCGGGACGTGCTGCGCGTCCACGCCCCGCGGATCGTCTCCACCGCCGACTCCTTCCACGCCGCCCGGGACCCGCTGGCCTCCCGGGCCCGGCTGCCCGAGACGGCCTACCGCGCGGCCCGCGAGGCCCTCGAGCGGGGCCCCGTCCTGGTCCAGGTCGCCCGCGCCGGCTACGCCCCGCACCTGGCGTGCGAGCGCTGCCGGGAGCCCGCCCGCTGCACCGCCTGCGACGGGCCCCTCGGGGTCGTGTCCCGGCGCGGGGTGCCCCGGTGCGGCTGGTGCGGCCGCTCGGCGCACGCCTGGTCCTGCGCCGCCTGCGGGTCCCCCCGGATGCGCCTGGTCACCGTCGGGGCGCTGCGCACCGCCGAGGAGCTGGGGCGGGCGTTCCCGAAGGTGCCCGTCGTGGCGTCCTCGGGCGACGCGGTGCGCGCGGACGTCCCCGGCACGCCCGCTCTCGTCGTGGCCACCCCGGGCGCCGAGCCGGTCGCGGAGGGCGGCTACGCGGCCGCCCTGCTGCTGGACGGCAACCGGATGCTGATGCGCCCCGCCCTGCGCGCCGCGGAGCAGACGCTGCGCCGGTGGTTCAACGCCGCCGCGCTGGTGCGCCGCGCCCGGGACGGCGGGATCGTGGTTGTCACCGCGGAGCACGAGGCCGCCGTGGGCGCGCTCGTGCGGTGGGACCCGGCCGGGTACGCCGAGCGCGAGCTGGTGGAGCGCCAGTCCCTGGGCCTGCCCCCGGCCGTGCGCTCGGCGGCCGTGACGGGCCCGGCCGCGGCGGTCGCGGCGTTCCTGGCCGACCTCGAGCTGCCGCCCGCCGTGCGGGTCATCGGGCCCGCCCCCCTGGAGGACCACGAGCCCGGGCCTGAGGGGGAGCCGGCCCCGCACCGGGCGCTGCTGTTCTTCGGCTACGGCGTGGCCGGGGAGGTCACCCGCCGGCTGCGGGCCGCCCGGTCGAAGGCCTCCGCGCTGCGCAAGCACGCCCCGGTGCACGTGCGCTGCGACGTCACCGACCTGCTCTGAGGACCGCGCCGGCCCAGGCGCACCTGCGGACGGCGCAGCGGCGGGTGCGCCCGGGTGTTGGCGCACGGGCCGCGGTGTGGTTGGTTGGTGTCCTGGGGCCGCGCCGCGGCCGGGAGTCGGAGGCCACCGTGGGCGAAGAGGTCAGTTCCCGCAGCTACACGCGCGAGCAGCGCCAGCGCTACCGGGAGAAGGTCCGTGCGGACCTCGACGTGTTCGAGCAGATGCTCGCCCGCGCCTCGTTCGAGTTCGACCGGCCCATGACGGGGCTGGAGATCGAGCTCAACCTGGTCGACGGGAGCTTCGACCCGCACTTCCACAACGACGAGGTGCTCGCCGCGATCGCCGACCCCGGGTACCAGACCGAGCTGGCGCGGTACAACATCGAGCTCAACGTGCCTCCCCGCCCGCTGCCCGGACGGGCCGCCCTCGAGCTCGAGGAGGACCTGCGCGCCTCGCTCAACGCCGCGGACGCCGCGGCCCGCGGGGTCGGCTCACGGATCGTGACGATCGGCATCCTGCCCACCCTGCGCCCCGAGCACTACGAGCAGGAGTGGATCAGCGACAACAACCGCTACACGGCGCTCAACGACTCCATCTTCGTGGCGCGCGGGGAGGACATCCGCCTCGAGATCGAGGGGCCCACCGGCGAGCGGGTCGACACCTGGTGCGACTCGATCGCCCCCGAGTCGGCGTGCACCAGCGTCCAGCTGCACCTGCAGGTCGCCCCCGCCCAGTTCGCGGCGCACTGGAACGCCGCCCAGGCGCTGTCCGCCCCGCAGATCGCCCTCGGCGCGAACAGCCCGTTCTTCTACGGCCGGCGGCTGCACGCCGAGACCCGGATCGCGCTGTTCACCCAGGCCACGGACACCCGCCCGGTGGAGCTGAAGAACCAGGGGGTGCGTCCCCGGGTGTTCTTCGGCGAGCGGTGGATCACCTCGATCTTCGACCTGTTCGAGGAGAACGTCCGCTGGTTCCCGGCGCTGCTGGCCGAGAGCTCCGAGGAGGACCCGGCCGCGAAGCTGCGGGCCGGGATCGCCCCGGACCTCTCGGAGCTGCGGCTGCACAACGGGACGGTCTACCGCTGGAACCGGCCGATCTACGACGTCGTGGGCGGCCGGCCGCACCTGCGGGTGGAGAACCGGGTGCTGCCCGCGGGCCCGACGATCACCGACGTGATGGCCAACGCCGCGTTCTACTACGGGGCCGCGCGCGTGCTGGCCCGGCAGGAGCGGCCGGTGTGGACCCGGATGAGCTTCCCGGCCTGCGCCGAGAACTTCACCCGCGCCGCCCGGGACGGCATCGACGCCCGGCTGTACTGGCCCGGCTACGGGGAGGTCAGCGCCGACGAGCTCGTCCTGCGCCACCTCCTCCCGCTGGCCCACCAGGGTCTCGAGGAGTGGGGGGTGGCTCCGGAGGTGCGCGAGCGCTACCTGGGGATCATCGAGGGCCGGTGCGTCTCGGGGGTCAACGGCGCGGTGTGGCAGACCCGGGCGGTCGAGCACTTCGAGCGCCACGGCGCGGACCGGCCCACCGCCCTGCGCCGGATGCTGGAGGCCTACGCCGAGCACATGGACGAGAACGAGCCGGTGCACACCTGGTCCGTGCCCTAGGGGCCACGCGGGCGCCGCGGGCGGGCCCCTGCGCCGGTGCGGGGCTCAGGTGCCGATGGGCTCCACGTCCTCGGCCCGCGCAGGGACCGGCGGCGGGACCGCATCGGCCGCGGCGGGCTGCGGGGGCGTCAGGACCGAGGCGTAGGCGTGCTCCGTGGAGTACCGCAGGAATGACAGGTGGGCTTCGTAGCGGTCCAGGACGTCGTTGATCAGCTGCTGCTGGGTCAGACCCATCAGGTCGTAGCCCTCACTGCCGGTCTGGGTGAACACCTCGAGCCGGTAGTAGACGTCCGTCTCCCGGGACATGCTGCGGGCCCCGATCATCGGCACCGGCGCCCGGACGGCCGCCACCTGGTAGTGGAAGTCCCGGTGGTCGGCCATGTTCACGACGAGCGCGTGCTCGTCGATGCCGGTCCCGGCGTTCGGGGTCGTGCGCAGCTCCGCCTGGTGGCCCAGGTCGCGGAACTCGTCGGCGACGTCCTGGAGCGCGGGTCGCACGACGCGCCCGACGAACTGGGCGACGGCCTTCTGCGAGGGATAGGACCGCAGGCGGGCCAGGCGCTGCCGCCACGTCTTCTCGGGGACCAGGCCGCCGTGGACCGCGTCGAAGCGCCGGCGCAGGGTCCGGCCCTCGCGCTCGGCCCGCTCCATCCGCAGCACCTTCGAGAAGGAGGCCATCACGAGGAAGGCGATGACCGTCACCGGCAGCGCGAAGATCAGCGTGGCGTGCTCCATGGTGGTGACGCCCCCGGCCACGAGCATGGCGATGGTGAGCACCGCGGTCAGCAGCGCCCAGAAGATCCGCAGCCACTTCGGCCCGTCCTGCGCCGGGTCGGGGATGGTCGAGGAGAAGTTCGACATCACCATCGCACCCGAGTTGGCGCTCGTCAGATAGAACAGCAGCCCGGACAGGGTCGCCAGCCCGATCAGGAACGCCGCGCCGGGGAACATCTCGAGCAGTGCGTACCAGCCCTGCTCCGGGCTCTCCACGGCCAGCCGGGCGAACTCGGTGTTGCCGCTGAGCACCTCGTGCATGGCGGAGTTGCCGAAGACGGTCACGATGAAGAAGTCGCAGAGCACGGGTGCGGTGATGGCCGCGACGACGAACTCCCGCAGCGTCCTGCCCCGTGAGATGCGGGCGAGGAACAGTCCGACGAACGGTCCCCACGCCAGCCAGAAGGCCCAGAAGAACAGCGTCCAGCCGCCCATCCACTCCGAGCCGCCCTCCACGTAGGCGAAGGTCTGCACCGTGCGCTCGGGCAGGGTGAAGACGAAGCGGCCGATGTTCTCGACCATGGCGTTGAGCAGGAAGGCGGTCTCGCCGGTGACGAGGATGTAGAGCATCATCGCGCCCGCGCTCCAGAGGTTGAGCTCGGAGATGACCCGGATGCCCCGGTCCACCCCGGAGGTGCAGGCCGCGACCGTCATGACGACGGCCACCAGCACGAGGGCGATCTGCAGCGCCAGGCCTTCCGGTAGCCCGAAGAGCCAGGCAAAACCGACGTTCAGGAGCACGACCCCGATGCCCATCGAGGTCGCCACGCCGAACACGGTGCCCACCAGGGCAAAGACGTCGATGACGTCGCCGGTGGTCCCGCGGACGCGCCGGCCGAGCAGCGGGTACAGGGCGGCCCGGATGGAGAGCGGCATGCCCCAGCGGTAGGCGAAGTAGCCCATGGCCATGCCCAGCAGGGCGTACATCGACCACCCGGCCACGCCGTAGTGGAACATCGTCCAGACCACGGCGTCCTGGGCGGCCTCGGCGGAGCGGGGGTCGGCCGCGGGGGGAGCGACGAACTGGGTGATCGGTCCGGTCACCGAGTAGAAGAGCATGTCGATGCCCACGCCGGCGGCGAAGAGCATCGCGACCCAGGTGAAGAGCCCGTACTGCGGGCGGGAGTGGTCCGGGCCCAGCCGGACGCTGCCCTCCTTGGAGAAGGCGACCCAGAGGACGAAGAGGATCACCAGGGTCACCGTGAGGACGTAGAACCAGCCGAGATTGGTCGCGATCCAGCCGACGACGTCCCGCATGGCGCTCGCGGCGTGGTGCGGGGCGGCCATCGCCCAGACCGAGAACGCGAGGACGACCAGGGAGGACGTGACGAAGACCCGCCAGTTGACGCGGGGCTCGCGGTCCTCGGCGAGCTCGGCCGGGCCCTTGCTCAGCTCGGTGCTGGAGATCGGGGGGAGCTCCTCGTGGGGAAGGCGTGAACGGCGGCGCACGGCCGCGCCGACCCGGTCCCGCTCGACCATCGCCCTCGACGGCTCGGGCTCCGGCCGCTGGTCGTCGTCTGCTTCCGTCACTCGATCGGTCCCTTCCTCGGGTGGGGCTGTCCGGGTGGCGCGGCACGGTGCGCCGGCGACCGGGCGAGGACCTCTCGGAGACGACGCACCGGCCTGCTGCGCTCCTTGCCGCTGGTGGCCGTGCTCGTGCGGCGGCGGTAGCAGGCCCCCGGGTTCCGGGTCCGCCGGCTGCGGAGGGTGCCCGGTCCGGCGTGGTGCCGTGGCCGGCAACGGTGCGGGCCGTGGCGCCGTCGTCGTGCGGGGGAGGTGCGCTCAGGGGCCACGGGGCGCTTCCCGTCCGCCGGGGCCGCCCGGGGTCGGTCGGCGCGCGCCGGAGCACGGCGAGGGGAGCGGGCCCGGGAGGTCCTCCGGGTCGGCATGGGGCGTGCCTCCAGGATGCCCGCCGAGTTCCCCGCGCGTCCAACGATCAGAGGCGATCGACATCATCGGCAACCGCGATGGAACGACGACGGGCCCCTGGGTCCGCGCGGCGGCCCGGAAGGGTCAGGCGGGAGCGGGGTGCTGCAGGCTGTGGTCCCAGAACCGCTGGGCGACCTGGGAGATCCGGCCCCGGCGGTGGACCAGGACCGTGCTCCACTCCAGGCGGGGACCGGTGTAGTCCACGATCCGCACGTCCGATCGGCCGGTCACGACGAAGCGGGGAACCATGGCGATGCCGCTGCCGGAGGCCACGAAGTCCGGCACGGCCGTCAGGTCCGAGAGCTCCACCGCCCGCCGGCGGACCAGTCCCGCGGCGGAGAAGGCGCTGTCGACGATGTGCCGCACGGCCTGGCCCGCCGCCGTGTCGATCCAGGGGTGCTCGCTCAGCTCGGCCAGGGTGGGCGGGGAGGCGGCGTCCGCGGCCAGGGGGTGCCCGGAGGGCGTGATGAGCACGAGCGCGCCCGAGGCCAGCGGGGCGGTCACCAGGTCGTGCACCACGGCACGGGCGGGCAGGGACACCACGGCGAGGTCCAGCTCGTGGGCCCGCAGCCGCGTCAGCAGCCCCTCGGAGCCGGCCGGATCGGTTCTCAGCGAGACCTGCACGTGCGGGTGCTCGGCGGAGAACCCGGCCAGCATCCCCGGCAGGTCCAGATGGCTGATGGGGTTGATCGTGCCGATCCGCAAGGAGCCGCGCCGGCCGCCGTCGGCCTCGAGCACGTGCTGGCGCAGGTCCTGTCCGAGGTGCAGCCAGGCCGGCGCCTCCTCGGCGAGCACCAGCCCGGCCGTGGTCAGCCGGGCGGTGCGGCGGGACCGGTCGAACAGCCGGACGCCGAGATCCTGCTCCAGGGCCCGGACCCTGGTGCTGACGCTCGACTGCACCGTGCCCAGTTCGTCGGCCGCACCGGCGAAGGTGCCGGTCCCCACCACCGCGAGGAAGGCCTCCAGCTGTCTCGTCTCCACCGGTCCAGCGTAGCCGCGGGACGGAGGACCCGCGGGGGCTCGTGGACTCCGTTAGGACGGTCCGGTCAGGGGGAGCGGTGCCGGGAGCGGGACTCGTGGACGCCGCGGGCGACCGCCAGCAGCTCGCGTGCGGAGTCGTCCCACGAGTAGGCCCGGGCCCGCTCGAGCCCGGCCAGCACCCGGGCGCGGGCCCGGTCCGGGTCCTCGAGGGCGCGCACGGCGGCGGCGAACCCGGCGTCGTCGTCGGGCGCGGCGTAGCCGGCGGCGCCCCCGGCGACCTCCCGGAAGATCGGCAGGTCGCTGCACACCACGGGCGTGCCCGCCGCGAGCGCCTCCACGAGCGGCAGCCCGTAGCCCTCGGCCCGGGACGCGTGCACCAGGGCGGCCGCTTCGGCGAGCAGTGCGGCGTACTCGGTCTCGTCCACCCCGTCGTGGAAGACGACCCGCGCCCCGTCCGGGACGAGGGCCTCCAGCTGGGCGCGGCGGGCCGGGGAGATCCGGGAGAGCAGGTGCAGCTCGTGGTCCGGGAGCCGGCCGGCCGCGCGCAGCAGGGTCTCCACGTTCTTGTACGGCAGGAAGGAGCCCATGTAGAGCAGCTTCCGGCCGCGCCGGGGCAGCCGTGCCAGGGCCTGCCCGGTGGGGAGCACGGAACCGGGCTGGGGGGCGTTGGGCACTACGTGCACGGGGCGGCGGGTGAGCCGGTGGGCGGCGATCAGCTCGCGGGTGGTGTCCGAGACGGTCACCACGGCGTCGGCGCGGTCCAGCAGGACCCGCTGGGGCCACCAGGCCCGGTGGTAGAGCCGCCAGCCCGCGCGCACGGCGGCGGGCAGGTCCCCGGGCGGCTGCGGGTGGTCGTAGTAGATGAGGTCGTGCAGCGTGAGGATCAGCCCGTGCCGGCGGCCCGCGGAGCCCATGGTCTGCATGGGGGAGAACACCACGTCGGGCGCGTACCGGTTGAGCACCAGCGCCGTGGCGGCCTCGGCGGCCGACACGGGGGAGGGCCCGGTGACGTGGGGGAGCCCCGGCAGCAGGGCGAGCTGGCGGGGGTCGCTGACGAGCAGGGCCACGTCCAGCCCTGGGGTCGCGCCGGCGAGACCGGCCACGGCCTCGGCCAGGCTCGCCCCGTAGCGGCTGATCCCGTCGTGGCGGTCGAGACGGGTGTAGCGGGCGTCCAGGAGCAGTCTCACCGGCGGCGTCCTGCCTGCTGGTCCCGGCGGGCCCGGTGCCCGCGGCGCACGATGAGCTGCAGACCGGTGAACGGGGCGGTGTCGGGGGCGGGGGCGTCGACGGGGGGCGCCTGCGCGTGCAGCGCGGGCGGCCCGCCGTCCGGTCCGGGGGGCGGGCCGGGGACCGGCTCGGGGGCGGGGGAGGAGAGGAAGTCGTGGACGAGCTCGGCGGTGCGCCCGGGGGCCTCGTAGTGGATGAGGTGGCCCACGCCGTCGAGGACCTCGAGGCGGTGCCGGGGGATCCAGGAGGCCATGGTCCGCTGCGCGGCGAGCGAGCCCAGCTCGTCCTGGGCGCCCACGACCAGCAGGGTCGGCATGCTCAGCTGCATCGCGACCTCCGCGACGGTGTGCGAGACGGAGGCCTCGTAGGCCTCCAGCAGCACGTCCCGGTCCGCGAAGGACGAGAAGTAGGCGCGGTGCTGGTGGCGCACGTAGCCGCGCACCCGGGGGTCCTGCGACTTGGTCATCACCCCGCTCATCGCGTCCGTGACGAGCCAGCTGGAGAGCAGCCGCCGGCCCAGCCGCCGGGGCAGAGCCCGGCCCAGCCGGTAGTAGCCTACCGTCAGGCGGCTCAGCAGCGCCTGCTCGCCCTCCAGCGCGGGCTCGCAGATCGGGTTGACGAGCACCAGCCGCTCGACCATCGCCGGGTGCGCGGCGGCGAAGTGCGCGGCGACCACCGAGCCGAAGGAGTGGCCCAGCACGGCGACCCCGTGCGGGGCGCCGTCGTGCACCGCGCCGTCGGTGAGGGTCTCCACGAAGCCGCGCAGGAACTCCGCGTACCCGGCGATGTCGTGGGGCCGGTCGGGGAAGGGCTCGGAGCGGCCGAAGCCGGGCAGATCGGGGACGACCACGTGGTAGCGCTCGCGGAGCCGGTCGGCGACCAGCTGCAGGCCGTGGTGGTCGCCGCGGAAGCCGTGGACCAGCACGAGCAGCGGCTTGGGGGCCCGGTCGACGTCGTAGAACCAGTAGCGCACCTTGTGCCCGTCCAGGACCATGCTGCGCCGCTCGGCCCAGGGGTTCTGCACCGCGCTGCCCGGAACGTCGGCGTCGCGGCCCGTGCCGGTGGGCCCGCCGCCGTCCGCCGCGCCGTGCCGTGCGCCGGCCGCTGCCGCCATGGTTCCTCCCTGCGGGCCCGGCAGGCGCCCGGTGCGTCCCGGCCCGCTGTCGATGCTAGCCCCTGCGGGCCGGGAGGCCGGGCGGCGCTGGGCTAGGATGGGACGGATTCCACCACCGTCGGCGCACCGCCGGGCATCCGTGATGCCCGGGTGCCGCACACGCGACCGCGCGCCGCCCGTTCCGGGGCCGGCGGCGGTCCACGACCGCGAAGGCGAGGACCGTGACCGAACAGCAGCACACGACCGAGACCACCGGGTACGACTTCCGTGCCATCGAGGCGGCGTGGCCGTCGTTCTGGGCGGAGCAGCAGGTCTACGCGCCCGTCGACGACGGCTCGCGGGAGCGCCGCTACGTCCTGGACATGTTCCCCTACCCCTCGGGCGACCTGCACATGGGGCACGCGGAGGCCTTCGCGATGGGGGACGTGGTGGCCCGGTACTGGCGTCAGCGCGGCTACGACGTGCTGCACCCGATCGGCTGGGACTCCTTCGGGCTGCCGGCGGAGAACGCGGCGATCAAGCGCGACGCCCACCCGGCGGAGTGGACCTACGCCAACATCGAGACGCAGAAGGCCTCCTTCCAGCGCTACGCGATCAGCGCGGACTGGTCCCGGGAGATCCACACCTCCGACCCCGAGTACTACCGGTGGACGCAGTGGCTGTTCCTGCAGTTCCACCGCAAGGGCCTGGCGTACCGGAAGAACTCGCCGGTCAACTGGTGCCCCAAGGACCAGACGGTGCTGGCCAACGAGCAGGTCGTCAACGGGGCGTGCGAGCGCTGCCACACCCCGGTGACGAAGAAGGCCCTGAACCAGTGGTACTTCAAGATCACCGACTACGCCGACCGGCTGCTCGACGACATGGCCGCGCTCGAGGGCCACTGGCCCGAGCGGGTGCTGGCCATGCAGCGCAACTGGATCGGGCGCTCCGAGGGAGCCCACGTGCGCTTCGCCATCGAGGGCGCCGGCGAGGGCGGCACGGACCGCGAGGTCACCGTGTTCACGACCCGCCCCGACACGCTCTACGGCGCCACGTTCTTCGTGGTCGCCGCGGACGCCGAGCTGGCCGGGCAGATCGTCGCCCCGGAGCACGCGGCGGAGCTGGCCGCCTACCGGGAGCAGGTCAAGGCGCTGTCCGACATCGAGCGCCAGGCCACCGACCGGCAGAAGACCGGGGTGTTCCTGGGCCGCCACGCCGTCAACCCGCTCAACGGCGAGAAGCTGCCCGTGTGGGCCGCGGACTACGTGCTGGCCGACTACGGCACGGGCGCGATCATGGCCGTGCCCGCCCACGACCAGCGCGACCTCGACTTCGCCCGCACCTTCGACCTGCCCGTGCGCGCGGTGCTCGACACCGGCGAGGAGGACCCCGCCGTCACCGGGACCGCCACCACGGGCGAGGGCACCCTGATCAACTCGGGCGAGCTCTCCGGGCTGGAGAAGACCGAGGCCATCGAGCGCGCCATCGGCCTGGTCGAGGCCGCCGGGACGGGCAACCGCCAGGTCAACTTCCGGCTGCGCGACTGGCTGCTGTCCCGCCAGCGCTTCTGGGGGGCGCCCATCCCGATCGTGCACTGCGGGGCCTGCGGCGAGGTGCCGGTGCCCGAGGAGCAGCTGCCGGTGCGGCTGCCCGACGACCTGCGCGGCGAGCAGCTCGCGCCCAAGGGCCGGTCCCCTCTCGCGGCGGCCGAGTCCTGGGTGCACGTGAACTGCCCCTCCTGCGACGGCCCCGCCCTGCGCGACACCGACACCATGGACACGTTCGTGGACTCCTCCTGGTACTACCTGCGCTTCGCCTCCCCGAACGACGAGACCGCGGCGTTCGACCTCGAGCAGACCCGCAAGTGGCTGCCCGTGGACCAGTACGTGGGCGGCGTGGAGCACGCGATCCTGCACCTGCTCTACTCCCGGTTCTTCACCAAGGTGCTCTTCGACCTGGGGCTCGTGGACTTCACCGAGCCGTTCAAGGCGCTGCTGAACCAGGGCCAGGTGCTCAACGGGGGCCGGGCGATGTCCAAGTCCCTGGGCAACGGCGTGGACCTGGGCGAGCAGCTCGACCGGTTCGGCGTGGACGCCGTGCGCCTGACCATGGTCTTCGCCTCCCCGCCGGAGGACGACCTGGACTGGGCCGACGTCTCCCCGCAGGGCTCCCAGAAGTTCCTGGCCCGGGCCTGGCGCCTGGCCCAGGACGTGACCGGCGACCCCGGGGCCGACCCGGCCGACGGGGACCTGAGCGTGCGCCGGGCCACCCACCGGGCCGTCGACGACGCCGCCCAGCTGCTCGACGCCGCGAAGTTCAACGTGGTGATCGCCAAGACCATGGAGCTGGTGAACGTGGTCCGCAAGGCCATCGACTCCGGCTGCGGGCCCGCCGACCCCGCCGTGCGCGAGGCCGTCGAGGCGGTCGCGGTCCTGCTGTCGCTGGTCGCCCCGTACACGGCCGAGGACATGTGGCACGCGCTGGGCCACGAGGGCTCCGTCGTCGTCGCCGGCTGGCCCGCGGTCGACCCGGAGCTGCTGGTGGACGACACCGTCACCGCCGTGGTGCAGATCAAGGGCAAGGTCCGGGACCGGCTCGAGGTGCCCGCCGACATCGGCGAGGACGCCCTGCGCGAGCTCGCCCTGGGCTCGGAGACGATCCGCCGCCAGCTGGGCGACGCCGAGATCCGCAAGGTGATCGTGCGCGCGCCCAAGCTCGTCAACATCGTGGCCTGAGCCGCCGCTCCCGCACGGGAGCACGACGACGCCCCGCCGCTCCCGGCCCCCGGCCCGAGCCCCCGCCCCGCACCCGGGGGCCGGTGCCCGGACCGGGGGCCGGGCCGGTGTTCAGGCCGGTGTCCGGGCTCCACAGTCCTGCTCCGGGCCCGCGCGCGTCCCCAGCGGGCCCCGTTCGGCGCGTGGGACCGGCCGGCCGGGGTGGGCTGGGGCCATGACCGGTACCGTGCCGCGCGCCCGACGGCGAGCGAACCCCACCCCGCCCGCGCCCGTCGTCCCGCCCGCGCCTTCCGCGCCCGGCGCGCCTGGTGCCGGTGCCGGGCCCGGCCGTGCCCCGGCACCAGGCGCCCCGGCACCCGGTGCTCCGGAGCCCGCCGAACGGCTGGCGTCGCTGCTGGCCGAGGCCCGGGGCGAGGCCACCGGTCCCGGCCGGGCGCCGTCGCCCCAGGACGGGGCACCGGGGGCCGCTCCCGCCCACCGTCGGCCGGTCGCCGCCCGGACCCGGGTCCCGGCCTCGCTGCTGCTGATCGCCCTGGCCGCGCTCGCCTGGCTGAGCTGGACGGTGCTGGGGCCCGGGAAGGACGGCGGGGACGTGCCGGAGACCGCCGGGCGGCCCGTCCTCGCCGAGGCGGAGCTGGGCGGCGACCAAGGGCAGGACACCGGGCAGGACCCCGGCCGGCACGGCGGGGGCGACACCGGGCGAGGGGCCGGGGACGGAGCCGTGGCCGGTGCGGGCATGGCGACCGGACCCGGGACGGGCCCGCCGGGGTCCGCCGCGGCCCAGCCGCCCGCGGCGGGGTCGACGCTGCACGTGCACGTGACCGGGGAGGTGGCCCGCCCCGGCGTCGTGTCCCTCGAGGCCGGGGCCCGGGTCGTCGACGCGGTCGAGGCCGCCGGAGGCCTCACCGATGCCGCCGTGACGGAGTCCGTGAACCTGGCCGCCCCCGTCACGGACGGCCAGCAGGTGCTCGTCCCCGACACCGAGACCGCTCCCGTCCCTGCTCCCGGAGCTCCGGCGCCCGGAGCCGCCGCGGCGCCGGGAGCGGCGGTGCCGCCCGGGGTCCCGGGTGCACCGTCCGGGACCGGGGCACCGGAGGGCGCCGTCCCGGGCGGGACGCTGAACCTCAACACGGCCACCGCGGCCGAGCTCGAAACCCTCCCGCGGGTCGGGCCCGTGCTGGCCGGACGGATCGTGGAGTTCCGGCAGGCGCACGGCGGATTCGCCGCCGTCGCCGACCTCGACGCCGTGCCGGGGATCGGCCCCGCCCTGATGGAATCGCTCGGGCCGCTGGTGAGCGTGTGAGGCGCCCCGCCGAGTGGTGGGCGAGGGCCCTGGAGCACCAGGAGCACCGCGACGCCCGCGCGCCGGGCCGCACCTGGGACCTGCGGCTCGTCCCCGCCGCGCTGGGCGCGTGGCTCACCGGTCTGCTCGCCGCGCACCTGCCCCCGGCACGCGTCGCGGCCGCCGGGGCGCTCTACCCGGCGGCGCTGGTGCTCGGCGCCGCCCTGGTCCTCGTCGTGGCCCGCGCCCTCCGGCGGGAGGAGCCCCCGTCCGGGCGGCCCCGCGGCCCCGGGCTGTGGCGGGCCCTGCCGTGGTCGGCCGTGGCCCTGAGCGCCCTCGCCGTCACGGCCGTGCTGCTGAGCACCACGGCCGCCCAGCGCGAGACCGCCCACGGCCCGCTCGGGGCAGCACTCGCCGGGGCCGGGACGGTGGCCGTCACGGCGGAGGTGGCCGAGCCGCCCCGGCGGTGGACGGCGCCCGCCCCCGGGACCGGCCACGCGGACGAGGACCGCACCGGCGTGGTCCTGGGGCTGCGCCTTGAACAGGTCACCCACGAGGGCCGCGGCGGACCCGCCGACGTCGACGTCACGGTCTTCGCGGACGGGCCCGCCTGGGCCGGGCTGGTCCCGGGGCAGCGGATCACCGCCGTGCTCACCGCCGGGGCCCCGTCCCCCGGCCCCCCGGTGCTGCGCGCCGCCGCCCCGCCGGCGGTCCTCCCGGCACGGGAGCCCGGCCGGCGGGAGCAGGTCCGGGAGCGCTTCGTGGCCGGCACCGCAGGACTGGGCCCCGACGCCGCGGGGCTGCTGCCCGGGATGACCTTCGGCGAGCGCGCCGGGATCGGCCCGGAGCTCGACCAGGCCATGCGGGACACCGGACTGACCCACCTGACGGCCGTCTCCGGCGCCAACTGCGCCCTCGTCACGGCCCTGGCCGGGCACGCCGCGCTGTCCCTCGGCGCGGGGCGGCGCACCTGCCTGGCCGCCGGCCTCGGCGCCCTGGCGGCGTTCGTGCTCCTCGTCGGTCCGGACCCGTCCGTGCTGCGCGCCGCCGTGATGGGCGGACTCGCCGCCCTCAGCCTCCTCACGGGACGCACCGCCGTCTCCCTGGCCACTCTTGCGGGCGCCGTGATCGCCCTCGTCGTCGTCCGGCCGGCGCTCGCCGCCGAGTACGGCTTCGTCCTCTCGGTGCTGGCCACCGCGGGGATCGTGGTGAGCGGGCGGCCCCTGACCCGGTGCCTGGGCTCCCGGGTCCCGGAGGTGCTCGCCGTGGCGGTCGCGATCCCCGCGGCCGCCCAGCTGTGGTGTGCCCCCGTGCTCGTGCTCCTCCAGCCCGCCGTGCCCGTGTACTCGCTGCCGGCCAACGTCCTCGCCGCCCCGCTGGTGCCGGTGGTGACCGTCTGCGGCCTCGCGGGACTGCTCCTGCTGAACCTGCCCGACGGGGCGGGCGCCGCGGCGGCCGTGCTGCCCCTGGGCGCCGGCGCACTGGGGGCGCGCCTCGTCGCCGGCACCGCCCGGGCGCTGGCCGGGGCCCCCGGGGCACTGGCCCCCTGGCCCCAGGGCCTGTTTTCGAACCGTTTTTTCGAAGAGGTCCAGCCAGGGCAGCTGCTCGCCGATGGTGCCGATGCCGGACAGCAGCCCCGGGACGATCCAGAAGAACGCGGCGATGAC